>CAMASJ010000105.1 GCA_945860685.1 Akkermansia muciniphila
GTAAAGGGCCAATGGAACCACCTGATACATCCGCGCCGTCTCGGTCGGTACCGCGGCAATCACCTCCGGGGTCAACTGGTCCTGCTCGATGGTCATCACCATCGTTCCGAGATGGTCGGCGATGATCTGGAGGATCGAGTCCAGGTCGAGCAACCCGTAGTCCTGCACCACTTGGGCCACCGGCTTCCCGCTACGCTGGACTTCCTGGCTGATCTCCTCGCTCTGGAGATCGTCGAGGAGTCCCCGTTCGCGGATGAGGGCAAGCAGCGGATGGGAGATGGCTTCGGCCATGGTCGTGGAGCGGTTGGGGAGTGGACTCAGTTCCGCCCGCCGGCCCGGGTCTCGGCCTGGAGGGCTTTCAGTTCGGAAAGCTTCTGCAGGATCGTCGTCGGATCCTGGGACTTGGTGATGACTTCCTCCTCCGCGATCAGTCCGGCCTGCCACTTGTCGAGCAGGAAGGAATCCAGGGTGACCATGCCGTACTTGGCTCCGGTCTGGATGTCCGACTGGATTCGGAAGGTCTTGTTGTCGCGGATCAGGGCGCCCACGGACGGGGTGTTGATCATGATCTCGAAGACGGCGACCCGGCCGGGCTTGTCATGGCGCGGCACGAGGAGCTGGGAGATCACCGCCTGGAGCACGGTCGAAAGCTGGATGCGGATCTGCTCCTGCTGGTTCTGCGGGAAGGCGTTGACGATACGGTCGATCGTCTTCGCAGCACCGGTGGTGTGCAGGGTGCCGAAGACCAAGTGACCCGTTTCGGCCGCAGCAATAGCAGCTTCCATCGTCTCGAGGTCGCGGAGCTCGCCGACCAGGATGATGTCGGGATCCTGACGCAGCGCCCGGCGCAGTGCCTCGGCGAAGGACGGCACGTCGACATTCACCTCCCGCTGCGTCACCACCGCCTTCTTGTGCTTGTGGTAGTACTCGATCGGGTCCTCGATGGTGATGATGTGGGCTTCGTCGCGCTCCTCGTTGATGATGTTCAGCATCGACGCCAGCGTGGTGGTCTTGCCCGAGCCGGTGGGACCGGTGACAAGGATCAGACCGCGCGGCTTGTTGAGGAGGTCCCTGACCGTAGCCGGGATTCCGATCTGCTCCATGGTGAGCAGCTTCGAGGGGATCTGCCGGAGAACCAGGGCGAAATTCCCCTTCTCCTTGAAGGCGCTCACGCGGAAACGGGCCAGTTCGCCGAACGCGAACCCGAAGTCTGCACCGCCCTTTTCGCGGATCTGCTGGATGTGCTCCTCCGAGGTGATCGAGCGCATCAGCTCCTCGGTGTCCTCCGGCTTGCACGGAGGACCATCCACACGCTGCAGGATGCCGTGGATTCGGATGACCGGCGGGATTCCAACGCGGATATGCAGGTCGGCGCCACCTTCGGACACCATCAACTGCAACAAATCGGACATCTGGTAGGACATGAGGGGGAAATCGGGAGTTAATGGGTCAGGGACACCGGATGGAACTCTACAACAAGCAGGTGCAGGGCCATAGGTTCAATGCTCGGACACGGTCGCTCGGATCACTTCGTCCGCCGTGGTGACACCACCGATCACCTTTCGGATACCGTCTTCACGCAGGGTTCTCATGCCCATCTCCCGGGCCTTCACCCGAAGGACGTTCGACGGCACCTTGTCGTAGATCAGCTTCCGCGCCTCGTCGTTGATGATGAAGATCTCGAAGATGCCGAACCGGCCCTTGCAGCCGGTCTTGTTGCACTCAGGGCAGCCCTTGCCGCGGCGGGCTGTGGCGTTGGCGACCTGTTCCGGCGTGAGGCCGAGGCCGCTGATCTCGACCTCGGTCAACGCATGCGGGGCCGCGCACTTCTTGCAGACCTTACGGACCAGACGTTGGGCCATGAGGCATCGGGCGGCGGAAGCCACAAGGAAGGGCTTCACGCCGATGTCGATGAGACGGGCCACCGCCGCCGGGGCGTCGTTGGTGTGCAGCGTGGAGAAGACCAGGTGACCGGTGAGGGAAGCGTTGATCGCGATCGACGCGGTCTCCAGATCGCGGATTTCCCCCAGCATGATCACGTTGGGCGACTGGCGGAGCATCGAGCGCAGCGCCGACGCGAAAGTGAAGCCGATGTGCTCGTGCACCTGCACCTGGTTGATGCCCGCGAGCATGTACTCCACCGGGTCCTCGACCGTGATGATCTTGCGGTCCGGCCGGTTGATGTAGTTGAGACAGCTGTAGAGCGTCGTGGTCTTGCCGGAACCGGTCGGGCCGGTGACCAAGAGGATACCGTCGGGCAAGGCGATCAACCGTTCGAAGGTCGCCTGGTCGTCGGCCATGAAGCCGAGTTCCGCGAGACCCAATCGGAGGCCGGACTTGTCCAAGATACGCATGACGACCGATTCGCCATGGGAACAGGGAATCACGTTCACACGGAGGTCGATGACCTTGCCTCCGACGTTGGTCTGGATACGTCCGTCCTGCGGGATCCGTCGCTCGGCGATGCTCATTCCCGACGCGATCTTGAGGCGCGCGATCACCGACGGCTGAAGCCGCTTCGGGATGTCCCGCATCTCCGTCATCATGCCGTCGATGCGGTAACGCAGGCGGAAACGCTTGGCCATCGGCTCCAGATGGATGTCGGAAGCGCGCAGCTTGAAGGCGTCGACGATGATCTGGTTGACCAGCTTGATGATCGGCGCATCGGCATCGACGGCCTCGTTGTCGGCATTGACGTTGCCGGAAAGCGCCGCGACCTCGACCTCACCCTCGGTGATGTCCTGGATCATCTTGGCGATCTCGGAATCGCCGCGGCCGCCGCCGATCCCGCCGCCGCCACCGCCGTAGTACTTGTCGAGGGCGGCCTTGAGGTCGTCCTCGCTGGTCACCCGGTACTCCAGCGTCTTGCCCAACGCGATCTGGAGTCCGTCGATGGCTTCGATGTCCGACGGGTCCGACAGGGCCACGACCACGGTGCCATCCTGGGAAGCCACCGGAACGGCGTTGTACTTGCGGGCAACGTGACGGGGCACGGCCGCCAAAACCTCGTCGGAAAGCTTAGTTTCCGAAAGGTTCACCGACTCGACGCCGAAGTAGGTGGACTTGGCCATCACCACCAGTGCCGGTTCGAGCCGGCTGGTCTTGATAAGCGTGTCCACGAGCCCTTCTCCAGCCGCCTCGGCTTCGGGGCGGACCTCGTCGACCGCCTCACGGGTCACCAGACCCATGTCGAGCATCGTATCGAGCAGAAAATCGTCTTTGGCGGCCACAGTGTCCCTTTGAATATCCGGAGACCGCGCACTGATGTGAACGGTTCCCCGGGTAGAAGTGGCGGTGAGTTAAGGAAGCGCCCCCGGCAAAGTCAAACGCGGACGCCGCCGGGACGGCGAAAAGGCATCTGGAAACGCGCCACTCTATCCAAACCCGCTGGCAGGAATGACCTCCATCGGACGCAGCGCGCTTTGAGGATGTTGTGCCCGGGAGGGATTCGGGTGTGTCTGGGCAAATCCGTGTCTCTCCAAAAGCGCGAGCGGACTCGCGCACTCCATGACGCTCGCGCGCTTCCTTCAACCGCGGGGGAATTCCTAATCGGTTCGCCCTAACGCTCTTTCTCAGAGAATTCGAAGCAACCTCACACCCGGTGAACGGCAGCTAGGGGAGGGAAACACCCCGAAGATGGTGCGCGGGGCGGGGGTCGAACCCACAACCTTCGGCTTCGGAGACCGACGCTCTATCCAATTGAGCTACCCGCGCAAACGAGGTCCAAACAGGTTAGGAACGTCCACGCTTCCGGGCAACAGGATACTTGTTGCGCCGTTGCCCCAGCCGCACCGAAGACTAGGATGGCCGCATGAAGTCGGGACGTTCCTTCGCCGGCCCCTTCATCGCCCTTTTCACGGCGATGGCGGTGGGGTGGCTGATGCAGCCCGCCGATTCGCCTCCGATGCGTTTGCCGACCCGCCCTGCACCTTCTCCAGACTGGGAGTTGGTGGGCCTCGATGGACGCACCGCCAAGTTGACGGACTTCAAGGGCCGGATCGTGGTAATGAATCTCTGGGCAACCTATTGCATCCCGTGCGTCCGGGAAACACCGGACCTGATCCGTTTCCACGAAGCCCAGGCGACGAACGGTGTCGTAGTGGTCGGAGTCGCCGCCGAGGACGGCGCCCGTGAAACCGTGCCGCCTTTCGTGAAGGCCCACCGGATCCCCTACCCCGTGTACTACGCCGACCTGACAGCGATAGAGCAGTTCGGCAGCGTTTCCCTGCCCCAGACCTTCATCATCGACCGGGAAGGCATGATCCAGTCGCGGTTCATCGGCCGGATGCGCCGTCAGGATCTGGAGAAGGCGATTGCACCTTTGCTGGCGGGAAACTTGACGAATAGCACCCCGGACACAGGCTCGGGTGTCCGGTGAAACCCGACCGACCCGACGCCCCTGCCGTCCCCGACCTCCGTCCCGCCTACTGGTTCTCGGCCTTCAACGCCCTGTCCTTTCAGGTGGTCCTCGCTGGGCCGATGGTGCTGTACGCCAAGACGCTTGGGGCATCGGCGACGGTGCTGGGCATCGTGACCGGCATGATGCCGCTGTTGACGATCTCGCAGATCCCGGCGGCCAACCACATCGACCGGGTGGGCTATCGGAGGTTCGTGATCGGCGGGTGGACCACTCGCGTGGTGTTCATCTTCCTCATGGCGTTGGTACCGTTGTCGGGCGGTCTGCTTTCTCCGGCTGCACGGCTGGTCCTGATGCTGATGCTGCTGTTCTGCTTCAACCTCTCCCGCGGGATCTCTTCGTGCGCCTGGCTTCCCTGGATCACCGGCCTGGTGCCGATCGAAAGCCGCGGCAGATACCTGGCCCGGGACCAGGTGTTCATGAACAGCGCGAGCTTCGCCTGTTTCCTCGTGATCGCGTTGCTGTTCGGCGCCGGTTCGGTCCTTCCGGTTCCGCCGAGGGATTGGCAATTCGCGCTCGCGTTCCTGTTCAGCGCCACCATGGGTGCGCTCAGCCTGCGGTTCCTGAGGAGGATGCCCGACGCGCCGGTGCCTCCCGGTGAAGACAACCGGCGCCGCGGAGTACCTTGGTTGGAGTTGGCCGCGCATCCGCCGTTCCGGCGTCTGTTGGAACTCGACGCGATCTGGTCGCTGGCCTACGGCGGCCTGACCACCTTCATTGTCGCCTTCCTCAAGGCCGGCTCGAACCTCGGCGACGGCACGATCCTCGCGTTGATGTCGGTGCAGTTCCTAGGAGGCCTCGGGGCGATGTGGTTCGGCGGACGCCGACTGGACCTGCATGGCAGCAAGCCGGCCTTCGGCTTCATCACATTGACTGGACTGGTCGTCTGCGGCGGATGGTTCCTGTTGGCGGGGCGGGTCATGGAACCGGGGGCCGGTTGGGTCCTCGCCCTCATCCTTCCCCTGGGATTGCTGAACGCCCTCTTCTCCGCGGCCAACAACCGGCTCGCCATGGCCATCGTGCCGCAGATGGGCCGGAACCACTTCTTCGCCCTCTACACGGTCGTCTGGCAGGTGACACTGGGTCTCTCTCCGATGCTGTGGGGTTTGGTGATCGACCTCGTGGGCGATGGAGGCGGAGTCCGGTTCGGCTTGGACTGGAACCGCTACTCGGTGTTCTTCGGGCTGGTGGTGCTCGCGTTCGGGGCTGCCTTCCTGCAGTCACGCAGGCTTGAGGAACCGCGGGCGGCCGGAGTGGAGACCCTGCTGCGTGAGATCTTCCTCCAGGATCCTCAGCGCGTGGTGAACCGGATCCTCGCCCGCTTCGGCAGCTGATTCCGCCGACCGGCAAAGGTCGCCGCCAGGAATTCCGTCCGACCCGGCAGGAGTTGCCACGGAAATCGGCGGACACCCTCGAAACCCCTGTAAAACGGGCTCTCCAACGCACTGGCACCCCTGCTGCTTCAACCCTTCCGCACAAGGGATTCGAAGCATGAGCACCAGCGGACAGCCAGAACAGCTGTGGACCAAAATCGTGGAGGACTTCCGGGAGGCCTGCATCCTCCGGAAGAACGGCCGCCACGAGGAATCCAACGAACTCCTCCAACACATCCTGCCGGCGGAGATCGCCGAATGGTCGCGGCTGCCAGCCGCGACCGGGGTGAACCGGAGGGCGCGGTTGGAGTCGATGTTCCGTGATGAACAACGCCGTGTGGACGACGCGTTCTTCGTCCAACGTATCGTCACCAGCCAACTCGAGGAACACATCCTCCCGAAGCTCTGCTTCATGGTCGCGGAGGAAGTCCGCGAGGCCGTCCGCAACGATGTGCGCGCCCTAGGAGCGGTCGCCAACCCGGCGCGCAACACGACAGCAAAGGCCCCCACGGTCGAGCGGCCCCAAACCACTTCGCCGTCCCGGCCGCGCGTCCGCTTCGACGACATCCCGGGGATGATCGACTCGATCCTGCGGGACCAGGGTTCCGAAACCGGACCCGGCCTGCAACCGGCCTGACCCTCTTCGCCTGTAACCAGCAACCAGAAGTACCGGCAGACCGGCGACACAGGCCGCCGGCGCCAACCAGAGCAACTCGGTCAACACCAGGAAACATATGCGCAGCAGCACCCTCATGCCGTCGGTGGAGTCGACGGATCGCAAGGCCGCCGTCAACGGACGCGGCATCACCCCGGCCATGGCAGAGCCGGCCCGCAGGCCGACCGCCGTGTCCACCGTCCTCGTCGGTTTCGACTGGGGAACCAACAAGTCCTGCATCCAGGTGGTGAAGCCCGGAACGGACGGGATCGCGACCACGGTCGTGCCCACCGTCGTCGGCTATGCCAAGGACGGGATCGTCGACGGCATCCTGCCCGGCGAAGGCCGCACCTTCTTCGGCGAGGAAGCCCTGAAGTACCGCATGCACCTGCGCCTGGTGCAGCCGATGATCGACGGCGTCATCAACGACGTCGCCGCCTCCCGCGACTTCGCCCAGCACATCCGTTCGCAGATCGCGAGCGAGACGGGCACCGAGATCCGCGCCGTGATCGGCATGCCGGCCAACGCCGAGCGCGCCGCCCGTGAGAATCTCCGCCAGGCCGTGAACGGCGTCTTCGACCGGGTCCTTCTCGTTCCCGAGCCCTTCCTCGCCGCCCTCGGCTACCGCGACGAGTCGCGCCTCGGCCAGGAAGGCTACGTGGATCCCGTCAGCAACTCCCTCTTCGTGGACATCGGCGGCGGGACCACGGACGTCTGCATGGTCCAGGGATACTACCCGACGGCCGAGGACCAGATCAGCTTCGCGTTCGCCGGCGACAAGGTGGATGCCTTGATCGACGAGGGCATCCGCAAGACCTACCCCGACGTGCAGCTCTCCAACCTCAAGATCCGCGAGATCAAGGAGAAGCACTCCTACGTCGGCAAGGCCGAGAACCCCGTGGTCGTCTCCGTCATCGTCGGCGGCAAGATGCGCAAGCTCGACGTGACCGCCCAGATCGGCGCGGCGACGGAAGCCCTGCTGATGGAGATCTACGAGGCGGTGAAGACGCTGATCGTCCGGGCGAATCCGGACACGGTGGCGGAGCTGCTTGAGAACATCGTCCTCACCGGTGGCGGCAGCCGTATCCGGAACCTCGACAAGGAACTTCAGCGGCTCTTGACCGAGGAAGGCTTCGAGGCCCCCCGGGTCCATGTCGTGGGCGACGGGTACAAAGAATTTGTGGCCAAGGGCGCGCTCAAGGCGGCCCGTCAGGCCAAGGAGACGCAGTGGCAGCAGATCGTCGGTTGAACCGGCGGTAGGCCCCGCTTCCTCCCAGAGACATCCTCCTGGTTGCTCCTCAAACCGCCGCCGTGCACCTGCCTGCGCGGCGGCGGCCTTTGCTTTCGGCCGTGCCGCCTTCTTACGTCCCGTCCTGCGCGAGATGCGCCTTCTGGCTTCCACGGGCGGATGGTGTCGTCAACCTGAGGCCGGTTCCGATGAGCGCCTTCCCGAATCCCTTCCAGAATCTCGACTCCACCGGGCTTCCGCCGGGCCCACCGGACAGCGCCCTGCCACCGGCTCCCAAGAAGAGCCGCGGCCGCGTCGACATCGTGCGCGAGAAATCCGGTCGCGGCGGGAAGACGGTGACCGTGGTGAAGAACTTCGTCGGGATCGGCCTGCCCGAGAAGGAGGCCTTGGCGAAGGCCATGCAGCGGAGCTGCGGCACCGGAGGCACGGTGAAGGAAGGCCGGATCGAGATCCAAGGCGACCAACGCGAGGCGGTCGCGCGCATCCTGACCGAGGCCGGCTTCCGTCCGGTGATGGCCGGTGGATGACCACACGCCTACGGCCTTCCCACCGTAAGCTGAGGGATCCGGACTTCACCAACGTACAGATCCGGATCCAGGGCGTGATCGCCTGAGTGTGTCGACGTGGTGCATCCGCAAATCGGCAAGCCGCCCCCCCCGGTGCCGCCCCAGTCCGATCGCAGGACGCCCGACGGCACCCGTTTCCATGACCGCGTGCGTCCAGCCGACTCAGTCCATCTTGTCGATCTCGTCGGCCCGATTGCTTCCGGCCTTGGAGGCCATCCGGGTGCGGCTGCCGGTCATCCGGGTCTCCGCGGGATTGTTCGGCCGCAGCATCCGCTTCTGACGTTCACGGTCGCCGGCGGTCTTCACGACGTGGATCGGCTTGCCGGTGTTGATGTCGAGTCCGGTGACGTACATCGCCGCCGAGCCGGTCATCGGGAGCGGGATGAAGTCCTGGACCTGCTGGAGGTTCCACTTCTCCTTCTTCAGGAAGTTCTCCACCGCGCCCATCTCCTTCTCGCTGCATCCGGGGAAGCTCGAGATGAAGTAGGGCACAAGGTACTGCTCCTTGCCGGCCTCCTCGCTCAACTCGAAGAACTTGTCCATGAAAGCCGGGAAGTCGCCGGCCGGCTTGCGCATGCGGCGCAGGACGTCGGGGTTCATGTGTTCCGGCGCCACCTTCATGTGGCCCGAGACGTGGTTCTGCACGAGTTCCTTGAGGTACTCCGGCGTCCGGAGCGCCACGTCCATGCGGATGCCGGACTGCACGAACACGTGTTTGACCCCCTTTTGGCCGCGGGCGCCGCGGAGCAGGTCGAGTCCAGCCTTCTCGTTGATCTCGAACACCGGGCAGATCGAAGGCCAGAGGCAGCTCGGCCGATGGCACTTCTTGCATTCCTCAGCATGGCCGTTGCGCGCGCCGTAGAGGTTGGCGGTGGGCCCGCCGAGGTCGGAGACGGTTCCACGGAAGCTGTCGGACTCGGTCAGCCGCCGGATCTCCTTGAGCACGGAATCCTGGGTGCGGCTGGAGAGGAACTTCCCCTGATGGAAGCCGAGGCCGCAGAAGGTGCATCCGCCCGGGCAACCGCGGGAGACGATCACCGAGTCCTTGATCGTGGCCCAACCGGGGATCGGTTCCTTGTAGCTCGGATGCGGGAGCCGCACGTACGGCAGGTCGTAGATGGCGTCGAGGTCCGGGCCGTCGAGCGGCATCGCCGGCGGCTCCTGCAACAAGGCGCGGTTGCCGTGCATCTGGACGAGCCGACGTCCGCTGTAGGGAGTCTGCTGCGCCTCGACCACCTTCGTCAGCCGCATCAGCAACGCCTTGTCCGCCTGCAATTCCTCCCAGGACGGCAAAATGATGCAGTCGCTGAAGTCGGTCTCGGCGGTGGCCTTGGCCCCGAGGAACAACGCGGTCCCGGGAATGCCGCCGAAATCCTTCCGGCCGGCCTCGAGGCGCGAGACGATCTCCCTCACCGCCCGTTCACCCATTCCGTAGACCAGCACGTCGGCCTTGGCATCGGCCATGATCGACGGACGCAGCTTGTCCTCCCAGTAGTCGTAGTGGGCCACGCGGCGCATCGACGCCTCCATGCCACCGAGGACGACCGGAACCCCGGGGAACGCGCGGCGGGACATCTGGGTGTAGACCAGGGCCGCGTGGTTCGGCCGCTTTCCGGGCGTGCCTCCTTCGCTGTAGACGTCCTCCTTCCGCTTGTGTCGCGCCGCCGTGTAGTTCGACAGCATCGAATCCAGGTTGCCCGCGGTGACGCCGACGAAGAGCCGTGGCGTGCCCATCACCTGCACGGAATCCGCACGGGTCCAATCCGGCTGGGCCACGATTCCCACACGCAGGCCCATCGCCTCCAACACCCGGCCGATCACCGCGGCGCCGAAGGACGGGTGGTCCACGTAGGAGTCGCCGGTGATCAGGAGAACGTCCAATTCGTCCCAGCCACGGGCCTTCATCTCCTCCCGGGTCATCGGGAGAAACGCTCCCGGCTTCCGGGACTTGGCAAATTGGATCGGGGACGACGACATAAGCTCGCACCAGAAAAGCCCACATCCCCCGCCGAAGCAACCAGAAGCGGACCGTTTATGTCCGATTCAAGGAGGTAAGGGTTGGCGTCTCCGGCGGGGTACTCCCGGCAGCGGAACAGGGAGGGATCCTGACAAACTGATCCGGGACGACACGATCCGAGGAGCAGACGGCGCTTGGATCGTTATCTGTCTGGCGTCACCAGATGAGTCGGCAACCCCGTTCTGCAAAGGCCAACAAACCGCCGCCGGTGTCCCAGTCTTCCCGATTCACACCGGCTGTGACAATTCCCCCTGCAATCGGACGGGAGTCGGCAGGCGCCTTTCGGATGCCCATCGCCTTCCGAGCCGCTCACGATGGAATGGGCGGCACACTCCATCCCTACGTCACCATGCCCCGATATCAACGATTCGAAGAACTCCCCGCCTGGCAGGAAGCCGCACGCCTCGTCGGCGCCGTTTTGGACCTCGGCGAGGTGCCCAGCACCCCGGTTTCCGCATCGGTCCGGAGCCAATTGGAGCGGGCCTCCCTCGCCGTTGCCGGTCGCATTGCGTTGGGATTCGAGGTACACGGGCCTGAACCCCTGCTCCGTCGGCTCGACGACGCCCGTGAGGCCTGTGTCGAGATCCGTTCCACGGTCCTGTCGCTCGAAGGACGCACGAGGACACGCCCGGTACAGGGGGAGTTGGGGCGCATCCTCGAGCTCGCGGTCTCGTGCAACCGGCAGCTTGAAGCCTGGATGAACGCCATCGGCAAAGGGGCTTCCCACCGAGGGCCTGACGACCGCAAGGGCTCCGGAGAGAAACCGGGAAACGGGCCCGACCAGAGCCAAGCCCGGGCATCGGGACCCAACGACGATCCCCGGAACGCAAGGAGCGCATCGCCGACAAGACCGGTGTCCACCCAGACATCGCCGGCACAAACCGGTCCGGCTGGAAACGCGTCAGCCCGTCGCGGGTTCAGCGGGCCGGAGCGGAGGGCAGGAGCGTGAACTCCTCGGCAACGAACTTCCCGCCCTCGACGAAGCCGCGCACCCGCGCCTGCCGGATGGCGTTGCAAAGGCCGTCTTTGCCATGCGCATTCCCCAGCGAGTCGATGTCGACGTTCTTCACGTAGTACCCCTTCCCCAGGATGCGGACGGCGAGGTCGCAGGAATCGCCATTCATGTGGAACTGGCATTCGCCACAGGCGGTCTCGACGACCGTGGACTCGGTCAAGGCCACCGGCTTCGAGGTGGCGCATCCGGAGGCGAGTCCGAGGATCAGCAGCGGCGCAATGAAGGCCCTATTCATAAAGGAATTGTTCGTACGAATTTCCGCGAATCGCCAGCGTTGAGCGTCAGTTTCCGTCCGAGTCCGCAGGTGTTTCGGTGGTGCGGACATGGAATCCCATCTCACGCTGGGGCGGCTCGGATCGTTGGGGTGGGTCGAGAAGGCTCATGACCCGCTGGAGGATCTCCACGATCGCCACGTCATGGACGTCGAGGCGCCCCTTCAGCTCGGACTCCAGGTCGGCAAGCTTCTGGGCCAGCTGGCGAGTCTCGGTCAACGCACTGTGCATCTTCAGGAAGGCGCGCACCAGGAACACGCTCATCTGCACCGCCTGCGGGCTGTTCAGGACATTGGCAGCCATGATCGCACCGTGCTCGGTGAAGGCGAAGGGAAGCGTATGGCGACCACCGCGCCTGGGCTTTGAGGTGCCAGTTTGGCACCTCAAAGATCCCAACTCGTCGGCGGCCAGACGGAACATGAAGTCGGCCGGAAACTTCTCCGGGTTGCGCCTGACCGCACGGTTCAAAGCCTTCGTCTCGACCCCGTAGAGCAGGGCAAAGTCGGTATCCAAGAGGACGCGCTCACCGCGCAGTTCCCGGATCAGTGGCGCGATCGTTTCAATCGCGATCGAAGGCGGTGGGTTGCTGGACATCGTGAGATGGCCACCGCTCTTGTCGGTGGCCATCCCGATGGACCCACATTCGGTCGACTCGGCAGCAGGGCGAGCGGCGCTCCTATCGAGGCCGCCGGCCCGAAATGGAAACCGGCGTCACCGACCTCGGCTAAGCGTTCAGCTGAACGTGTTGTTCCGGTAGGCGCCCATGGCCGGGGCTTCCGGGTTCACCTCAGGACCGAAGTAACGGAGGGTCACCAAGGGTTCGGTCTCGCTGGTGTTCTCGAAGGTCACGCCGGCCTTCGCACCGTCCTCGGTGGCGAAGTACTCGTCCTCGGTCAGTTCATGGAACCGGATGAGCTTCGGGCTGTTCAGCGGGAGGCCGTTGATCTTGCCGGAACCCTGGACGCAGATGAGGCCGTAGGCGCCATTGTCCCGGATGGTCACCTTCTGACCCGGCTCCACCGTCAGTTCCTTGGCGGTGAAGAGCTGCTCTCCATCCACCTTGCCGTACACGATCCAGCGGTCCACGAAGCCTTCGGCACGGGTGTCGGCGACGAGCACGGGCTCGAGGTAGTGGTTGTCCTTGAAGTTGGGATCGACGTTCTTGTCCCAGTCGAGTTGGTCGACGATGAAGTCCAAGTCGTGGTGGTACTTCTTGGGCATGTCCTTCACGAGCAGGCTCCAGGGCACTTCGCGGCCCTCGACCAGGTTCTGGTACATGCCGAAGACGTCGCTGCCCCACTGCGGCTCGTAGGTGCAGAGGCTGCCCGGGGCGTGGAGGATGCAGGGATCGATCAGCCAACCGGTGCCGGGCTTCAGGCGGTACGCCTTCGAGAGGTCGAGGATGCCGTTGTCGCCCTTGTTCCAGTTCTCGAGGCACTTCCGGACCTGGGCCTTGGTGGTGCCGGGCTCGAAGCCCATGAACGTG
>CAMASJ010000106.1 GCA_945860685.1 Akkermansia muciniphila
GTCACGCTCCTGAAGAAGCAGGACCGGTATCCCTCATGGCAGGCCGCACCGGTCTGCTCGACCTGGATCAGCAAGGTGTCGCCGTCGCAGTCGTAGGCGACGTCCTTCACCACCTGCACGTGTCCGCTGCTCTCGCCCTTCATCCAGAACTTCTGGCGCGAACGGCTCCAGAAATGGGTCCGTCGCGTCTGGAGGGTGGTCTCGAGCGAGGCCCGGTTCATCCAGGCCATCATCAACACCCGCCCGGTCGCCTGTTCCTGGATGATCGCCGGGATCAGGCCGTCGGAGGTCCACTTCAGCTGGTCGAAAAAGCTCATGCCTTCTGGGAACACGAGCCTGATGGATCAGGTCCAACGGTGCAAATCCTCCCGCCTTCCGTCCGCTCGGCGACCGGCCCGGGGTTCAACACAGCACCAACCCCACCGGACAATGGTCCGAACCGGTCACCGCCGGCCGGATGAAGGCGTCCGCAACCCGGGGCTTCAGCACAGCGGACACCCCGAAGTAGTCGATGCGCCAACCCACGTTCCGCGCCCGCGCCCCGGTCATCAGGCTCCACCACGTGTAGTGCCCTTTCTCCCCGGGATGACGATCGCGGAAGGTGTCCACGAACCCCGCCTCCATCAGCGCCGTGAATCCGGCCCGCTCCTCCACGGTGAACCCATGGGTCCGCGTGTTGGACTTCGGGTTCGCCAGGTCGATCTCGGTGTGCGCCACGTTCAGGTCCCCGCAGAAGACCACCGGCTTGCGCTTCTCGAGCGACTTCAGGTGACGCAGGAAGGCCGGATCCCACTCGCGATGACGGTAGTCGAGCCGCGTGAGTTCGCGCTGCGAGTTCGGCGTGTAGCAGTTCACCAGGAAGAATTCCGCATGCTCGGTGGTCAGCACCCGGCCCTCGCGGTCCTCGGGGAACCCGCCCAGGCCCCGCTCCACGGAGAGCGACTTCGCCCGTGTCAGCGTCAGCGTGCCGCTGTAGCCCTTCTTCTCCGCGGAGTTCCAATGCGCCTCGTAGCCGGCCGGCCATTCCACGTCGACCTGCTCCGGCTGCGCCTTCACCTCCTGCAGGCACAGGATGTCCGGGTCCTCGGACCGGATGAATTCCAACAGTCCCTTGCCCAGCACGGCCCGCACGCCGTTGACGTTCCAAGAAATCAGCTTCACCGCCGGGAACGGTGGGTGAGGGGATGGTGGGGTGGCAACGAGCAACGCGGCCGCCGGCGGATCCGGACGGGAATCCTCGTTCCCACGGCTCGAAACCAACCGACTCCAGCCGGGTGCTGGAAAACGTCGGATTCCAACGGGCTTCAAACCCGGGTATCCCACGAAGCCAGCCCAACCACAGCCCAACCCGATCCGAAGTCCAACATGACGACCCTCCAGCCCCTTCTCGCCGCCTCCGAAGCCGACGCCACCGGAATCGGGGGCATCGCGGCCCTTGTCGGCGTCGTGTTGCTCTTCGGCCTTTTCATCGGACTCGCCGTCAATGCCGTCGTCTGCTGGATCATCTCCTCCGCACTCGGACGAATCCCCGCCGAACACCGGAAGATCTCCCCGGGACAGGTTTGGCTCCTGATGATCCCCTGCTTCCCGATCATCTGGAACTTCGTCGTCTTCCAGCGCGTCCCGGCGTCGTTCAAGAGCCACTTCGACAGCGTCGGCCGGGGCGACGTCGGGGACTGCGGCGCCGCGGTGGGCCTCTGGTACTCGATCGTCACCGTCGCCTGCTGCATCCCGCTGCTGAACTACATCGCCGGTCCTGCCGCACTGGTCCTGCTGATCCTGAACCTGGTGAAGTTCCACGACCTGAAGAACCGGATCTGAACCGTCGAAGAGGACGGTCCCCACCGAAGCCGGGAAGCGCCGGTCGGTTCGCCGCAACACCCGCTGGCCTGCGGCGGGACGCTTCCCTACCATCGACGACGCATGACGCACACGTTCGCCGACCTGGGCTTCCCCGGCAGGTTGATCGCGGTGGAGGGGCTCGACGGTTCGGGCAAGTCCACCCAGATCTACCTGCTGAAGCGGTGGCTGGAGATGCGCGGGCTGAAGGTCTTCTTCAGCGAGTGGAATTCCTCGGCGCTGGTGAAGAGCGCCACCAGCAAGGGCAAGAAGCAGAACCTGCTCACCCCGACGACCTTCTCCTTGATCCACGCGACGGACTTCGCCGACCGCTACGAGCGTCAGCTGCTGCCCCTGCTCAAGGCCGGCTACCTCGTGCTGTGCGACCGCTACATCTACACGGCCTTCGCCCGCGACGTCGTCCGCGGTTGCCCCCCGGCCTGGGTGCGCGGCGTGTACAGCTTCGCAGCCCGGCCCGACATCACCTTCTTCTTCCGGTCCCACCTCGAGGTCTCCCTGAACCGCATCCTCGACAACCGCCCCACGCTCAAACACCACGAGGCCGGCATGGACCTCGGGCTCTCCACCGATCCCTATGAGAGCTTCCGCATCTTCCAGGGACGCATCTTCGAGCAGTACCTGGCGATGAGCACCGAGTTCGACTTCGTGGTGATGGACGCCAACCGCCGCATCGAGGAGCAACAGGGGCTGGTCCGGAAGTTCGTCGAGGACCGCATCGGCCTGGACACCTACGCCGTCGTGAAATGAAACGAACCACCAAACGCAACACCCGCAGGGGTTCCGCCAACGGCGATCCGTCGGTGTTGGTCCCCAAGGTCACGCCCAAGCGGTTCTTCGGACTCGGCCTGCCCGGGGTCGACCTCGAGAAGCTCTCCGGCAAGCTGGTGGTGGTCGAGGGTGCCGACGGCTCGGGCCGGTCGACCCAGATCGCCCGGCTGGTCCAATGGCTCGAAGCCTCCGGCCATCACACCCTCCAGGTCGGACTGAAGCGCTCCTCGCTCGTCAGCGAGGAGCTGGAGACCGCCCAGCAGGGGAACATCCTCTCCCGCACCACGCTCTCGCTCTTCTACGCGACGGACTTCGCCGACCAGCTCGAGAACAACATCCTGCCCGCGTTGCGCGCCGGCTCGATCGTCATCGCCGACCGCTACATCTACACCCTCATGGTCCGGGACCTGGTCCGCGGCATGGACGAGGACTGGCTGCGCAACCTCTACGGCATCGCACTCGTGCCGGACGCGGTCTTCTACCTCGAGGTGCGGCCCGAGATCCTCGTCCAACGCGTCTTCGCGAAGCAGCAGGCGCTGGACTACTGGGAAAGCGGCATGGACCTGGGCCTGTCGCGCGACATGTTCGACAGCTTCCTCCAGTACCAGAGCCGCATGCGCGACACCTTCCGCCGGCTCCAACGGCGTTACGGATTCGACATCATCGACGCCGAGCGCTCCATGGACGAGGTCAACGCCGAGTTGCGCCAGCGGATCGAGAACGTGCTCGCCGGGGATCTCTCACGCCAACCGACCGCCGGCTGAGATTCCGGCCGATCCGGGAGACGGCGTCACGGCGGAGACCTGAACCGGTCACTTCGGACCAGCCTTGGCTTGGGGCGTCTCACGACCGCGCCAGAACCAGCTCCACCGCGTGCCGTCCTTCGTGTTCTCGGTCTTCACCATGCCGAAGAGGAAGCCGGTCCGCGTCGCGGTCGGCGTCACATCCCGACGCCAGAGGTTCCACAGCACCGAACGGCTCGAGGTTCCGGCCTTGGGATTGGCCTCGGCACGGTAGATCGACCACACCGGAGTCCAACTGCGGGCGATCCCTTCGTTGTGGGGAAAGGCGCCTTCCGCCAAGGCCAGAACCTGGAAATGTTCGCGGCCGGCCCGGTCCTTCCAATGGTAGGCCAACGGCCAGAGTGACCGCCGCCGATACTCCTGGCCCGTCTGGCGGTTCCGCTCCGAGACGTCGCTCCAGAGGTAGAAGAACGACCGTGTCTGTTCGCGCTCCAGGTTCTCGGTCCGGAGGAGCTTGTGGGTGTAGGCGGGCCAGAGCAGGAAGTCGCTGGTCAGGTTCGTGTTCGAGGCCCGTCCCCAAATCGGCCACAACCTGCGCGAGACCTTGTCGCCGTCGGCCCATCCGACGAACGGCCACGGCGCGCCCCACTCCTCATAGCGCATCTCACCCCGGCTCACCGTGTGGGTCAGGAAAGGCCAGAACAACGTGGTGTTGTCCAATTCCGGCGAGCGACGCAGGGCGAACAAAGGCAGCACAGCCCGGTTGGTCGTCGCGTTCGGAGTCCCGATGCCGGTGGTCTCCGTCAACCCGAACGGCCAAAGCAGGAACCGCTTCTCATGGCCCGGCACCACTTCCGGCAGATCCGTGATCGCATTGGTGCGCGTCAACGGCACCCGCGTCTCCGTGCCGTAGATCGGCCAAAGCTGCCACCCCTCGGAGCCACCGTGTCGCCGATGGAAGAACGGGAACAGGTAGTTGTCGGTCACGACATCCCGCTTCCGCGTCTGGACCCACACCGGCATCGCGACGAACCGGATCTCATCCCGGAACAACCGACCCCGCAACGTGCCGTACAGCGGCAGCAGCGCGCGGTAACGCTTCGCGGGATCCGTCGAATCCTGTTGGAAATAGAACGGGAACACCGTGAACCGGTCGGTGTCGCCGCCATCGACGGAGGGCCCACCCGACCAGCTCAACAGCTCCAGGATCTGCCAGCGGTACTGCCCGCCGTACCGGTCGTAGGAGATCAGCGGATAGAGCGCCTCGACCTGGGTCCGCTCGACCCCGGCCTCATGACGGAACGAGACGAAGGGATTCAGTCCCCAACCCTCCAGCGACGGCGTGGTCTCGCTCCACAACAGTGGACCGGCCGCCTCGGTGCGCCAGCCCGGCTCCAGGGTCAGCGGGAACCCGTGGACCAACGGCCCCGCCTCGATCGTCGGCGCGCCGCCGTTCAGGCGTACCGCGGCCAACGCGACGGCGATCGTCACCGGCAACCATTTCGATGAGGCGGGAAGTCCCATGCTGCTTGGTGAACAGCCTTGCGAACGCACGGGAAAGGGTCAAGGGACGGTGGGCCGGGAGCTTTGACGCTGTCGCCACAACCCTTCCCCCCCTACGCTCGCCGCCCATGGATGCCGCGCATGCCGCCATCACCCCAAACCCGTGGATGGTTCTCCCGTTCGCTCTCCTGCTCGGACTCATCGCCCTGGCTCCGCTGTTGTTCGCGGGATGGTGGGGAAGGAACTACCCGAAGGTGGCCCTCGCCCTCGGTGCCATCACCATCGGCTACTACCTCCTCGGACTCGGCGCCGGACAGCGCGTCGGACACACCGCCGTCGAATACGTTAGCTTCATCTGCCTCATCGGCTCCCTCTACGTGGTCAGCGGCGGCATCCTGGTCAACGTGAAGGGCGAGGCGACCCCCATGGAGAACATGCTGTTCCTCCTGTTCGGAGCGCTCATCGCCAATGTCCTCGGCACCACCGGGGCCTCGATGCTGCTCATCCGGCCTTGGATCCGCATGAACCGCTACCGGGTCACCGCCCACCATGTCGTGTTCTTCATCTTCATCGTCTCCAACGTCGGCGGCGCCCTGACACCCATCGGAGATCCCCCGCTCTTCCTCGGCTACCTGAAGGGTATCCCATTCTGGTGGGTCGCGGAACACTGCTGGCCCATGTGGCTGGTGGCCACGGGAACGCTGCTCGCCATGTTCCTGTTCGTCGACACGCGAAACTACCGACGGGCGCCGAAGGCGGTCCGCGAGCAGCTGGCGGAACCGGCCGACTCCTGGCAGTTCCAAGGCGGGATCAACGTCCTCTTCCTGGCGGTGATCCTCGGGGCCGTCTTCATCAACCAACCCGCCTTCCTCCGCGAGGCCCTGATGCTGGGTGCCGCCATCGGATCCTACTTCCTCACCCCGAAACGCATCCACCAGGCCAACGACTTCAATTTCCACCCCGTCCAGGAGGTCGCCATCCTGTTCATCGGCATCTTCGCCACCATGATGCCCGCCCTCGACCTGCTCGAGGCGCAGTCCAAGGGGCTCGGCTCACCGTCCCTCGGGTTCTTCTTCTGGGGATCCGGCATCCTCAGCAGCGTGCTCGACAACGCCCCCACCTATCTCTGCTTCCTCAAGGCCATCTTCGGCGCCTACATCGACGCCGACTCCATCGCCCAGGTCCAACACCTCGTCTCCACCGGCGGATCCGACATCGGCACTTTCGTCCACGGAGATCACTCGCCGGAAATCCGGGCCACTTGGGATGCCCTCAACAAGTACCATCCCAACCTGATCGCCGCCAAATCCGCCTCGGTGGAAGACATCGAAGTCGCCTTCCTTCTCGGCAATCCCAAGTTCAATAACTTTATCGTTGCCGTTAGCTGCGGCGCCGTGTTCTTCGGGGCCAATACCTACATCGGAAACGGCCCCAATTTCATGGTCAAGGCCATCGCCGACCAGAACAAGGTGCACACGCCGGATTTCCTCTCCTACATCGGTAAGTTCACCCTCCCGATCATGCTGCCGATGCTGCTGATCGTCTGGGCGCTATTCTTCCGCTAGGCGCCCAAATGCCTGTAGGGGAGACGCTTGCAGCAACACCACGTCGACCTCGGCCCGTTCATCTCGAAGGGTGGCTGGCCTACGGACCCAGAGAAGCCCTCCGCATCGGCTTCGAAAGCAGCTTTCCGGGGTCAAAACGGACAAAATCGACACCGATCCGTCGACAACCCATCATGCAAGACGTTGTGGTGAAATGAGTTGTGACAAAGTGAAATTTCCACTGGAACCGCGTTTTCTCCCTGCCAGACTTTCGCCGTTGGTTCTCCAGAGGGAGGTCCAAGGGTCGCAACGGCCGGAGGAACTTCCTCATATCGAGCTCCTGTGAGGGATATCGATAAAGGGGGATTAGTTTGGTTGTTTGGGTTAGGCGGGCGCCGAAAGGCGCCCGCTTTTTTGTCTTCCGAAGAAGGCGGTCAGCGATGGCCGTTTCGGCCGCACCCCGAGGAACCCGTTGTCGTGTCCGTCGGGGTGTTTAAAGGGAATTCGCGCCGGAATCGAAGGTATGACCCAGCGGCCGCGGAATTGGCCGGGGCATTGTCCGAATGTCCGGAACTGATCTTGCCCGCCGCTTGTCATCACCCGGGCTGCCGGTACTCTGACTCCCGAAACGTACCGTGCCGGAAAGCCTGAAAAAACTGATGCCCTGGGTCTTCGCCCTGCTGCTCGGACTGAGCCGTTGGCCGGATTTGCTGCCGCCGAACTTCAGCGCCGTGTACGCCCTGTGCCTTTGCGCCGGCCTCTTCTTCCACGGTCGGATGGCTTGGTCACTGCCGCTGGGCACGCTCCTGGTTTCAGACATCCTGCTGAACTGCTGGTACCAGTTCGGCCGTGGCTACGACGTCTGGAACCGGGCCACCTTGGTGTATCTGGCAGGCAACTACGTCGGATATACCGTGCTCTTCCTCTTGGGCAGGGGTCTTTCCCCGGTGGCGCGCTGGCCGCGGGCCCAAAGGATCCTGCCATCGATCGCCGCGGGGGTGTTCGGCGCCCTGCTCTTCTACGTGGTCACCAACACCTTGGCCTGGCTGCTCAATCCGTTTCGCAATCCGGAGTACGTGAAGACCCTCGCCGGATGGTGGGTCGCCCTCAGCGCAGGAACCAAGGGTTGGCCCCAAACCTGGGAATTCCTGCGCAACAGCCTTCTCGGCAGCGCCCTGTTCAGCGCCCTCTTCGCCGTGACCTGGCAGAATTCCCCCGCCGAATCCCCGGCCGAGAAGGGTGAGGAGGCGCCGGAACCGGAACCCGCCGCCGAAAACGCCGAGGCCGACGGCTCCCCCGCCTAGACCCTCCTCGGCGCCAAGCCATCGAACCGAACCCGGTCCACCCAGGATCCTCAATGAAGGTCGGCCTGCTTTCCGACACCCACGGCCACCTGGATCCGCGGATCCCGAAGCTGTTCCATGGGGTGGACCACATCCTCCACGCCGGCGACATCGGCCATGATGGCATCATCGCCGACCTCGGTCTCGTCGCGCCGGTGACGGCCGTGTTGGGGAACAACGACATCGGGATGCACTACCGCGAGACGGAGGCCGTGACGCTCGGGGACCAGGTGTTCCTCGTGCACCACATCGTCCAACCGACCGTACTTCACGATCGGCTCGCCCGCAGCGTCGCCCATCATCGCCCGGCCTTCGTCATCTTCGGTCATACCCACACGAGGCATGACTCGGTGGTGGCAGGTGTCCGCTTCATCAATCCCGGTTACTGCGGTCGTCCGCGTTTCCGGCAGGACCGAAGCGTGGCGGTGCTCGAGTTGGGAACCGGCGAATCGATCCTGACCTGGCATCTCCTGGGAACGACATGACCCCGAACCGAATCCACCGTGCCGGACGCCTGGTCGCTGCACGCATCATCGCCGTCCTCCGCGCCCGGTCGGCGGAACAGGTGCCCTTCATCGCGGAGGCGCTCGTCGCCGGCGGTGTCACGGCGATTGAAGTCACCACGTCCACGCCCGAGTTCGCGCGGGCGATCCGGGAGACACGGTCGGCGCTCGGCGCCTCCGCCTTCGTCGGGGCCGGTACCCTGCTTTCCGAAGCCCAGGCCGGCGCTGCGGTCGACGCCGGCGCGGAATTCCTCGTTAGCCCGGTGTTGCGACCCGGCTTGATGCCCCTCGCCCTGGCGGCCGAGACGCCGATCCTCCTTGGCGCCTACACGCCGACCGAGTGCCAGGCGGCCCACGAGATGGGTTCGGACTTCGTGAAGCTCTTCCCGGCCGACACGCTCGGACCCGCCTACATCCGGTCCCTGCGCGCGCCGTTGCCCCATCTGCGAATCGTTCCGACCGGAGGCGTGACCGTGGAGAATGTCGGCGAGTTCCTGGCCGCCGGTTGCGCTGCGGTCGGCGTCGGTTCGAGCCTGCTGCGGAGCGACTGGATCGAAGCCGGCCGATGGTCGGAATTGACGGCGCTCGCCGCCCGCTTCACCGCCGCGGCGGGCCATTGGAAGTAGGAGGTCCGGGAGCCAAGGCCCGCCGTCCCTGGCCTCACTCCACCCGGATTCCCCAGCAGAAGGGATCCGCGGGATCCAAGATCAACGTCGATTCCGCCGTGACATGGGCGGTGCCGGTCACCACCGGCAAGATCCGACCCGATGGACGGTCCTCCCAGGCGAACCTGCCATGGAAGGCGCTTCCGAGGATGCCTTCCTGCACCCACTCCTCGCCCTCGGCGACATCCCCGTCCGCCGCCAGGCAGGCGAGCTTGGCGCTGGTGCCCGTACCGCACGGGGAACGGTCGTAGGCCTTCCCGGGACAGAGCACGAAGTTGCGGGAATCGCCTCCGCTTCCGCCGGGCCCGAAAAGTTCCACATGGTCCACCTCGGGATACCCTTGGGCGTTCACCGCCTGGCGAATGCGCCAGGTCAGGTCGGTCAACGCCTCGACCGAGGCCAGGTCCAGGGACCGCCCATGATCGCCGACGAGTAAGAACCAGTTCCCGCCCCAGGCCACGTCACCGGTCACCGGACCGATGCCGGGGACATCGACAACCACCGCGCGCGCCCGGCGGTAGGAAGCGACGTTGGCCACGGAAACCGAGCCGTCGGCATTCAGGGTCGCCGTCACCGCGCCCACCGGGGTGTCGATCCGATGGTCACCGGGCCCGATGCGGCCGAGGTGGGCAAGCGTGACCAGAAGACCGATCGTTCCGTGGCCGCACATGCCGAGGGGACCGACGTTGTTGAAGAAGATCACGCCGAAGGCACAGGTGGTGTCGTGCGGCGGAACGAGCAGGGCACCCACCAGGACGTCGGAGCCGCGCGGTTCGTTGACCACCGCGGAGCGGAACCGGTCGTGCTGGGCCTGAAACCGCTCCACCCGCGCGGCGAGCGGGCCGTCGCCGAGATCGGGACCTCCCGAGACGACGACGCGGGTGGGTTCACCGCCCGTGTGGGAATCGACGACGGAAATGCGTTGGGCGAGTGGCATCGGTTGCTGGATCGAAACGGAAACCCGGGCCGCCGTCTTGTCGCCGCAAGGCGATCACATGGGCAACCCGGGCACAGGCAACCGGCTACTTCCGGTAGATGAACGCGCCTTCCGTCGAGATGCCGGAGTCGAAATACCGGCCCACGACACTGAGGCGACCCAAGGGAGAGATGGCGATGTCCTCCCCACCTCCACCGCTTCCAGACTCAGGCCCGAATTCGGGAGACTCCACCCACGAATGCCGCCCGTTGTGGTCCAAGGCCCAGAGGAACGCATGGTAGGCATCGTAGCTGTGGACAGAACCGTCGGAGCGCGGCGTCGCCGGGGCTTCTTCCAGGTCGATCCCCGGGGAGGGATCGAAGTCGACAGTGCCTTGGAATGAGCCGGTGACGTAGAGATTGCAGCCGGTCGCATCGATGGCGATCGCCTTGGCGTAGCAATGCGAGTCGACTTCCGGAGCGGCTCCGACAATCCATTCGAGGTTGAGCTTGATACCCAGCTTGGCGACGTAGCCCACCCAACCGTTGGGACCGGTCGCCGAGACCACGTCGTTCGTCCCGAAAGCCAGCCCTCCACTGCTGTAGGCGTATCCAGTCACGAAAACTTCTCCGGCGGCATTGGCGACCAGACCCATCGCGCTGTCGTCGGTCGCGTCGTTGCCCAGGCGCACCGCATTGTAGAGATCACCGTCCGCCTCGAAGCTGGCAACAAAGCTGTCGTCCTCCAATTCACCACCGGTTTCCAAGGTCACGTACCGTCCGGTCGGAGTCGGGCCGAACAGGATGGGACTGCCGTGGAGATAGCCTGCGATCGCGACCCGCGTACCCGCTACGGTCATTCCAGTCGGATAGACATGGCTGGCTGTGGTCGCATACATCGGCCGAACCCATTCGAAGTCGCCGGAAGCGTTGAGCTTCAGGAGGAATCCGTAGCGGGCGCCCGAGGGAACCGTGACCGCATGGGTCCCGGAACCCGGGTTGAAGTCGACACTGCCGTCGTGGTTTCCAACCACATGGACGCTTCCGGATTCGTCCACGGCCAAGTCTGCCGGATCAATCGAAATGGTTCCCGTGAAGGCGCCGATCTCCCGGATCCACCGGAAGTTGCCGGAGGGGTCCAGTCGGGCCACGAACATCGCGTCTCCACCGGCGGAGTTCAGGTTCACAGGACTGGAAACTCCCGAAGTGACCGTGCCCGGACCCCGGAGCCAGCCGACCGTGTAGACGTCGCCATCCGGGGCCACCCGGACTTTCTCGAAGTACCCTTCGCCATCGACCTCGCGTGACCAGACCACCGACCCATTGCGGTCGTATTTGACCAGCAACGCGTCCGGAGTTCCGGAACTGGTCACGAGCCATGGACCGGAACCGAGGCCATTGATGTCCACCGTTGGTCCATAGAAGCGGCCCGCCGCATACGTGGCGGTCGTTCCCGCGGCGACACCCCACCAGTCGAAGTTGTAATCGTCGACCCGATGGATCCACTTCTGGCTGCTCTCGGGCACCGGCTCAACACACAGCCCATCGGCAATCTGTAGAGGCTGGACCATTCCGGCCGGGCGCCCGGCCGAAGACAGGGTTCCGGGCGCACGGACAGCCGGCGGCCTCGCCGCATCGCGGTACAAGGACGGGGATGGACTCGAAGACGGCTCGGAGCCGGGCGTCACGACGGGGGACGCCGCCAACAGCGACAGGAGTCTCGAAGATGCGGTTCGGAGCCGGGATTGCATTGGGATGGATGGCGTTGGGTTCACAGCAGAACCACGGGCCATTGCCGATGGCAGCGGCTCCGAGGCGAACCCAAGATCCCGCGAGTCCACCGGGTCGACGCTGGGCAAGCTGGGCGCGAGACCGGAAATCCGGCGCCCGTCCGTTTTCAGACGGCTCGATGGGGAAGGAAGCAACCGGCACGCAAGGCCAAATCGAACCCACCTGCAGGCGGATCCCCGTAGCCGCGGCCGCCAGGCTGCGGAGGATCGCCGCACCGTTGACGCCTTCGCGTTCTGCGCGAGGTCGGTCTTCGCCCGAAACGAGTCGTCGACTCAGGAGACGGCTGCGGACCCGGAGGCGGCCGCAAGCCTTCGCAGCAGACGGCTCATCGCCTGTTGGGCCGTGATGTACTTGAAGGTCTCGCGGTCGAAGGCGTTGACCTGGTGGAACGCCTCGGTGCCGTCGGGACCGGCGATGGCGAAGTGGACGGTGCCCACCGGCTTGGTCGGAGTCCCTCCCGATGGACCGGCGATCCCGGTGACGGAAATGGACCAATCCGCGGCGCCAACCCGACGGGCGCCCTCGGCCATCGCGCGCGCGGTCGGTTCGCTGACGGCCCCGTGATCCCGCAACACGGACTCCGGCACGCCGAGGACCGAGACCTTGGCCGCGTTGGCGTAGGTGACGAAGCCCGCGTTGAGCACGGCCGAGGCTCCGGGGACGTTGGTGATGCGGTTGGCGATGTGGCCGCCGGTGCAGCTCTCCGCCAACGCCAGCGTCTGCCCGCGCCGGGCCAGTTCACGGACCAGCACCGACTCCAACGTGTCGTCCTGTTCGCCGAAGATGTACTGGGCCGCGAGGCCCCGCGTGATCCGTTCGGCCTCGGCGACCACGGCCGCCGCCGTCGGCCCACGGGCGACGAAGCGGACGTCGACCTCGCCCACGCGGGCGCAGAACCCGAGGTCCATGCCGGCGTCCGTGAGGGGTCGCAACGGCCCCGACACCAGCTCCTCCATGTAGGATTCGCCGATCCCGGTGGTCTTGAGCGTGCGGCACGCGAACCCGCCTTCGAGCGGGAATTCCCGCAGGACCAGCGGCGCCACTTCCGTGTCGAACATCGGACGCAGTTCGCGAGGAGGCCCGGGAAGCATCACCAGCCACGAAGCGCGTCCGCCTTCACGGAACGGATTCGGATCGACGCGGATCGCGAGTCCCGGCGCGGTGCCATGCCGGTTCGGAAGCACGAGCGCCCCCTCGGGAACCATCGCTTCGACCTTGGTGCGCTCGGGCACGGGACGTCCGCGGCCCACGAAGTACGATCGGATCTGCGCCTCGACCGCGGGATCATGGTGCAAGGAAAGCCCCAGCATGCCGGCGATCCGCTCACGCGTGATGTCGTCACAGGTCGGTCCGAGACCGCCGGTGGTGACGACGAGGTCGGCACGGGACAAACCCTCCCG
>CAMASJ010000107.1 GCA_945860685.1 Akkermansia muciniphila
CAGGCAATGGTGTTCCCGGGAGACCAGCACGACGATGCGCTTCGGACCGGGTCCGGCCAATCGGACCGAGGCCCCGGCCGGCATCAGGGCCTGGGTTTCCGAAACCAGTTCGACGGCGTCCACCGCGCCGTCGAACTCGGTCCGCATGAAGAAGCGGCCCGCCTCGCGGTCGACGAACTCGTGGTTGCCCACGACGTTCGCCCCGTGTCGGAGGAGCACCCCGCTGATGTCATGGACCAGACCCCGCCGGTCCGGGCACTCGACGAGGAGTACCGCCATGCTCAGTTGCGGCGTCCGCGGCCGCCACGACGGCTGCGGCGGCGGAAACCACCTTCACGGTCATCGCGTCCACCGCGTTCGCCCCGTCCACCCTCACTGCGACCGCCTTCGGTCCGGCCGCTCTCGGCGCGGGGTTCCGGGGAACCGCCGGAGTTCTGGCGGAGCCAGAGACGGCGCTCGATGTCGTCCATGGTGGACCAGTTGGCCGGCTTCTCCGGCTCGGTGCGGACCACTTCCGTGGGCGCGCCGGTCTCCTCGGAATCCCAGTCGCCGGAGCCCTCGTCGAATCCTTCAGGTTCCTCGGCCTGCAGTGCCGGGGCGGGAACAGGCACGGGTGCGGGACGCGCAGGGCGATCGTCGCCACGGCCGCGTCCCTCGGGCCGCGCGGGACGCTCCTCGCGGCGCTCAGGACGTTCCTCGCGACGTTCAGGACGCTCGGTCCGTTCGTTCCGCTCGGGGCGGGCGGAACGCTCCGGCGCACGCTCCGGCGCACGCTCAGCGACGCGTTCCGGACGCTCGGCCCGTTCCGGACGTTCTGCGACACGCTCTTCACGCGGGCCACGGTCGTCCCTCGGACCACGATCGGTCCGCTCAGGACGGATCTCGCGGTCCTCACCGCGGCGTCCGCGGCGATCTCCGCGATCGCCCCGGTCGTTGCGGTCGCGTCCGCCGCCGGCGGGGGCCGGGACGTTCTCGCCGGCGGTCGCGTAGAGCGCCGACAGGCGGTGGGCATGTTCGTCGTAGGCCTTCTCGAAGATCTCGGCGGACGCCTCGCGGCCGATCAGCGCCGGAGCGGTGAGGACCGTCGGCGGTTGGCCGGCCTCGGTGAGCAGCGCGGCCACCTCGACCTTGATCGAGTTGATCAGCAGGCAACCACCGATGGTGGATCCGGGGCCGACCGGTGTCTCGAGTCCGGGAACCTCGATCATGGCGTCACCGACCGGGGCTCCGGTGTCGAGGACGATGTCGGCGAAGTCCTGGAGCTTGCGGCCGTCGCGGCGCTGGCTGCGGGAGGCCTCGCTGTGGGCCTTGGAGATGATGGCGACGACCTTGACGCCGCGGCGCTTGAACTCCTCGGCCATCTCGATCGGGACGAGATTGCAGCCGCTGGAGGACGCGATGAGCGCCGTGTCCTGGGCGGTGATGTCGTAGTTGCGGAGGATGCGTCCGGCGAGGCCGTGGACGTTCTCCAGGAACATCGCCTGGCGCTGACCGTTCGCGCCGACGACGAGGTTGTGGAAGCTCAGGGAGAGCTCGACGATGGGGTTGAAGCCCGGGAACGAACCGTAACGCGGCCACATTTCCTCCACGAGGATGCGGCTGTGTCCGGAACCGAAGAGGTGCACCATCCGGCCCGCGAGAATCGTCTCGGAGAACAGCGCGGCGGCCTCGGCGATGGCGTCTTCCTGCGCGGCAACGGAGTCGACGAGGCCGCGGCAGAGGTCGAGGTAGTCAGCGATCACGGGTGGGACCGTAGCAGGGTCGCCCTCCCGGTGGGGAATCCAAAGATTGGGGGAATCGACGGGGACCCTCCCCCTCCCTTGCCCGGTTGCCCCGGCCGGACACCCCCGGTTAACGTCCCTGCATGGACACCTCCCGTCGCGGCCCCCGGATCGCCGCGGGACTAGTGGCCGCGACGTTCCTCATGCTGGCGGTTCAAGCCCTGCGGAACGGTCCTTCCAGGACGCCGTCCGAGTCGGTGTCTTCCCCGGATGCCGAGGCGGTAAACTTTGCCGCCGAGGGAATTGCAACGCAACGCCGGCTCGACGTCCGCGAAGTGGAGCGCCAACTCGCAGGCATCCTGACCGCGATCTGGGATCCGCAGACCCGGGTGCTCCAAGTTCGGCGGGTCATCGAATCCGCCGACTTTTCCGACCCGTCGGTCGGCGCCCGGATCTGGGATTTCGTGATCCGAAACCTCCAGGTGGATGAAGGCACATTGGATGCGTTGCAGTTGCTGGGACGCCACTGGGTGGTCGCCGACCGGGCGGCGGCGTGGGGATTCCTGGGCGATCCGGAACGGATTCCACCGGGATTCGACCAGAGCATCGAACTCCAGAACCTGTTCGCCCTGAGAGGAGTCCTGATCGAATGGACCGAATGGGACCGGGGCGAAGCGCTCCAACTGGCCCGCGCGGTCACGTCGGCCTATCTCCGGGAGGGGCTCCTGACCGAACTCTACCGACGTTGGGCCAAGAGCGATCCGGAGACCGCTTGGATGGAGGTCCTGAAGGAGGACTTCGCCGAAGAAGTCCAACGGTTCCGAACCGAGGTCTCGTTGCTTCCCGTCATCAGCCGGAAGGATCCGAGCCTCGCACTCCGGTTGGCCCGGAGCCTTCCGTCCGATTTCTGGGAAACCTCGGAGTCCTTCTCCGCCAACGCCGGCCTGCATGAATGGGCCCGGGAGAATCCGGCCTGGGCGGCCCGCTACATCGAGGGAATGCCCGGGTTCGCCGGAGAGTCCATGCGGTCCTCCCTCGTCGGCGTTTGGTCCGAGCAGGATCCGGCCGCTGCCCTCGACTGGGCGCTCCGACTCAGGAATCTCGAAGGGCCGACCGAGGAGGCCTTTGAGGCCTTGGCGCGTCGCGATGTCGCCAACGCTCTGGATCGCTATTCAGGAGTCACGGCGACGCTTCAGCGGTATTGGGCTCCTGTGTTGGCCCTGCAATGGGCCTCGTCGGACCCGGCTTCCGCGTCGGCTTGGGCCCTTCGGCAAAGGGAGGCGGGATTGGGGTCCAACGCCCTGCTGCAGAGCCTGCCGATGTGGGCTCAGGCGGATCCATCGGCCGCGGCCGAGTTCATTCGCGGCATACTTCCCCAGGTCACGGATTCCTCCGAACAACTCGCGCTGGCCCAGGCTTGGGTCGTAGCCGAACCGGGATTGTCGCTCGACCAACTTCGCTCCCTGGTGGCCCCCGAGAACCACGACGCCCTGTTTGCAGATGTGGTGAAGAACGGAATCGCGACAGACCCCAACGCCGCCAGGGCCGCCTTGGAGCGAATCGTCGACCCCGGAACACGTCGGACGGCCACCTCCGGATTGGGCGTCCGCTGGGGACAGCAGAACCCGTTGCAGGCCTTGGAATGGGCTCAGACGCTGCCATCGCGCGTCGACCAGGAGTCCGCGATCCGATCGGTGTTCGAGGGATGGGCGACCCGTCAACCCGAGGCGGCCGCCAGCCATCTTTCGAACCTCGAAGCCTCCCAACGCGACCAGGCCCTGGTCGGTCTCGTGCAGACGGTGATGAACCAGGCCCCGGCGGACGCCGCGAACCGGAGCCTGCAGGTGTCCGATCCGGCGCTCCAAGCCCAGCTTCTCGAGTCGACGTTCCAGCGCTGGGGGCGTTCCCATCCCACCGCCGCGGCCGCATGGCTCGATCAGGCCCGACTGCCCGCGGGCCTGGCCGACCGTCTGAGGTCGCGGATCCGCTGACGGGTCGTCGCCACGTTTCCGCGGAACTTTTTCCGAACCAAAACGGGACCGGCGTCGTTTCAATCGGCGAGGAACGATGACCTGGCCGACTTCCATGACCGACGAGCAGGCGATGTGGCGTGTCCAGAACGAGGACGACCACGCGGCCTTCGCCCAGCTGGTCCAGCGCTGGGAAACACCGATCCAGCGGCTCTGCGCGCGGATGACCGGGGACCTGCACAAGGCGGAGGACCTCGCCCAGGAAGCGTTCACGCGGGTCTTCCACAAGCGTCACGACTTCAATCCCACCGCCAAGTTCTCCACCTGGCTCTGGCGGATCGCCATCAACCTCTGCCACGACGAGCAGCGGCGGCGGATGCGGCGTCCGGAGCTGTCGATCGAATCCACGGGCAACGAGGAGGAGGACCGCCCCCAGATGGAGTTCGCCTCCGGTGACGGCGGCCCGGCCGAGGCGATGCAGGCGCTGGAGCGCGCCGAACAGGTCCGCCGGGCCCTGATGAAGCTTCCCGAACACTACCGCGGCGTCGTCATCCTCCGGCACTACGAGAACCTGAAGTTCCAGGAGATCGCCGAGGTCCTCGGCATCCCGGAAGGCACGGTGAAGTCCCGGATGTTCGAGGGACTCGCCCGCTTGGCCGTGCTGCTGCGCGACGTCCGGAACCCCGACTGAACACGCGGGGAATCCGTCTCCTTAAACCTTTCCATCCGCCATGAACCATCCCTCACCCGAATCCTGGATCACGTTCCTCTACGACGAGGCCGGACCCGCGGAGCGTAACGACCTGGAGGCCCACCTCCACGTCTGCACCCAGTGTCGCGAACAGGTCGACCAGGTGCGCAAGACGATGGGTCTTCTCGACCTGGACACCGCGACCTTGGCGGTGCCCCGCCGCGAGGTGGGGTTCGGGCGGACTTGGCGTCCACGCGTGGCCTGGGCCGCGGCCGCGGCGGTCCTGCTCTGCGCCGGATTCCTCGCGGGCCGTGCCGGCAGGGTCTCCCGCGGACAGCTGCGCGAAGAGCTGGCCGCCGTGGAGTCAAGGATCCGGGACGAAACCCGCGAACGCCATGCCCGTGACCTGGAGACGATCGCCGCCGCAACGGTGGCCGCCACGACGCGGCAGAACGAGAAGTCGCTGCGGGAGCTGCGGGACGAGTTCGTCGAGGCCCGCGCCCGGGACCAACGTCAGCTGCTGACCGTCCTGGACCGCATGGAAATCCAGCGGGTCCAGGACTACCGGAATCTGTCTGGCGGTCTGGTGCGGCTCGCCCGCGAGACCGGCAACGGATTCCGCCAGGCCGAGGACCAGTTCAACACCATCGCCTCCCTCGATTCCAATCCCGTTTCCCCAGCGATTTCCAACGAGAACAAGCCATGAAGAACACATCATCCCTCGCGGCCGTCATCGGCGGCCTCGCCTTCATCACGCAACTGGCCTGCGCCCAGGTCGAACCTCCCGCCCCGGCGACGCCCGCGGACCCGGCCCTGCCGGCCCTGCCCCGGTTGCCAGCCCCGCCCCCGGGCCGTGAGGCGAAGGTCCTGGACCTCACCGTCGTCGAGGATGGCGAGCCCGACGACAAGGAGGACGTGGTCATCGAGAAACGCGAGATCCGGAAGGCGCAGAAGTCCCTGGAACACGTCGGCGAGGACATCCGCCGCTCGGTCAACGAGGCGATGGCCAAGACCAAGGGCGAGATCGCCCGGGCGAGGGCCGAGGTGGCGCGGGCCGACAAGATGCGCACCCTCCGCCGTTCCAACGGCCGGACCCTGGTCCTGGCCGCGCCGAACACCAACCCGGAAGCCCTGAACGAGGCCCATGAAGACCTCACCGTGATGGCCCGCATCTTCGGCAAGGCCGCCAGCAAGTCGGGCAAGAACCAGAGGGAGTTCGCGTTCCGCTTCGGCGAGGGACGCGACCTCGACGGGATGTACCTCAACGGACTCGGTGCGTTGTTCTTCGTGAGCGTCGACTGGCCGGTGAGCCAGCCCCCGAAGGCGGAACCGAAGAAGGCGGCCAAGGAAGACGACACCGACGCGGTCTGGGAGAAGGAGCGCCGGCGTCTGCGTTCGGGTACCAAGGACGAGGATTTCGAAGTCGAAATCGACCTGAAGGAGAAGGACGAGGAGGAAAGCCGATTCGACGAGGCCCGCGTCCGAGAACTCAAGGACCGGCTTGGCGCCGCGTTCCGTCATGCGGCGAACCTCCGTGGGCTGAAGGATTCGGAGGAGGTCATCCTCGTCGTGCTGGGCCACGGCCATCCCCAGGGGGGCACCGCGAAGGTCCGCACGGAACTCTTCGGCGGCGGCCCCGGCAGCGCACTCATCCTCAGCGCCTTCGGCGTGGGCGAAGCCGGCGGCACCACGCTGACCCTTCGGGCCCGGAAGTCCGACATCCTGAAGCTGTCGAAGAACAAGGCCTCGGACGAGGACCTCGCCAAGGCGATCCAGATCGACGACCGCCCCGGGGTTCTCTCCGTCGGCGCCAGTCTCCGGGAGTTCTGAGCCGAAGCCCATCCGGGCGTCAAAAAGGGCCGTCCGCGAAACCGGACGGCCCTCTTCGTTTCAGCCAGGGGTCGGCCCGGTCAGGCGGTCGGGAAGTTGCGCATGAGGGCGACCAGGTCCGCGACCTTGGGGCTTTCGGCGGTGCGGACGTAGTGGCCGCTGGTGCTGACGCCGCAGAGCACGCTCGCCGCGTTGTCCAAGCCCAGCAGCTTGCCGAGACAGAAGCCGCTGTTGAAGTGGTCGCCGGCGCCGGTGGTGATCTTGGGCTTCCGGCAGACCGGGCCTTCCACGACCGAGGCCTGTCCGTTGGAGACCGCCAGCGCGTAGGCGACCGGATGGACCACGAGCGTGTCCACCGCCACCCGCTTCTGGATCTCGATGCTCAGCGCGGCCAAGCCTTCCCAGTCCTTGGGCGAGGCGTCGAGGCCCAGCACCTTGGCGATCTCGTAGGCCTCCTTCTCGTTCAGGCCGAGGATCACGTCGAACTTCGTCTGGAACTTCGCGATGAGCTCCAGCGCCATGGCGATGTCGGCCGGGGTACGCTTCTCGGGATCGGCGAGGTCGAAGAAGATCTTTCGGCGCGGACCGGACAGTCCCGGGAGGAACTCCCTCTGGAGGTTCTCCCAGATGTCCGACATGAACGGCAGCATCGTCCAGTTGACGAAGGCGACGAGGCTGGAGGAGGCGAACTTCGCGGCCAGCTTGTCCTTGCCGTAGCGCTCGCAGAGGTTCTCCCAGTTGATCTGCTTCAGCGTGTAGTGCTTGCCGACCATCAGCTTGCCGTCCTCGAACTCGAGGGCGTCGGTGAGGCCCGGCTCGCAGATGGTGTGGACCTCGGCACGCTGAGCGAACGGGGTGAAGACGCCGTGGAGGCCAGGCCATCCGAGGGAGCCGACGTAGGTCACCTGGATGCCCATGCTGGCGAGGGCGTTGGCCATGATGGGGCCGTTGCCGCCGAGCTTGGTGATGACGTTGACCAGTTCGATGTTCGTGCTGCGGCCGGCCGCGCCCGCGAGGCGCTCGGCGTACTTCGCGATGGTCGGGATGCGATCGAAGTTCACCGCGTCGTACCGCTTGTCGACCACGTGGAGGATCTCGTCGACGAATCCGTCGAGACCGACGAAGGCGGTCAGCGACGGCACCGAGGCGGCGGCGGCGGAGAGGCGGTCGGCGACGGAGGCGCGGAATTCAGGCGTGTTCTGCATGATCTGGGACGCCGGGAAACCCCGGGCGGCGCGGAATATCACCGATGTTCGGCGCGGGTGAAGCGGGAAAAGCGCCGGTTCCGGCCGGTCGACGTACCGAGTTCAGCGGCGCCGGCTATGACGGATGCCGGCGAAGCAGGCCATCGCGATCGTGGCCACGACCGGCATCGCGGGGATTTCCGGGACCGCGACCGGGTTGAAGTCCAGCGACCACTGCACCAACCGCGTGTCCGCTCCGTCCAGCAGGTCCACCAGGTACAAGGTCCACCGGGTGTTGGGATCGGTCCCGATGAAGTTCGAGAAGAGAGCCGTCCGGGTAGACGTCCCGAGGACCAGCTCCGGATCCGCCTCGCGCCCCGAGGGGGACCATGTCCCGGAGAGCCCCGCGACCGGTACGGCGTGGCTGCCGTTGAGGGTCATCCGGTAGGTGTGGATGTCGCCCAAGGGAGCGTCGTCGGCGAAGCGCACGGTCATCCCGCTGTCCCCGTATCCCGCGGTCATCGTCGCGCTGCGGCCGACCCGGTTAAGCAGGACGGAGTAGGGTGCGGCCGGGTCGTCACTGGAGAGGATCACGTAGAGGTCACCGTTCGCACCCAGCGGATCGCCGGCGAGCGTCAGCCCGACCTCGAGCCGGAAGATCGGCCCGGAGACGCCGGAGACGTCGAGGGTGGAGACCACGCCACCGTCGAAGGACCCGGCGATGCGGAGATCGAGGGTACCGGACTCGACGACGGCGGCGGCGGCGGTGAAGGCCGGGGCAAGCAAGAGCGCCAGCGCGCGGAAGGCGGAGTTCATCGGGGTGTGAGCCGGTAGAACCGGGTCGGGGTGGACGGCGCGTTGGTGTCGGTGAAGAGGACCTGGCCGGCGGCGGTGGCCCGGAGCTCCGCGAGGTTGGTCCAATCCACGGGCGGGGTCATGCTGAGCGTGGCCTGGAGCCGGTAACGTCTGTTGGGGATGCCCGCGAATCGGAGCTGGAGGTTGCCGACGGGATCCATGCGGGGCGGCAGCTGGTTCCTCGGCGGCTCCGCGTCCGGCGGGGGTTCCGTGCGGACCGCCACCACCCACTCCGCCTCGTCGGCGTCGCCGAAGCTGTCCGCGAGGAGGAAGCGGAACCGGTCCGACTCGAAGCCACCCTCGGGCGGGAAGTAGGTGATCCAGTCGCCGTCCAACTCGACGCGGCCACCGGCCACGCTCACCCCGTTGACCAACACGACGCGCATCCGGTCCCCGTCGGGATCCGACGCCGTTCCCCCGGCGGCCGCCGTGGCAATGCGCACCGCGGAGCCGGCGGAACGGGTGGCGGCCTGGTTGGTGGCGGTGGGGCGCCCGTTCGGCAACTCCGAGACGAAGCCCGGGAAAAGACGGATCACGCCCTCCGAGGCGACGAGCCCCAACGACGCCACGGTGAATTCCAGCCGCACGGAGTCGGCCGCGACCACGCCTCCGGGTCCCGCCTGTGAGGAAACCAAGCGGGGAGGCTCGGCCGACCACGCAGCCACAGCGCCCAGCCACAGCGCGGCGGCGGTCATCGACCCCTGGACGGCGGCGCGGAGCCCCGGGGGCGTCGGCGAAAGGATGGGGAAGCCGACCTTCATCTGGTCTGGGCCACGACCGCCGTGCCGTCGGGCTTCTCGCCCGGGGACCACCTCTGCGACTCGACCACCTTCCCATCCTCCAGCCGGCACCAGGACTTCAAGGAACCGTCGGGATGCCATTGCCGGGCCTCGCCCGCGGGCACGCCGTCGACGAACCACGCCTCCTCCGTCGGCCGTCCCTCGGCATCCCAGCGCACGAAGCGTCCATGGAGCCTTCCGCCTCGGATGCCGGCCTCGGATTCGCGGCTTCCGTCGTGGCGCCACTTCGTGCGGATACCTTCGGACTGTCCTGCGACGAAGGTCTCGCGGACCTGGATGACGCCGTTGGTGTGCCATCCCTCGGAGAGCCCGTGGAGACGCCCCCCGACGACCATGGAGGCGCTGCGCAGCGGACCGTTCGGATCCCGGGAAACCACCTTTCCGGAGAAAGGACGACCGTCGAGCCGGCGAAGAAGGATGCCTTCACGCAGCTCGAGGTCCTCCATCCGCGCCTCCTCGACGGCACGTGGGATCCGGAGCCAGGACATCGCGGCGGCGAGCACCACCAGGGCCGCCAAGGACTGGGGCAGCCATCTCGGGATGCTCTTCCAGGGACTCGTCTTCACAAGATGTTCGGGTCAGCGGGCCACCACGCGGAAGAACGCGGAGGGCTTGGAACCGTCCGCCGGCGCCGGGATCCGGATCCTTTCGACCCGGGTGTCGGAACAGCGGAACTGGCCGGAAGCCGGCGCCTCGCCAACGCGGAACGGCGTGGCCGTCCAGGTCGCGAAGTCGGAGGAGGACTGGACCTCGTACACCCGCCCGGAGACGGCGAGGAACTCGGCCACGGAGGCGTCGGAATCGACACGGACCAATCGAAGGGCGAGCCCGTCGGCGGGGTCGAACGCGTAGGTCCCGGCCAGGTACTCGTCGAGGTTGCTCATGCCGTCGCCGTCGGCATCGCCGGCCCCATCCACAGCGCCGAGGTCGGAGCCGAGTCCCGCCTGACCGGCGAGGATCCGTTCCCAGGCGTCCGGCAGGCCGTCACCGTCGGCGTCCTCGCCGAGGGTCAGGTCGATGCGGGTGCGGGCACCGGGACGGCCCAGCACCGCGAAGTCGCCGCGCATCTGGATGGGAAGGAAAAGGCCCTGCCCGATGCGCACGCGGATCCGGAAGGGCACCCGGGGATTGAGGGCGGTCGGCCGGTACGGCGCGCCGGTGATGCCGGCGTCCATGGGGATGACCAGCGCGAAGTTCACGCCGGGCTCGGCGCCGTCGACGGTGTTGGCGCGGATCACCACGCCGCCGGTCGTCTCGAGCACGACCTCGGCGGCGCCGGCGCGCAGGGGGTGGCCCTGTTCGTCGCGGACGGTTCCGTAGAGGACGTGGTGGGGTGCCGGCGGAAACGCACGGGCGATCCCGGCGGAGACCAGCAGCGGCAGCATCAGGCGGAGGAGACGTTTCATGTCGGGTCAGTTGCCGGAGTAGGAGTAGGTCACGAAGTGGACGCGGACGTCCTTCACCGTGCGGAGGAACCGGTCGAGGCCTTCGTCCGGGTCGTTGAGCAGCGTGGAACCGGGGATCACCAGCTTCCACCGGCTGTTCCAGGCCGAGCGGCCGATCAGCCGTCGGTTGGTGAACTGCGAGGGGATCAGGCGTCCACCCGCGCCGAACAGGTCCTGCGAGAAGACCGTCGAGGAACCCACCGCACGGAACGCCTGGTGTCCGCGGATCGCGAAGAGGCTTTCCGAGAGCGTGTCGGACCCGATCTCAACTTCGCGCAGGGTGGCCTCGACGCCCCCGATGTCGAACGGCAGCGGCACGGTGACGTCATGGACGTTCCACGACCGGATCTCGGAGGAGTCGCCGATGGGCGGGCTGCGCATCGAGTCGACGCCCGCCGGGATCAGGTAGACGTACGGCGTGGCGGAGAGGGCGGACGGATCCAGGAAGGTGAGCGAGGGATCCGTCGGCGAGACGCCACCGCTACCGGTGACGGTGCCGGTGTTGGCGGACGGCTGGTCCATGCCGCGGTAGCCTTCGAAGGCAACGCCGGAGGCGAAGATCTTCGTCGCATAGGAACTCGGGCTGAACGCGACGTCGCCGGCGGCCAGGGGTCGGCCGAAGAAGTTGCGTCCCTCCGCGATGACCGTGGAGAACTCGATGATCAGGCCCGGCACGGGCAGGCCGTTCTGGGCGCCCAACTGGAGGCAGTGACGGCGCACGTCCTCGTCGGAGAGGATGTTGTCGCGACGGGCGGCGGCGAGGATGTCCTTCCAGGACGCGTCACCCTCGGCGCCGGGGAGGATCCGGTGCAGGCCGGTCCGCAGGGACGCGGTGGTGGAGTAGACGTCCGGGTTGCTGAGTCCCAGCCGTCCACGCAGCGCGGACCAGTCCGCCGAGAGCTCGGCGAGGACGCCGGAGAGACCGGGATCCCCGGTGTCGGAGCCGGCGAACTGCGGGCGGCCGTCGCGGACCACGCCAAGTGCGCGCGACTTGAGGATGCGCTGGAGGAACTGGCGTCCGCGATCGGACCCGAGCAGGCCGGTCTCGTAGTCGAAGGCGTTCGCCGCGAGGTAGGTGTAGCGGGCGGCGAGGTCGAAGACGCTCTTGTACCGCTCGAGCTTCTCGCTGCGGAAGATGCGGAACGCCGCGTCGCGGGTCCGGAATCCCTGGACCAAAGCCGCAGACCGTCGGCGCAGCGCGAGGCGCTCGTCCTGGAGGCGTTCTCCCTCCGCCACCAGCGCCCGGTAGGCGCGTCGGGCGTCGTCGAGTTCGCGGAGGCGGTGGTCGATGATGCTGAAGTGGTCGCCGAGGCCGTTGATGGCGCCCACGAGGTCGGCCACGGCGGCGGTCCGCTCGAGTCCCCGTTCCAGGGGCGCGATGTCGTCCGCGGTCACCCAGCGACCCGCGGTCTCGGTGCCGAACTCCAGGCCGCGGACGGCGAAGAACCGGAGGAACTCAGCCCATTCGAACACCCCGGTGGTGATCGCCGAGGCCTGTCCCACCACGCCACGGGCCGGCGCCGTCAGGTCGCCGCCCGCCGCGAGACCGGCGATGAACATCGTCGGCATCGACTCCTGGATGACCTCCATCTGGCGCTGGGCGACGCTCTTGGAGGATTCGGTCGCACGCTCCCAGATGTCGGCGGCGAACTGGACCGAGGACAGGGTCTGCTCGGCGATCAGGAGGTCGCGTTCCAGGTCGAGGATGCGGGACTGCACCGAGACCTCGTTCCGGAAGAGCGAGATGGACTGGTCGAGGTCCTCCTTGGCTCCCTCGGCGTCGTCCAGGGCGTCCATGAGCCGCGCCCGCGCCTGGATCAGGGTCGAAAGGGCCTGCTGGATCCGGCCGGGGCTGGAACGGATGCCGGTCCAGTTCTCCGGCTTCGCGGGAATGCCCTCGGCGTCGACGTTCAGCGTGAAGTAGTGCGTTCCCGACGCGTAGGTGGAACCGGTGGCCGGGACGATGTCGTTGATGGCGCCCTCGAGGCGTGTGCGCCAATCGGTGGAGACCTGCTGGACGTCGAGGCGGACCTCACGGGCCTCGAGCGACACGTCACCCGTGGAACGCCGACGCAGCGAGACCTCGGAAGGCCGGGAGGTCGGGGTCTCCACGTACTGGTAGTGCAAGAGGTCCGGACCGGCGTAGCCCTGGCGGTAGGTCCGGCCGGGTCCGATGTCGTCGGTGTACGGCGTGCCGTACAGCTCGATCAGGCGGTTCTCCCAGGCGCGTTCCTGGTCGGCGATCTTCTCCTGCAGCTCCGCGAGCGAGTCGTTCTCGCTGCGCATGAGGCGCGAGACGTCCTTCGCGTCGTCGAACGCCGAGACGGCGTTGGACAGCGCGGCCATCGCCCTGCGCTCCACCTGCTCGTAGTGGGTGCCGCCCTCGGTGCCCACCACCTGGTTCGGGTCGATGTCGAAGGCGATGCCACCGGCGGGCAGGCCCAGCGCGGTGAGGCCGCCCTCCGCGGAGTCCATGGTGTACTGGACGCTTTCCCCCGTGGTCACCAGCTCGGCCAACTCGGGCACGGTGGTGCGGTC
>CAMASJ010000108.1 GCA_945860685.1 Akkermansia muciniphila
CGAGAAGCAGAAGGAGGGCAAGAAGCGGATGAAGTCCATCGGCTCCGTCGAGATCCCGCAGGAGGCGTTCGTCGAGGTGCTCAAGACGAGCTGAGCCTCGGGGCGGGATGGCAACCGGAGCCGCGAGGACGAAGTGGGATCCAGTCCGACCATCAGACGCGAGGGCGAGGCGGGATCCCGGAAGGGGTTCTCGCTGATCGAGCTGCTCTGCGTGATCGGGATCATCGGGATCCTGCTTTCGCTTTTGCTGCCCGCGGTCTTTGGGGCCCTGGGGAAGGCCAAGAGGACGGTTTTCGGCGTCCAGGAGCCCCTCTACATCGACCTCATCCAGTCCAGTTACTCGCGCTACCGGCTGGCCCAGCCCACCCATCCGCTTCTCGACCGGGACGCGTTCATCCGCGAGACGCATCTCGACGAACGGGCGGCCCGATGGCTGCGTTCGAGCAAGGTCGCTTTCCACCCGTTTTCCGGAGCCTCGCCCGCGGAGACGGTCGTCATCGTCCACGAAGTCCGGTCCGAGGGACGCAACCACGAGTCCCGCGCCTATACGGTCGGCTCGTTGCTGCTGCCGGAGCCCGAATGATCCTCCGGTTGCCGAGTTTCTTTTGGACGGCCTTCGGGGGCCGATCGGCCATCTGCCCTTTCGACGCCTCAACGTTTCGACCGCTTCTTCCGCAAGGGCTGAATACGGACCGGTCCTTCGCCCTTGTGGGTGGCCTTCCAGAATCCTGGACGGCGCCTTGTTCTCCGATGAGCTACGTGGAGGGCCTACCTCGTCACGATTTCAAGAGGCACAGCAAGGCATCCAACTTCTCCCGCACTTCCCCGTTGAGGTCGCCCGGATCGCACTCGGCCACCAAGGAGTGCAGCTCACCCTTCCTGGACAGCATTCCCTTTCCAGTCTCGTCGGCCAGCCGACGATAGAACTCTTCCGCAAAGCGGCTCAGCTTCTTCCCCTGCGTCTGCGCCCGCCAGAGCGTCTTGCTGGTGGAAGCGTCCGCCTTCCGATAGTTGGCGAAGTCCTCCTGATTGCCATCAAACACCTCTGACGCGCTCCAACTCTTCATCGAGGTTCCGATCATCGCCGGGGAAGTTGTCCTGGAGATAATAGACATTGAGCCGCGCTCCGTCGCCCAGGCAGTCCCTCACCGGGTGCTCCAGCTTGTCGGCAAAGGCCCGCAGCATGTCCACATCGGTGCGACCCTCCACGTAAAGGACATGCCCCGTCTCCCGCGCCTTGACATAGTGTTCCGCCCCGAAGTGTTTCAGGGCTTTGGAGATCTGGGTTCTCGTCGCCAGGTTCTCGCAATGGCCGGCGAGGATCAGCGTCAGATTTCGGTCCAACGCCTCTCGCAGCACCACTTCGGAGTGGGTCACGATCACCACCTGGCAACCGTTCTTGTGGGCGATGTCACGCAGCAGCACATACAGCTGCTGCTGCCGCAGGATCTCCAGGTGCGCGTCCGGCTCGTCGATCAGGAGCACGCTCCCCTTGTGAGAATAGAGGTGCGCAAAGACCAACAGCATCTGTTGAAAGCCCCGGCCGGCAAGGGAAAGGTCCAGTTCCCCGCCCGCACCGTCCTGTTCATAGCTCAGGTCCACGCCGCCGCGCTCGTTCTCCTCCGGAACCGTCAACCGCACCTGGAACAGGCGCCGCATCAGGTCGCCGATCTCCGCCCAGTCCGCAGGATTGTTCTGATACACCAGGAGACAAAGGTTTCGGACCACTTCCGCCGTGCTGCCGCGTCCCAGATGGAAATCGATCCGGTTCGGCTTGATGACCGCTTCATCGGCCGAGATGCCGGACATCGGATACAGCATGGATACCTCCAGGCCAGACGCCGTCCGAAAGGCCTCCTCCACTTCGAGCGATTCCTCCGCTGGCTCGCAGTACACGAGTTCATCGCTTGGATGATGGCGGAACTTCATCGTCACCGGCACCGGTTGGCCACCCACATCCACTGCCACCGTTATGCGCAGGCTCTGGTTGGCTGCCTTGAGATTGTGCCAGAAATGACGGGTCTTCGGCACCGGCACGGACAGGATGCTCAGCCGGTTCAGCGCTTTTCCTTTCTTCTTCTCCGCCTTCGAATTCTCCGACTCCGCCCGCCAGGTCCGAAGTCCGATGGACCACAATGCGATGGCCTGCAGCGCGCTCGTCTTGCCGCAGTTGTTCGGTCCGATCAGCACCGCCGGATGATCCAGTTCAATGCGCTGGGTCTCGCCGTAGCGCTTGAAGTTCTCGATCTCGACATAGTGCAGCAGCTTCATGGCTGTAGAGTTCAAACAGGTCAGTGCAAAAGACAATCACCGAGGGCTTTGGGCATCGGCGTGGGCTCGAGGCAGGTCGGCGACACGGGACTCTGCGTTCATTGATTCCTCAGATCGGGATCGAAAGGAGCGGTCCGGGGCCAAGTGCGACCCCGCCGGCGAACTCCCCCGCAATCGTCAGGCCGGCTCCAGCACGCCCGGGATGACCCGGGCGCCGCCCGCGATTCCCGTCAGCCGTTCCATCCGGCCGCTGACCTCGTATTGCAGTTCCTCGTGTTCGAGCCCCAGTGCGGCGAGCAGCGTGGCGTGGAGATCCTTGATCTGGATCGGCGAATCCACCGCCATCAGGCCGATGTCGTCGGTGGCTCCGATGCGCGTCCCCGCCCGGACACCGCCGCCCGCCATCCAGAGCGTGAAGCCGGCGGCGTTGTGTTGCCTCCCGAGGTCGCCCTGCATCATCGGCGTGCGCCCGAACTCGGAGGCCCACACCACGAGCGTCTCGTCCAGCAGACCTCTCCGGGCGAGGTCCTCCAGCAGCGCGGCGACCGGTTGGTCGGTCCAACGCGCCCGCGGAACATGGTTGTCGACCAGCTTCGCATGGGCGTCCCAGCCGTCCTTGTCCGGCATGTCGTACACCTGCACGAACCGGACTCCCTTCTCGACCAGGCGACGGGAGAGCAGGCATTTGCGGGCGAACGACCGGGTCCTGGGATCGGCGTGTTCGAGCCCGTATTCCTTCCGGACGTAGTCCGCCTCGGTGTCGAGGTTCCCGATCTCCAGGGCCGACGACTGCATCCGATAGGCCAATTCGTAGGAGGCGATGCGCGCCTCGAGTTCGCCGAGACCGGGGTTCGACTCCCGGTGCCGCAGGTTGAGCTCCCGGAGGAAGTCCAGTGTCGGCCGTTGGCCCGCCGCCCATTCGGTGGGTGGCAGCAGGTCCAGCACCGGCGTGCCGGTGTCCCTCAACCGGGTCGGCTGGAACGAGGCCGGCAGGAAGCCGTTGGAGTAGTTCGCCGCGCCGCCCAGCGGTCCGGCATCGAAGAGCGTCACGTAGCCCGGGAGGTCGGAGCTGGCCGAACCGAGTCCGTAGGTGATCCAGGATCCGAGGCTCGCCTTCCCCTGGCGGATGTCGCCGGTGTGGAGCTGGTAGCTGGCCGGCGCATGGTTGTTGGAGTCGGCCTGGACGCTGTGGAGCAGGCAGAGCCGGTCCACTTGGCGCGCCGTGTGGGGCAGCAGTTCGCTTACCCACTGCCCGCTCTGCCCGTGTCGGGACCAGGCGAAGGGACTCGCCATGATCTCGTCCTTGCAGCCGTGGAACACGTTCGCGAAGCGCGTCTTCTCCACCGCCTTCCGGAAGGATTCCGGCACCGGCTTCCCGTGCAGGTCCCGCAGCAGCGGCTTGTGGTCGAAGGTGTCGATCTGGGAGGGCCCGCCGACCATGAACAGGAAGATCACCGACTTCGCCCGCGCCCGATGCCGCGCCGGGCGGGGTGCGAACGGGTTCAGGGGATCCACCTTCGGCCCTGTTGCGGCCCCGGCCTCAAGACGTCGCAGCGCCCCGAAGGCGAACGCACCGAAACCCGCTCCCAGGCCGTTCAGGAAATCCCTGCGGCTGCCTTGGGACAGGTGGATCGGGCGGGGGGACACCGGGTCAGGATGGAGCGCCTCGGCGCCGTGACCAGCCGCTTTTCCGTCACCGCCGACCGAAATTCAGGCTGCCCTCCGGGACCGCCTCCACCACTGTGGCACCTGCAATGGAAGTCCCGCCGCTGCTCCAGGTCGACTCGGCGACGGTCCGGTTTCCCGGCGCCGCCGGCCTCTGGGGACGCAAGGCGGCCCCGCGTGCCGCGGTGGATGCCGTGTCGTTCTCCATCCGCTCCGGCGAGATGGTCGGCCTCGTCGGCGAAAGCGGCTGCGGCAAGACCACGCTCGGCCGCGCGCTGCTTCGGCTCACGCCGCTTTCCTCCGGCTCGATCCGCGTCGGTGGCGTCCGCGTCGACGACCTCTCCGAGTCGGATTTCCGGCCGTACCGCCGGCGTCTCCAGATGGTCTTCCAGGATCCGACGTCCACCCTCGACCCACGCTGGCGTGTGGGAGAAAGCATCGGGGAAGCCCTGGACATCCATGGGCTCGCCGCCTCCGCCGCGGACCGTCGGGATAGGATCGCCCGCCTGCTGGATTCCGTGGGGCTTCCGGCCGATGCGGCGTTGCGGCATCCCCACGAGTTCAGCGGCGGACAGCGCCAACGCATCGGCATCGCACGCGCCCTTGCGGTCGAGCCCGAGCTGCTCGTGTGCGACGAACCGGTCTCCGCCCTCGACGTCTCGGTGCAGGCCCAGATCGTCAACCTCTTCGCCGACCTCAACCGCCGCCACGGTCTCGCCGGCCTCTTCATCTCCCACGACCTCGCCGTGGTCGGACATCTCTGCAGCCGGGTCCTCGTGATGTACCTCGGCTCGGTGGTGGAGGTCGCCGACGCCGGACGTCTCCTCTCGACGCCGGCCCATCCGTACTCGCGAGCGCTGCTCGACGCGGTTCCCTCGATTGAAGTCCCCCCGGCTGGGGCGCCGGGTTCGGATGGGGTGCTGGCGGCGTCGGTGGTCGAATCGTCCGCGGGGCAGGGAACCGACGCGGGATGCCGTTACCGCAACCGCTGTCCCCGCGCTTCGGAACGCTGCGTGCGCGAGGTTCCGGCACTCCGTCCCTGGAAGCCCGACTGGCTGGTGGCCTGCCATCATCCGATGGAGGCGGGGCCTATGGTTCCTGCGGCCTAGCGCAGCACGGAAACGGCGTTGGCCGGCGGATTCTCAAGGGTCTTCGTTCGGCGGCCGGGATAGCGGACGACGAACCGCTTCGGCACCGAACCAGCGGGAAGTCCGAACCAGGCCACAGGCCAACCTTGCGTCCGGTAGCCGTCGCCGGTCAGCAGCCAGCGTGTCTGCCGTCCTCCCGTGGCTTCGAGTTCCACGGAGACGCCGGATGCGGGGAATCCTCCGGGAAGGTCCGGGACCCGCAGCGCCACCCAGTTCGATGCCGGTCCGGTGCCGCGGAAGATCTCCACGGTCTGGGTGAAGGGTTCCTCGTGCGAGGCGGTGGTGACCACGAGGTCGAGCCGTCCGTCGAGGTCGAGGTCCGCCGCGGACACGTTCCTGCAGTCCTGTTCGAGGGCCACGCCCTGGATCCAGGCGGTGTCGACGTGCCGGCCGTCGGAGCCCCGCTGGAGGAAGCGGTTGTGCTGATGCCCGCCGTAGCTGTCGCCGCGGCCGTAGCGTTGGCCGGCGATTCCCTGGAAGTAGTGGTCAAGCGCGGGGCTCAGCCCGGTGGACCGCACCTGGTAGATGTCCGAGGTCCAGAATTCGGTCTCGTAGTCCCTCGCCGAGGCACGGGACTTGTGGCCGTTGGCGATCCAGAGGTCGAGGTCACCGTCGTGGTCGAAGTCCTGCGCCGCCACGCCCCAGCTCCAACCGGTGGCCGCCACCTCCCGCGACCAAGGCGGGACTTCGAAGCGTCCACTCCGTCCTATCCAGAGGCGATTCCCCACCGCCATCGCCTTCCGCCACCGCGTCACGTCCTCCCATCCGCGCAGGCCGAGGCCCAGCGAGCCCAAGCGGTCCGCCACCGGCGAGTTCATGCCGATCGCCAACACGTCCGGTTGGCCGTCGTTGTCAAAGTCCGCAACGGCATGGGCCATCCCGAACAGGTGGGGATCGGGCAGGTGCTCCGTCGCGTCGACGAACCGCCCGGAGCCGTCGTTCAGGTACAGGTCGACGCCGGCGAAGTCGGAGACGTTGAGAAGGTCGAGGTCGCCGTCCTGGTCGAGGTCCACGAAGGAGGCGGAATAGGTCCGACGGAAACGCTTCGGGGCAAGGCCGGCGGCCTCGGTGACGTCCGTGAAGCCGCCCTGTCCGTCGTTCCGCAGGAGCAGGGAGGGGAAGCCGTCGTTGGCGTCGTGGAACGGATGCGGCATCTGGCCGTTGAGGTAGGGCACCTTGTACTGCGCCAACCAGAGGTCGAGGTCGCCGTCCGCGTCGATGTCCCCAGCGGTCATCACCCAGGGATTCCGGAAGTCCGGGAAGTCCTGTCGACGAGGCTCGCCGTCGAAGCGTCCGCCGGCGGTTCCTTCCACCACGAGAAGGCCCCGTCCATCGGCGGCGACGACGTCGGCGATCCCGTCGCCGGTGACGTCGACGACGAGGCCGGTCGCCGGCACCGAATCGAGCCGTGGGCAGAGCCGGACGCCTTGGATGCGTCCGGGCCCGCGGTTGAGGTAGACCCGGTTCTTGCCGAGCAGGACGATCTCGCCGCGTCCATCGCCATCGAGGTCGCGGACGATCAACGGATCCGACTGGGAGAAGCCGCGGACCGGGTCCACGCGATCCGCGGCCACCCGTTCGAACCGTGGCGGCTGCACCGATTCGGTTCCGTGGATCCCGGTGACGGCGATCCCGTCTGGAGCCGCGGCGTCCTCGGGGTTGGACCCGGAACCCCAGGTGACATCGAACTCGACCACGAGGTGTCGTCGGTTGGCCGGTTCGATGCGGCGGAGGAAGAACTCCGCGACGTGGCCGGAGCGTGCGGGCCGTGCGCCTTCGGCGGGTTGGAACCGCGGCATGCGCCACTCGGATCCCTCCAGCCGCCAACCGTCCCCGGCCCAGCCTTCGAGCATGCGGACCCATTGTCCGTGATCGCGGACGTTCCGGGTCTTGCCCGACTCGAGCACCTGCACACCGGGATCGTGGGGCCGCGATTCGAGGGCGACGGGAATCTCGAGGCGACGGAAGGGGAGCGCGGCGAGGATCGGAATGGGATCGGCTTCCGTGCGAAGGCGGTCCCAGAGCTGGATGAAGAGCTCCTCGTGCGACTGGGCCTCGGTTTCGGCGCGCCACTCCCCGGACATCCGCCGGGACCGCTGCGACTCGAGTTCAAGGATCCGGCCGGCTAGGTCCGGATCCGTAGTGCGGGTGCGCATGGCCTGCGTGGGAGGTGCGGGCCGGGCCTGGAGCCGTGGGCCGGCTGCGCCTGGGGAACCGCCGCGCTGGTGCCACCAGAGCGCCGCCGAGGAGAGGCCCAACAGCAGGAGCAGGAGCGGCGGCAGGATGCGGCGGCTTCGGTGCATGGCGGTGTGCGACACTGCGCCGGCGGGCATCACGAGGCGAGCCGCGACGTGCTTCTCTTGGGTTCCAGGATTCGGAGCGCCGCGGTCAGGAAGGCGCCGCAACCGGGACCGGACGAAACGTTGACCCCGGCCGGGATCCTTCCCTAACTTCGCCCAGTAAATACCGGAACGCGGCCCCGACGTTTACGACTCGGGGCCTTTTGCTGTTCCAGACCGTCCTTTTTTTCCATGGCTAACGTGATTCTCGTCGGCGCCCAGTGGGGTGACGAAGGCAAAGGCAAGATCATCGACGTGCTGACCGAGCAGTCGGAGATCGTCGTCCGCACCCAAGGTGGCAACAACGCCGGGCACACCGTCTTCGTCGGGAAGGACAAGTACGTGCTCCACCTCATCCCCAGCGGCATCCTGCGCAAGGACAAGGTCTGCGTCATCGGCAACGGCGTCGTGCTGGACCCGGTGGGCCTGGTGAAGGAGCTCGACGGCCTGGCCAAGCTCGGCGTGACGGTGACGCCGGACAACCTCCAGATCTCGGAGACGGCGCACGTGGTGTTCCCGTGGCACCGCGAACTCGACGGCGCCCGGGAGTCCCGCAAGGGCAAGGACCGCATCGGAACCACCAAGCGCGGCATCGGTCCGACCTACGGCGACAAGGCCGCGCGGGTTGGGTTCCGCGTGATCGACCTGATCCACCGCGAGCGCTTCCCGGTGCGTCTCCAGGAGCGCCTGGCCGAGAACAACGAGGTCATCAAGGCCCTGGGCGGGACGCCGCTGGACTACGACGCGATCCTGACGGAGTACACGGCGGCCGCCGACCGGTTGCGCCCGTTCGTGACCAACACCGTGGTTTACCTGCATGAGGCGACCCGCCGCGGCGCGAACATCCTCTTCGAAGGCGCCCAGGGCACGTTCCTCGACATCGACCACGGCACCTATCCGTACGTGACGTCCTCGAACACCACGGCCGGTGGCGCGAGCACGGGTTCCGGCGTTCCTCCGAACCGCATGGACAAGGTGGTCGGCGTGATGAAGGCCTACACCACCCGCGTCGGCGAGGGACCGCTTCCCACGGAGAACGCCGGGATCAGCGACCTGCTCCACGGGATGGGACGCGAGTTCGGCGCCACGACCGGACGGGCCCGCCGCTGCGGCTGGTTCGACGCGGTCGCCACCCGCCACGCCGCGATGGTCAACGGCATCGACGAACTCGCGATCACCAACGTCGACGGCCTCGATTCGGTGAAGACGATCCAGGTCTGCGTCGCCTACGAGGTGGACGGACGCCGCCTGAAGCACCTGCCGAACGACTTCGAGATCCTCGCCGCTTGCGTGCCGGTGTACGAGTCGTTCCCGGGATGGCAGACGCCGACGGACCACATCACCCGTTGGGAGGACTTGCCGGTGAACTGCCGCCACTACCTGTTGAGCATCGCCCAGATGACCGGGGCGCGGCTGACGATCACCAGCGTCGGACCGGCCCGTGAGCAGACGATGTTCCTCTGACCGTCCCGCATGAGCGCGGAACCCAAGCTGTCGCCCGCGGCGCTCGCCAACCTCCCGACCCACGTCGCCATCATCATGGATGGCAACGGGCGGTGGGCCAAGCAGCGGGGCTATCCGCGGGTGGAAGGCCACCGGATCGGCGTGGAATCGGTCCGGGTCATCGTGCGTGAGGCGGGCAACGTCGGGATCAAGTACCTGACGCTCTACGCGTTCTCGGTCGAGAACTGGAACCGGCCGAAGGACGAGGTCGACACCTTGATGAAGTACCTCGCCCGGTTCCTGAAGGGCGAGACGGCGGAGTTGAACCGCCAGAACGTGCGTCTCGAGGCGATCGGCCAGATCTGGCGTCTGCCGGAGGCGGTCCAGGAACAGTTGGCCAAGACCCAGGCCACGCTCGCCAAGAACAACGGTCTCACGCTGATCCTCGCGCTGAGCTACGGCGGCAGGACGGAGCTGATCGAGGCGACCCGCGCCATCGCGGACAAGGTGAAGGCCGGCACCCTCGATCCGGCGGAGATCAACGAGCGGGTCGTTTCCGAACACCTCTACACCCGCCACTGGCCCGACCCGGACCTGATGATCCGCACCAGCGGGGAGATGCGCATCAGCAACTTCCTCCTCTGGCAGCTGAGCTACGCCGAGTTCGTGATCACCCAGACGCTCTGGCCGGAGTTCCGGAAGGCGAACCTGTACGAGGCCATCGAGGAATACGCCCGTCGCCATCGGCGCTTCGGTGGGCTCTGAACCGGGCGGCTCCGGCCTGACGGGTTCGTTCGTTTTCCCCCCGGACGATTTGTGCCACGCGGAGGCGCGGTGAACACGGAGGAGGATGGAGCCCGAGGAGAAGCGGCTTAGGGATCCAGCTGTGACGCAATACAGATGGGAGCTGAAACGGTGTCGCTTCCGGCTCCCTCCTCCGCGCACTCCGCGGCCCCGCGCGACTCCTTCCGATTTGGGGAAGTGAGCCCGTGTCGGTACCGCTCACTTCCGCCCGATGGCGAGCAGGTGTCCGCGGGTGCGGAAGAAGAGGACGCCATCGGCTAGGGCCGGCGTCGAAAGATGGGTCTCCTCCAACCGGTTCACGCCCAGCGGCTCGAACTTCCGCGAGACCTTCACCACCGCGACCTCGCCCTCTTCGCTGGTGAAGAAGAGGTTCCTGCCGTCGGAAACCGGAGATGATGTCCAACCGCGTCCGGCAGGCGTCAGGCGCTCCGAGTACTGGATCGCCCCGGTGACCGCGTCGAAGCAGGTCACGAGCCCGATGTCGAAGCCGCCGAAGAGCAGTCCGTCGACGAGGATCGGCGTCTGCATGTAGTTGCCCTGGCGCGGATGGACCCAGGCGATGGCGGCGTTGGTTTGCGCGGGGTCGGCGGGAGTGACCTCCCCGGTAGCCCCGGCCCGGACGGCCCGCATCGGACGCAGCTTCCCGTGGGCGCTGGTGAGGTAGATCAGGCCTTTGCCCACCACGGGCGTCGGCACGGGGATGTCGCCGCCGCCGTCGAGACGCCACAGCTCGCGGCCCGTCTCGGGGTCGTAGCCGCCGATGTGATGCCAACCGTTGACCGCGATCTGCCTCCGGCCACCGTGCTCGAACACGGTGGGCGTGCCCCAGGTGGGGACGTCGGCGCGGTCGGTCTTCCACAGGGGCTTGCCCGTTTCCAGGTCGTAGGCGGCGAGGAACGAACCTTCCTGGACGTCGCACTGGACGAGGACCCGGCCGCCGTCGATCACCGGGGACGAAGCGAATCCCCATTGGGCCGACTTCACCTGGTAGTAGCCGGAGTCCATCGGACCGAGGTCCCGCTTCCACAGGGCTTTCCCCGAAGTGTCGAAGCAGAACAGGCCCTCCGATCCGAAGATGGCCACGATGCGCTTGCCGTCGGTGGCCGGGGTCGAGTTCGCGTGGGTGGACTTGGTGTGGCGCTTGACTCGCGGCACCCCGCGATGGCCGACGGTGTCCCAGACCTGTCGTCCGGTGGCGCGGTCGAAGGCGACCAGATGCCATTCGTGGACCTCGGTGTCCTCGACCGGATCGATGTCGCCGTACAGTCCGACCTTGAGATCGGCCTTCCCGGACTTGGTGGCAGAGATCGTGTAGATGCGGTCGCCCCAGAGGATCGGCGCGGCATGGCCGAGTCCGGCCAGAGGGGCCTTCCACAGCACGTTGCTGGAGGTGGTCAAGTCCCACCGCGTCGGCGCCTCGGCCGAGGCGTCCAAGCCGGAGGCCTGCGGACCGCGGTATTGCGGCCAGTTGGCGGCGGTGAGGGAAGAGGCGGCGAGCGCGAGACCCAGGAGGAGCGGCGTCAGGACTCTCATCGGAGCGATCCTCCGCCGCGATCCGGCCGAGGGCAACGGAACAACTGCGGACGGGCATCGGTGGCATCCGACTTCCGCCGATAGCCGTTGTTGTCCACCAACAGCCAGATCGCGTCGTCGTCCACGCTCAAACCCTCGAAGAAGCCGTAGGGCAGGATGTGTCGGTAGGCGTGACGGGGATCCATCTCGAGGTCGAAGTAGGAGTAGGAGGCGAGGACCTCCTTCCGGACCGGGTCGACCCGGAGCACCCGGCGCAGCTCGCGACAGAGCACCCAGAGTTCTCCGCGATGCCAGCAGAGGTCGGTGTAATGGACGTCCTCGGCGGTGACCCCGGGAGCCGCGACGCGGAAGTCGCCCAGGATCCGCAGGGACTTCTGGTCCACCTCGATGATCCGTCCCGTGTTGCGTTCGTTGGCGACCCAGATCCTTCCGCCGCCAACCGCGAGACCCTCGAACGAGGCGTTCCGATCCGACTTGCTGAACCAGCGTTCCGAAGGGCTCCAGTCAATGGGCAGACGCTCGAGCGGTCCGTTGGGTGCCGATTGGCGGAGGATCCACCTGGAGTTCTCCTCGCAGAAGTGGATCCGTCCGCGCTCGTCGAGTCCGAGTCCCTCGAGGTCCCATGGAAGGTCGCGTCCGCCGGCCATGGGTGCGAAGTGGGAGGCCGGCACCAGCGGCAAGGAAACGAGGTCGGCGAAACCGGCCTCCGTGCCGAAGCGGATCTCGAACAGGCCGGGCTCCTTGTCGTTGACGGTGAGCAGGCGCCCGTCCGGCATCCGGAGCAGCGCCGAGGCGTCGAACCGACCTGCTGGTGGACGGAGTGTCCAGGCGGCGTGGGCCTCGAGGGCGTATTCCGGGATGGAACCCTTCCTGGGCGCAGGCGCCGTGCGACAGCCGATCAGAAGGAGGAGCGGAAGCCAGATCCAGCGACGGAGGACGTGGAAGGACAGCACGGCGGGAGTCTCCATGCGGTGAAGTCCCATGGCCATCCCGGAGAGCACGGCGTCGGAGGAAGGGAGGTATTCGAGATTCCCGATCGCGGATTCCAGACTTCCCTTAGCCGCGGCTGCCCAGCTGCGGTCCCCTCTCCCTCCGCTTTCCCGTGGCCGCGGCCGCCAGGCCGCGGTCTTTTCCCACTCTCCGGCTTCCCGATCCCACGGGACCGCCCCGGCTTCAGGACGGCGGGTTCGGGATGATGCCGAGGGTGACCAGCGCGTTGACCATGAATTGCATCGCGATGGCGGCGAGCAGCAGTCCCATGATGCGTTCGACGATTCGGAGGACAATGGGGCTGAGCCAGCGGGCGCCGCGGGCGGAGACGGCGAAGACGAGGTAGCTCAACGCGGCGACGAGCACGATGACGCCGCAGAGGCCGATGCGCTTCTCGATGGAGTCCGCCTTGCCCTGGAGCAGCAGGACCGAGGAGATGGCACCGGGTCCGGCCAGCATCGGCACGGCGAGCGGGGTCACGGCGATGTCGTCCTTCTCGGCGCCGGCGGCGACCTCCTCCTTGGTCTCCGAAGCCCGGGTGCGTTGGGCCCGGAGCATGTCGAGAGCGATGAGGAGCAGGACGATGCTGCCGGCCATCTGGAAGGCGGGCAGGGTGATCCCGAGGAAGCGGAAGAGGTGCTGGCCGAGCACGGCGAAGGCGACGAGGACCATCCCCATGATGATGCTCGCGAGGCGCGCCATGCGGATCCGTTCCGCCGGCGTGTCGTGGGGCGTCATGGCGAGGAACGCCGGGACCGTGGCGATGGGATCCACGATCACGAACAGGCTGCTGAACGCGAG
>CAMASJ010000109.1 GCA_945860685.1 Akkermansia muciniphila
CGGATCTTCTCCTCCGTCGTGTGTCGCTTTCCCTTCATCGTCTGCTCCCTTTCTTGGTTGCCCAGACTCTCAATTCCCTTGGCTCAGTTTGGCGAGGTCAGGTCAAATGGAACAGTTTGGATGCCCATTGGTGCGCGTTTGGGACAAACTGACTTTTCGCCACAATCTGCATTATCGCCCCTGTTTACGGCACCTTTACGCTTCTTTTGCGCTCTTTCGCGAAAGGGCTGTTCTGGTTTCCTAAACCGCGGATCCAGGTTCAATTCCTGGTCGGGACACCACTTTTCCTTCCACTTCAGCAGGCCCATCACTGGGCTTCTCGCCGTCTCCGCGTCTCCGCAGAAGATTCTCGGCAGGAATCGGAAGGGCATCGCGCATCGGACTTCGTGCGTCGGATCCGGAATGCGTTCTCCGCACCCTTGGCTGTGGAATCCCCTGGCACCTGCCTTCGATTTCCCTATTCCCCTCTTCGACCCTTCATCCCTCCAACCCAGCCTCCCCGCCCCGCCTGCGGCCTTGAATCCGATCCGGTCGGGTCCAACCTAGTTCGACATGCCGCTGTCATCCGATGTCCTCACGGAACTCCAAGGCCGCTTCGGGCCGGATTCCCTGCTGACCGCGCCCGAGGACCTGATCCCCTACTCCTTCGACGGCACCGCGGCCCTTTCCCAGATGCCTGGCTGCGTCGTCTTCGCCAGCTCGGCCGAGGAGGTCCGCAGGGTCCTGCAGTTGGCCAACCGCCGACGCGTGCCCGTCGTCACCCGCGGCTCCGGCACCGGCCTCAGCGGCGGCTCGCTGCCGGTGCCTGACTGCATCGTGCTCTGCACCGTGAGGATGAGCCGGATCCTCGAGGTGGACGCCGCCAACCTCACCATGGAGGTCGAGCCCGGCGTCACCACCGTGCAGGTCGCCGAGGCCGCCGCGGCCGTGGGACTGTTCTATCCGCCGGACCCGGGTTCGATGCGCATCAGCACCCTGGGCGGCAACGTCGCCGAGAACTCCGGCGGTCTCCGCGGACTGAAGTACGGCATCACCCGCAACTACGTCATGGGCCTGGAGGTGGTGCTGCCCGACGGCGAGATCCTGAAGACGGGCAACAAGTGCGTGAAGGACGTCGCCGGCTATTCGCTGAAGGACCTGTTCGTCGGCAGCGAGGGCACGTTGGGCGTGATGACCCGCATCCTGCTGCGCCTGATCCCGAAGCCGGCCGCAAAGCGCACCCTGATCGCCACCTTCCCGGCGATGGATTCCGCGGCTCAGACGGTCTCCGACATCATCGCGGCGCGGATCATACCATGCACGCTGGAGTTTCTGGACCGCACGACGATCCGCTGCGTGGAGGACTTCGCTAAGATCGGCCTGCCGGACTGCGAGGCGCTGTTGCTGATGGAGACGGACGGGCATCCGGCGCAGGTCGCGGACGAGGCGGCGCAGATGGCGGAGATCGCGCGTCGCAACGGGAGCGACTCGATCCGGATCGCGGCGGACGAGGCGGAGGCCACGGCGTTGGCGACGGCGCGGAGGTCGGCGTTCAGCGCGCTGGCCCGGGTGGCCCCGACCACGATCCTCGAGGACGCGACGGTGCCCCGGAGCGAACTGGCAAGGATGATCCGGTTCGTCGAAGGCGTGGCCAAGCGGCACCGGCTCCGCATCGGGACCTTCGGGCACATGGGCGACGGCAACCTCCATCCGACCTTCCTGACGGACGAGCGGAAGGCCGACGAGATGGCGCGGGTGCACCAGGCGTTCCGGGAGATCTTCGACGAGGCGATCCGGCTCGGGGGAACGATCACAGGCGAGCACGGCGTCGGCGTGGCGAAGAAGGAGTTCCTGCCGGCGTTCCTCGGCGACGCGCAGCTCCGGGTGATGCGTGCGCTGCGACGGGAACTCGACCCCAACGGCATCCTGAATCCGGGCAAGATGTTCGACTGACACGAACGGTAGCGACCGCGATGGAACCCGCCCACCAACCCGACAAGCCGACGGAACCGCCGCCTTCACCGGAGCGTCAGCAGGCGCTGTTGACGTTGCTGGCGGACGAGGATGCCGCGGTGTCCGATGCGATCCGGGAGCGGCTGCTCGCCGGCGGCGCGACGACGATGGCGTGGTTGTCGCGGCACCGCGCGCATCCGGATGCGGAGATCCGCCGACGCGTCCGGGCCCTGCTGCTCCAGGACGGACGCAGCCGCGCAGACGTCGAGTTCCTGAATTTCTGCAACCGGCAGGCCGAGCACTTCGACCTCGAGGACGCCTGCTGGATGCTGGCCCGCACCCGGAATCCCGACGCCCCGGTGGAGGCCTACCGGGCGCAGCTCGACGGATGGGCGGAACAGGCGCGGCCCGCGGTGGAACTCGCGGCCGACGGCGTCGGCGTGGCGGCGGCCCTGAGCCACGTCCTGTTCGTGGAGCACGGCTTCCGCGGGAACACGGAGGACTACTACGATCCGCTCAACTCCTACCTCGACGCGGTGATGGACCGTCGCCGGGGCATCCCGATCACGTTGTGCGCGCTCTATCAGTTCACCGCGCGCCGATTGGGTCTGCCGGTCACGGGAATCGGGATGCCGGGCCACTTCCTCTGCCGTTACCAGACCGTGCACGAGGAACTGTTCCTCGATCCGTTCCACGGTGGTGCGGTGGTCTCCCGGGCCGAGGCTCGACGTAGACTGTCGCACTTCTCGTTGGACGACCTGGACTCGCACCTCCAACCGCTGAGCGCCCGCCGCTGCCTGCAGCGGATGATCTCGAACCTCCAGGTGATCCACCGGGAACGAAAGGACACCGAGGACTCCCTCCGGCTCGAGCGCTACCTGATGCTGCTCAGCCGTTGACCGCGGCCGCTGCGGTGTCTTCGAGCCCGATGATGGCGGGGTTGCCGTAGAGGGTGAAGCTGCCGGCACGTTCGATGCGCAGCCGGAGCAGTTCCCCGACATGCCGCGGGGAGCCCTCGAAGACCACGATCTTGTTGCTGCGGGTGCGGCCCTCGTAGCGGGCGGCGTTCCGGTGGCTGGGGCCCTCGACGAGGATCTCCACTTCTTGGCCGACCAGGGCGTGGTACTTGGCCATCGCCATTTCGTTGATGACGGCGAGCAGGCGTTGGTGGCGTTCCTCGATGACCTCCTCGGGAAGCTGGTCCGGCATCTCGGCCGCCGGGGTGTCGCGGCGCCGGCTGTACTTGTAGACGTACGCCTGGTCGAAGCCGACCTCGCGGCAGAGCGAAAGGGTGTCGGCGAAGTCCTCCTCCGTCTCACCGGGGAAGCCCACGATGATGTCCGTGGTCACCCCGATGTCCGCCCGAACCTCGCGCAGCCGCCGGATGATCCCGAGGTAGCGCTCCCGGGTGTAGCCGCGGTGCATGAGCTTCAGCAGCCGATCCGAACCGCTTTGCACCGGCAGATGCGCGCACTCCGCGAGCTTCGGCAGGCGTCCGAACGCCTCGATGAGGTCGTCCCCGTAGCCCTTGGGATGCGGCGACGTGAAGCGGATGCGGTGGATGCCGGGAATTTCGTGGACGGCCTCGACCAGCTGGAGGAAGGCGCTGCGGCCGTCGACGACCGGGTAGAGCCGGCGTCCGTAGCTGGTGACGATCTGGCCGAGGAGGGTGATCTCGCGGACGCCGCGTTCGGCGAGCCCGCGGCATTCGGCGACGATGTCCTCGATGGTGCGGCTCCGTTCGGCGCCGCGGGTGGAGGGGACGATGCAGAAGGTGCAGTGCTGGTTGCAGCCCTGCATGATGCTGACGAAGGCGGTCACCGCGCCGGAGCCGCCCTTGCCGGTCTGAGGCAGGTGCTCGCGGATCGCCGACTGGCTGTCGGGCTCCTCGGCGACGTCCACGACCTCGGATTTCCGACCGGCGAGCAGGTCGTCGAGGAACTCGCCGGTGCGGTGGAACTTCTGGGTTCCGACGACGAGGCGGACGCCGTTGGACGGCTGGACGAGTTCCCCGCCCCGGCTTTGGGCCATGCAGCCGAGGTAGCCGAGCACCTGGGTGGAACCCTGCTTGCGGTTGTCCGCGGCGAGCGCGGTCATCTTGCCGATGGCCTTCTGCTCTGCGAGGTCGCGGACGCTGCAGGTGTTCAGGAGGACCACGTCGGCGCCGGACTCGCTGTCCGAAAGCGTGTAGCCGCGCGCGACCAACTGGGCGGCGACAGCCTCGCTGTCGCGCTCGTTCATCTGGCAGCCGTACGTCTTGATGTAAACACTGGGCATGGTCCGAAAACGCCGCGGAAGCTAGGTAGCGCGTCCGACGATGGGAAGGAGGAATGGCTTCGTCGGCTCGGAGACTGACCTCACGCCAAGACGCCAAGACGCCAACGGGACACCGAGCCCGGGGCCCATGGAGCGAACACCTTGCCGTGTCCGGTTCCGCTTCAGGAATCGAGCGGTTCTCGCCTCGCTCCCCAAAACGGCTTTGCGGCTTGGCGTGCCAATCTCTCCTGCAGCTTTTGCGGGAACTTCGCGGCCTTGCCGCCCGTCAGGAGAGCCGGCCGCGCAGCTTCTTGGCGCGGGAGACCCAGACCTTGTCGCGGGACTTCTGGAAGGACACCGCGTGCTTCTCGTCTTCGATGACCTCGTCGACCTCCCTGCGGGCGCCTTCGCGGTCTCCGGTTTCCGCGAGCAGTTCGGCGTATTGGACACGCGCCCGAGGATAGCTGTTGGTTTCGAGGACCTTCCTCCAGGAGGCGGCCGCATCGGACTTCCTGCCCACGAGGGTCTGGGCCTCGGCGAGCGCCATCATCGTGAAGCCGAAGTCGTGACGGGGATCCTCGCGGATGACGGATTCCAGGACCGGCAGGGATTCCTCGGCCCGCCCTTGGCGCAGCAGGCATTGGCCGAAGTGGCTCCGGGTGTCGACGTCTTCGGGATCCCGTTCCAAGGCGAGGCGGTACTCGGCCTCGGCCTTGGCCATCTTGCCCTGGGAAAAGTAGATGTCGGCGAGGTCGGAATGGTCGCGGGCCTTGTCGAGGTGGTGGATGCGGCCGAGCAGATCCTTGATGCGACGCCGGTCCGCCGCACCGGGCAGTTCAAAGCCACGCAGCCCCACGCCACCGCCGGCCGGGCCCTGCTGGCGGTACACCATGAAGTAGTAGAAGACCGCGCTGAGAACCGAGAAGAAGACGATGCACGCCACCCAGATCCATTCGCCGCGGCGGACGGCGTCGATGAGCATCCAGAGCTGGAAGGCGACGACGACCAGCCAAAGGAGCGGGTTGTCGGCCCAGCCCAGCGCGCCACTCAGATCCCGGATCAGTGCGAACATCGGGCGGACATTAGACAGGCTCCGGGGCACCGGCCAGCGCCGAGCGTCGCCCTTGTCGGGGAACGCGATGGAAGTTCGTTGAGCCCCGGGGTTCTTTTCCGTTTGATCCGCCGCCGATGAACTCCGTGATCGTCCGCGTCCCCGGCACCACCGCCAACCTCGGCTCCGGGTTCGACACCCTGGGTCTCGCAGTGGCGCTGCACAACCGGGTGACCGTGACCCGGCGTGCCGGCAAGGGCGCGACGGTCACCTCCCCGATCCCGGAGGAGGCCCGTGCCGGTGCGACCGCGATGTTTGAGGCCGCGGCGGCCGCGTTCTTCAGGTCGGCGAAGGTCCGCGCGTTCGGGTTCGACGTCCACGTCGCCGGGGAGGTCCCGATGGCCCGCGGACTCGGATCCAGCGTCACGGCCCGGCTCGGCTGCGTCGCCGGACTCAACGCCCTTTGCGGATCCCCGCTCGACCGCCAGGGACTGCTCCAGATCGTCTCCAACCTCGAGGGCCATCCCGACAACGCCGCCCCGGCGGTGTACGGCGGATTCACCGCGGCCGGCTTCGTCGACGGCCAAGTGCGTTGCCTGCGTGTCCCGCTCAGGCGGGATGTGCGGTTCGTGACGCTCATCCCGTCCTTCGAGGTCAGCACGCCCGAGGCGCGGAAGCTGGTTCCCCAAACCTTCGCCAAGCTGGACACGGTCCATGCGTTGAACCGCTCAGCACTGGTGGCCACGGCGTTCGCGTTGGGGGATTACGCGGCCCTTGCGGGACTCTTCGACGACCGCGTGCACCAACCGTACCGGGCGGCGTTGATCCCCCAACTCGATCCGGTGATCCGTGCGGGCGTGAAGGCCGGTGCGACGGGCGGATGGCTGAGCGGCAGCGGCTCGACCATCATGTGCCTCGCGGTCACGGGAGCCGACACCGCCGCCATCGCCAAGGCCATGCTCGGGAAGCTGCGCGGTTCCGCCATGCACGTCCTGCGACCGGACAACGACGGCGTGAAGGTGCTCCGCGCCTGAGGCAGACCCGTTCACCGAAGGGTGTGGGCAAACTCGGTTCCGGATCCTTGAACGGTAGATGGAACGGAGACCGCGGTTTGGCAGCCGCGGCCACTTGCCGAAAATCGGGAATCTCAGATCAGGAATCTCGAATCCCCGGGGCGTTCTCGCGTAACAGAATGAGGTCGGTCCCCTCTCCAACGGAGCTTCCGCGTCAGATCACGAACTCGAGCTCGGGAGCCTTGGGCAAGGCGCCGAGGTCCTGTCCGCGACGCAGGAAGCGGCGGATGCTCTCCCGGCCCTTCTCGCCATAGTCGAGCGTCCAGTGGTTCACGTACATCCCGACGAACCGGTCGGCGAGATCCTGCCCCATGTCCCTGGCCCACTGCATCGAATGGGCGACCGCCTCTTCGCGGTGGTCGAGCGAGTAGCGGATGCTTCCCGTGAGGATGTCGCTCACCCGCCGGCGCAGTTCGGGCGCGTGGCGTTTGTGGATGACATTCCCGCCCAGCGGCAACGGCAGCCCGTCGTTCTCACGTCCCCACCAGATCCCGAGGTCCTCGCAGACCACCAGGCCTTCGTTGGCGTAGGTCAGCTGGCCCTCGTGGATGATGAGTCCCACGTCGGCCTTCCCCTCACGGACGGCCTCGAAGATCCGGTCGAAGGGCACCACGACGAACTGGAAGTCCTTGGAGGTCTTGCCGAGCCAGAGCTGCAGGGCAAGGAAGGCGCTGGTCATGACCCCGGGAACGGCGATGCGGAGTCCGGCGACCTCTTCCCGGGTGTAATGCTTCCGGGAGACCAGCATCGGACCGTATCCGTCGCCCATGCTCGCGCCGCTTGGGAGCAACGCGTACTGGTCGCAGACGTGGGCGTAGGCGTGGATGCTGATCGCCGAGATGTCGAGTTCTCCGCGGGTGGCGCGTTCGTTCAGGGTCTGGATGTCCTGGAGGATGTGTTCGAACCGGAGTCCCGGCGTCGGGATCCGGTCACGGGCCAGCCCGTAGAACATGAATGCGTCGTCCGGATCCGGGGAATGGCCAAGGGTCAATGTCTGCATGTTGGCAGGGGAACACTACGGTGGAACTCCACGAAGTCGAGCCCGTGCACCCCGGACGGGAGAAACCGGGAGCCTTCCGAAGATGACGAAATCCGCTCAAGTCGGACGGCACGGATGCCGATTTCAACCAAGGACTCGACGGTCCGGCCATGACGCCAAGGAGGTGGGGCCGCATTCTCAGTCGAAACCAAACCGAGGGCACCATCGCGCCCAGCCGCAATGCTGCGGAGGAACGGGCAGGCAAATCTCCCGATTCTCACAGCGAGCTCCGCGCCTCCGCGGGAGTTCAATTCCCCGGCAGAACAATCTCCCACTGAGACGCTGAGACGCTGAGGGGTTCAGCAATGGTTTGAAAGGTTGAAGGGGGGAATCGAAGGAAACCGACGCCTCTCTCCGCTCCGTGTTCCCTGCTCCCCGCTCAACTCTTCCCGGCTTCCGCGCTGAAAACTGAAAACTAGAAACTCAGGCGCGTTCCGAACGCGCCTTTACGATTTCATCACTGCCCCTTGTTGAGCCCCTTCGCGCCGATGTCCGACCGCAGCTGCATTCCCTCGAACCGGATCCGTGAACAGGCCTCGTAGGCACGGGCACGGGCCGTGGTGAGATCGGGCCCCCAGGCGGTGACCCCAAGCACACGGCCTCCGTTGGCAACCACCTTCCCGTCCGACTTCGCCGTCCCGGCGTGGAACACCTTCACGAAGGGCAACGCCGCCGCCGCGTCGAGGCCTTCGATCACCCGGCCCTTCACCACGGTCCCGGGATAGCCCTCGCTGGCGATCACCACGCATACCGTCGTCTCCGGCGACCAACGCAGCTCCACACGTTCCAGGCAGCCATCCACACAGGCCTCAAACACCTCGAGCAGGTCGTTCTCGATCCGCGGCAGGTAGGCCTGGGTCTCGGGATCGCCGAAGCGCGCATTGAACTCCAGCACCTTGGGTCCTGCGGCGGTCAGCATCACGCCGGGATAGAGCAGTCCGCGGAAGTCGATGCCCTCGGCGGCGCATCCGCGGAGCCATGGTTCGAGGATGGATCGGCCGACGGATTCCAGTTCGGCGGCGGAGAGGAACGGCGCCGGCGAATAGGCTCCCATGCCGCCGGTGTTCGGGCCGCGGTCGCCATCGAAGATGCGCTTGTGGTCCTGGGCCGTGGGGAAAAGGCGCGCGGTCGTGCCATCGCACAACGCATGGAGGGAGATCTCCATGCCCTCGAGCAGTTCCTGGATGACCACCGTCGCCCCGGCCCGGCCGAAGGCGTTGCGCACGAGGATCTCGTCGATGGCGGCATCGGCCTCCGCGACCGAGTGGGCGAGCAGCACGCCCTTGCCCAAGGCCAGGCCGTCGGCCTTCACGGCACAGCGGCCGCCCAGTTCCGCGGCGAAACGACGGGCCGCATCAGCCTCCTGGAAGACACCCGAGCGGGCGGTCGGGATGCCGTGGCGTTCCATGAAGTCCTGGGAGAAGGACTTCGAAGCCTCGAAGAGAGCGGCCTTGCGGTTGGGGCCCCAGATGCGGAGGCCCGCCTCCTGGAACAGGTCCACGACGCCCAAGGCCAAGGGGTTGTCCGGGCCGACCACGGTGAAGTCGACGGATTCCCTGCGTGCGAACGCCAGCAACCCCGGGAGGTCCTCGGCGGAGAGGGGCACGTTCCGCACCGGACGGCCGTTCGGGAGGACTTCCAGTTCCGTGCCGGCGTTGCCCGGCGCGCACCACATCTCATCGATCCGCGGGGACTGCGCGAGTTTCCACACCAGCGCGTGCTCCCGACCGCCGGAACCGATCACAAGGACCTTCATCAGGCCGCGGAGTCAACCAACCCGCTCCCCACCGAAAAAGGCATTTCCGATCCGGCCCGGCATCGCCCTTCCCTGCCCTGGACCCGCTCGGGATCTCCCTTCGCGACCCACCCCGCTCGCGGAACATGAACCGAGCTCATCGCCTCCCGCCGTCGGATGAGATGAAAAAGGCTCAATTCCGACTGGAAATGTCCGATTCGCCTAGTGGCCCGACCCGCCACAACCATGCCTGAACGAATCATCGGACTTGCTGACGAGATCTCCACCTTGGTTTCCAAGAGGGTGGGAGACATCCACCGGATCACCATGACCTCCAAGCTGCTGGCGATGAACGCCTCCATCGAGGCGGCACGCGCCGGGCAAGCCGGAGTCGGCTTCGCCGTCGTCGCCAGCGAGGTGAAATCCGTCTCCGACCAGATCTCCAAGATCGTTGCCGGACTCCAAGAGGGACTGGATCCGCGCATCCGGGAACTCAACATCCTGGGAGACGCGCTCATCGCGCGGCTCCGCGGAACACGACTCACCGATCTCGCCCTGAACATGATCGAGATCATCGACCGCAACCTCTACGAACGCTCCTGCGACGTGCGCTGGTGGGCCACGGACTCGGCCGTGGTCGACTGCGCTTCCCGCAAGGATCACGAGACCTCTGCCCACTGCAGCCGTCGTCTCGGGGTGATCCTCGACTCCTACACCGTCTACCTGGACCTCTGGGTCATGGACCTCGAAGGCCGGGTGCTGGCGAACGGCCGTCCTGACCGCTATCCCGCCGCCACGATGCAGAACGTGGCCCACACGGCGTGGTTCCGGGATGCCTTGGGAACCTCCGACGGAACCGAGTTCGCCGTCGCCGACATTGCGCCGGTTCCGGCCTTGGAAAACCGGCTCACGGCGACGTACGCGGCGGCCATCCGCGAGAACGGCGAGACCCATGGCAAGCCAATCGGCGTGCTCGGCATCTTCTTCGACTGGCAGGCGCAGTCCCAGGCGGTCGTCGACGGCGTCCGATTGAGCCCGGACGAGAAGGCCAACACCCGCTGCCTGATCATCGACCGCAACCACCGCGTCATTGCCGCCTCGGACCACCGCGGCGTGCTCTCCGAGGAATTCGCGCTGCACACCGACGGACAACATCAGGGCACCCACATGAGCGCCGAGGGGCTGCTCACCGGTTTCGCAGTGACCCCGGGCTATGAGACCTACCGTGGGCTCGGTTGGTACGGGATCGTCCAGCAGCGGATCGAGCAACGGAAGTCCAAGGGACGGCCGAACGGACTTCCGCCGTCAACCGGCCTCCGTTCCACCCCGCGGCCGGCAATGCCGGCATTGACTCACGCCTGAGGCGGAAGAGAAGACGGCCCCAGCGCCCAGGCGCCAAAACGCTGAAAACGCGCCGTTCAGATCACGACCTCGGTCCCGATCCCGGCGTCGGTGAAGATCTCGAGCAGCACCGAATGCGGCACGCGGCCGTCGACGAAGGAGACCTTCTCGACGCCCGCCTTGAGGGCCGTCAGGGCGCTGTCGACCTTCGGGATCATTCCCTTGTCGACCACGCCCGTCGCCTTGAGCGCGGGGACCTCCGAAGCCAACAGGTGGGAGATCACCGTCGAGGGATCCTTGGGATCCCGCATGAGGCCCGGGACATCGGACATGAAGACCAACCGGCAGGCCTTGAGCGCCACGGCGGCCATCGCGGCGGCGACGTCGGCGTTGCAGTTGTAGACCAGTCCGTCCTCGCCCCGGGCCGTGGGGCTGATGACCGGCGTGATGCCGCGGCTGATGCATTCGATCAGCGGCGCCGTGTTGACCCCGACGACCTCGCCGACGAAGCCGATGTCAACCTGTTCGCCACCGGGCCCGGACAGCCAGAGCTTGCGGCAGGTGAAGATGTCGGTGCCGGCGAACCCCTGGGCGACACCGCCGAGGTGTTGGATCGTCCTAACGACCTCGGGGTTGATCTCCCGGGAAAGCACCTGGTCCACCACCGCAACGGTGGCGGCGTCGGTCACGCGTTGGCCCTGAATGAACTTCGCCTGGAGGCCGGCCGCCTCCATGGCGCGGGTGATGGCCTTGCCGCCGCCGTGGACGACCACCGGGTTGATCTCGACGGCTTCGAGGAAGACGATGTCGCGGGCGACGCCATCGCGGACCGCCTTGTCCGGGGAATCCATGAAGCTGCCGCCGTACTTCACGACGAAGGTCTTGCCGGCGAAGCGCTGGACATAGGGAAGCGCCTCGAGAAGCGTCGCCGCCTTGGCGATGAGATCTTGCATGGCGGGAGAATGCCGAGCCGCCCCCCCGCGTCGCCAGTCCGAGTTTGCAACCCGACGGGACGGACGTTTTACCTGCGAAGACGGGACTCGCGCAAAAACGCGAAGGCGCGAAGGAAGAAAACCGGGCTTCAATACCTCAGTTTCAGAGCGTTTCGATTCCCCCCCCTTCAACCATTCACCTGCAACCTTTCAACCCCTTCGAGGTTGCCCCCCTCTCCGAAGGAATCCGACCACCTTCATCCGCGAGCCAGCCAGACGACTCCGAGCACCGCCAGGACACCGCCGGCCACCGACCGGCGTGAGGGGCGTTCGCCTTCTATCCAATAGGCCAAGGGCACGACGGCGAGAGGGGCCATCGCCACCACGGGCAACACCTCGGCGATCGGATGTCGTGCGAGCGCCCATTGGTAGGCGACCACGCCCAAGGTCGGTCCGGCCAGCGCATTGCCGACCATCCAGGTCCAGCCGCGACGCATGCCGTCCGCCAAGGGAGGCAGGGATCCGGTCCTCAGCACGAGTCCGTACCACAACGCCGCGGTGACCGTGCCGGCCAAGGCGCGGACGAAGGACACGGACATGGGATCGGCCGGCTGCCCCAAACCGCGGGCCATCTCGAATCCGTGTCGGCTCAGGACCGCCCCGCCGGCTTGGCCGAGTGCGGCGACGAGGCCGAAGAACACGCCGGTCCATCCGCCGGGCAACCCCGCGGCCTCGCCTCGCGCCGGTGCAAGGGCCAGCCCGACCCCGCCGAGGATCACCAGGCCCGCGAGGGACTGGTTCCAGCCCGGCACATGCCCCAGCCACAGCCACTCGATGAGAGCGCCGATGGGTGCGGCGAGGCATTGCGTCATGAGCGAGGTGAGCCGGGATCCGAGGCGAGGCAGGGCGAGGAAGATACCGGTGTCGCCCACGCCGTAACCCACCACGCCGCTCCAGAGGAACCAGGCCGTCGCCGGACCGAACATCGGCGACTGTCCGGCAAGGAGGACGGCAAGGATCCCCAGCAACGCGACCGAGAGCAGCTGACGCCAGAAGTTGGCGGCGGCGGGGCCGAGGTGGCCGACGGATTTGCGGGCGCTCACCGCCGAGCCGGCGAAGAGCACCATCGCCAACAGGGCCGGGATCACACCAGTTCGGCGGAGGCTTCGACGAGGCGCGTGCGCAACGCGCGGACCGCGTGTCCGAGGCTGTGCTTCTTGAAGAGGTAGGACCCCGAGACGAACGTGTCGGCGCCGGCCCGGGCGCACTCCACGCCGGTGACGTCGGTGATGCCGCCGTCAACCTCGATCCGGAAATCCAGTCCGAGTTCCTTACGCCAGGCGGCCACCTGCTGGACCTTCGGAACGCATTCCTCGATGAACGCCTGCCCGCCGAACCCGGGGTTCACGGTCATCACCAGCACCAGGTCGACCTGGGAGAGGAACGGCTTCACCGCGGCGATGTTGGTGGGCGGATTGATGGCGATGCCGACCTTCTTCTGCAGCGAACGGATCTTCCAGATCAGCGGGGTCACCTGGTCGCCGAGTTCGACATGGATGGTGATGGAATCCGCCCCGGCCTTGGCGAAGGGCTCGAGCAAGATCTCGGGCTTGGT
>CAMASJ010000110.1 GCA_945860685.1 Akkermansia muciniphila
GTCGCTGTCGGTCACAGACGACCCCATCGTCTAGCGGTTAGGACACCGCCCTTTCACGGCAGTAACCGGGGTTCGATTCCCCGTGGGGTCGCCACTTTCCCTTCCCTCCGCCTCCCGGCGGAGGGTTTCAGTTTCCAGGGTTGGCAACCGCGCCCTTCGCGTCCCCGAGCACCACTTGGAGCATGACCTCGTTGCGCCGGAGGAATCCCGGGATCCACGGGGGATCGAAGTAGGCGAAACGGGGTGTGCCGGTGGTGTTGATGCCGGCCTTTCGGAGTTCTTCTCCCAACACCCGGGCCGCCGCGTCGTCGGGACCGCGGCCGGATCCCTTGAACCGACGGACGGCCCAGCTCCCGGCGGGAAGCTCCCGGATCCGCACCTCGGGATCCTTCGGGGCCGGCGGCGTGGCGAGCCCCGACGGCAACACGAACGACATCGTCCCCTGCGACTCCGTTCGGTCCATCCAGACGGGAGTGGTCATGGCGATGCCTTGCGAGTCCGCGTTCCCGTGGTCGATGTAGCGGAAGAGCCGCATGAAGCCGCCCCCGGCCTCCTTCGTCTCCGCGACCCGGATCGCCGGGTAGTCTCGGATCTCGAATCCCGGTGTCTTGCGCACGACCTGGTACGGGGCGGTCCGGTAGCCGGCGCGCGTCAGGCTGCAGCCCCCGGCGAGGACGAGGGACGACGCGGCGAGGACGGAAACGCCGATCTTGGCCCGGGAATTCATGGGCCATCCTACCGCGGATGTCGGCTGGGGCAAGGCGCGTGCGACGTCTGGAATCCGGCGTCGGGTGGAGTTACGGGGTCGAACCGGATCTGTTTCCTTCCTGTCAAATCCCAGCGGTTCCCGTTACCCACCTTGACGTTTGCCCTGAGCTGGCCATCCTGCGCGGCCCTATAGGGGACACGGCTTTTATGCAGCACATCCGAAACATCGCGATCATCGCCCACGTCGATCACGGCAAGACGACCCTGGTCGATTGCCTCCTCAAGCAGTCCGGAACCTTCCGGCAGAACCAGGCAGAGACCCAGGTCGAGCGCCTCATGGACTCGATGGACCTTGAGAAGGAGAAGGGCATCACCATCCGGGCCAAGAACGCGGCGTTCAAGTACAAGGACTACCACGTCAACATCGTCGACACCCCGGGACACGCCGACTTCGGCGGCGAGGTGGAGCGCATCATGAACATGATCGACGGCGTGCTCCTTGTCGTCGACTCCGCCGAGGGCCCGCAGGCGCAGACCCGCTTCGTGTTGCGCAAGGCGCTCGAGGCCGGTGCGAAGCCGATCGTGGTCATCAACAAGATCGACCGTGACAATGCGAACCCCAAGAAGGTGCTCGACCTCGTGTTTGAGCTCTTCATGAGCCTCAACGCGACCGACGAGCAGCTCGACTTTCCGTTCATCTACTGCTCGGCCAAGCAGGGCTACGCCAAACTCGAGCTGGAGCACGAGTCGACGACGATGGAACCGCTCTTCGACGCCATCGCTAAGCACATCCCGCCCCCGCGCGCCAAGGCCGGCGACGGCTTCCAGCTGCTCGTCGCCAACCTCGACTACTCCGAGTACATGGGCCGTATCGCCTTCGGCAAGATCGTCGAGGGCAAGGTGAAGGTGGGCGACCCCGCGGTCTGCCGGCACGGCCACGGACGCATCTCCAAGAACAAGATCACGATGATCTACCACTTCGAGGGAATGAAGCGGGTGGAGATCGGCGAGGCCTCTGCCGGCGACATCGTCGGCATCGCCGGCTTCGAGGACGTCTTCATCGGCGAGACCATCTGCGACAGCGAGGCGCGTGAGGCGCTGCCGTACATCCCCATCGATCCCCCGACCATCCAGATGGAGTTCGCGGTCAACGACGGCCCGCTGGCCGGCCAGGAGGGCAAGCTGGTGACCGCCCGTCACATCTGGGACCGCCTTGTGAAGGAGATCCGGACGAACGTCGCCCTGCGCATCGCCCAGACGAGCGATCCGAAGGTGTTCTCGGTCGCCGGCCGCGGCGAGATGCAGATCGCAATCCTCGTCGAGCAGATGCGTCGCGAGGGCTACGAGGTGCTGGTCAGCCGGCCCGAGGTGCTCTGGAAGAAGGGCCCGGACGGCGAACCCCTGGAGCCGATCGAGAAGGTGTACGTCGAGGTCCCCAACGAGAACCTCGGCTCCGTGATGGAGAACCTCTCGTTCCGCAAGGCGACGATCACGAACATGTCCCACGTCGGCAGCCAGGTCTCCGTCGAGGCGCTGGCCCCGACCCGCGGCCTGATCGGCTTCGAGACCGACCTGGTCAACATGACCAAGGGCATGGGCGTCATGAGCCACCTCTTCCACGAGTACGGCACCGACCGCGGCGAGATCGCGGCCCGCAAGAACGGCTCCCTGGTCTCCATGGACACCGGCGAGGCCACCTCCTATGCGCTGAACATGGTCCAGGAACGCGGCCGCCTCATGGTCGAGGCCGGCGACCAGATCTACGTCGGCATGATCGTCGGCGAGAACGCCCGCGAGAACGACATCCCGGTGAACCCGGTGAAGGAGAAGAAGCTGACCAACATGCGCTCCCAGGGCGACGGCAAGGGCATCCAGCTCAACCCGCCCCTGAAGCTGAGCCTCGAACGCGCGTTGGAGTACATCGACGTCGACGAGTACGTCGAGGCCACGCCGAAGAGCCTCCGCCTGCGCAAGAAGATCCTCGACGAGGGCCTGCGCCGCCGTTCGGAGAAGGGCCGGAAGATCAAGTTCATCGAGGAGCAGTAATCCTCCGAACGGATCCGCGGTCGAACAAAGGCCGGTCGAAGCATCTCTGGTGTCTCGACCGGCCTTTTCCGTTTCCTGAATCCAGCGTTCGGCGTTCGGCGTTCGGCGGCGGCGGTGATGCGCCTGTCGGAGATCGTGGAGCCGATCTCCGACGATTCCCGCGATGCGGTGCCTCGATGTCAGCGCCTCAGCCGACTCCCTGGCTCAGAAGTAGCCGGCCTTCTTGCGGTCCTCCATGGCGGCCTCGCTCGCCTTGTCGTCGTTGCGGGTGCCGCGTTCGGTCACCCGCGCGGCGGCGATCTCGGTGATGATGTCGGACACCGACTCCGCCGGGCTCTCGATCATGCCGGTGCTGATCATGTCGGCGATGGTGCGGACGCGGACGACCATGGACTTCACCGTCTCGCTCGGACGCGGGCGGGCGCCGGCGTAGGGATCGGGCCGGGTGGCGTCGGTGTGTTCCGGCGGCACGGGCAGCCACTGTCCGCCGCGTCGGAAGCATTCGCGTTGGTGGCTGAAGTAGATGTTCGGGACCTCGAGCTTCTCGCGCTGGATGTATTCCCAGACGTCCATCTCGGTCCAGTTGGAGAGCGGGAACACGCGCATGTTCTCCGCGGCGTTGAGGCGGGCGTTGTAGAGGTTCCAGATCTCGGGACGCTGGTTCTTGGGATCCCATTGTCCGAAGGCGTCGCGGAAGCTGAAGAAGCGTTCCTTCGCGCGGGCCTTCTCCTCGTCGCGCCGGGCGCCGCCGATGCAGCAGTCGAAGCGGAACTCCTCGATGGCGCCAAGCAGCACGGGGATCTGGAGCCGGTTGCGGCTGACCTCGCCGGGTGCCGGGGTGGCGCTGCCGTTGGCGATGGCCTGGTCCACGGTGCGGACGATCAGCTTCGCCCCCAACTCCTTCGCCCGGCGGTCGCGGAACTCGATGAGCTCGGGGAACTCGTGTCCGGTCTCGACGTTGAGGAAGGGCATCGGGATGTCCGACGGACGGAACGCCTTCTCGGCGAGGCGCAGGATGCAGATCGAATCCTTGCCCCCGGAGAAGAGGATCGCGGGCCGTTCGAACTCCGCGGCGACCTCGCGCAGGATGTGGATGGCCTCGGTCTCAAGGTGCTGGAGATGGTCGAGATGGTAGCTGCTCATGGTTTGCCGTTGTCTTCTCGGAGGGAAAGGGAGGTTGAAGGGTTGAAGGGTTGAAGGGTAACCCTTCCCGTTCTCAGTCTTCGAACGGTGGTACTTCGGCTTGTGGCACCAAGTCGATACGGGTGCGGTAGGACGTTGATGGCTCTTTCAGTCCGGCAAGATCCTCGTCCCGCCTCTGGCGGAGGTGGCGGAGGTAGCCGGCAAGGATCCGATGGACCCGCCATCCCAAGGCTCGAAGCCGCTCGACTTCCTCCGCTGGTAGGTAGGATTCATCGAGACAGGTATTCAGATCGTCGATGAGTTCCTCAAGGGAGCCTCGGGCGATCAGGAGAAACCGGATCTGCTCCTGGAAATGGTAGCGTCCATGTCCTTCGGCGATGTTGTTGGTCAGGGAAACGGCGGCACGACGGATCTGGTCGCACAAAGCGAACCGCTCTTCTGCAGGCAACTGTCGCGACACCGCGTAGAGTTCCTTTCGGAATTCCCGGGCGTGCTTGTAGACTTCCAAGTCCTCAAAGGTCCTGAAGCCGGATTCGCCGCTGGATTCCATCGACGCCATGTCTCGTTGCCGTTCTACCTAGCGTTGAACCGTTGAACCGTTGAACCGTTGAACCCTTCAACCCTTCAACCCTTCAACCCTTCAACCCTTGACCGCCTTGCCTCCCCAGCCGGCGTGGAGGCCGCATTCGCGCTTCTCGTCGGCCTTGGCGGGATCGAAGTAGTCCCACTCGTTCGGCAGGTCGTTCGCCTTCAGGTAGGCCTCCATCTCGGCGTCGCTCCAGTGGAACACCGGGCTCAGCTTGATCTCGGCGCCGAAGTTCCCGTCGGCGCCCACGATGTCGAGTCCGGCCCGGTTCGGGTTCTGCACCTTGCGCAACGCCGTGATCCAGACGGTCGGCGCCATCTCGCGCATGCCGCGCTGGAACGGCTCCAGCTTCATCACGGTGCTGAACGCCTTGATCCGCTCCTCGTTCTCCGGGGTCGGCTCCGGCATGCCGCCATGGACGGCGTCGTAGTGGGCCGCTGTCAGGCGGGGCAGGTAGGAGTGGATGTTGAGCCCGAGCCGCTTCCTCAGGTCCTCCGCATGGCGATAGGTGGCCGCGCGGTTGTACCCGTGGTCGACCCAGAGCACCCGGATGTCGGGTTGGATCCGGGTGACGAGGTGCAGGATCACGGCCTCGTAGGGCCGGAAGTTGGTGGAGACGACGGCGCGGCCGCGGGCCTGCTCGAGGCCCCAACGGACGACGTCGAGGGCGGGAAGGCCACGCAGTTCGGCGTTGGCCTGGGCGATCTGTTCGGTGGTCATTTGAAATCAGGTCAGGTTCTCGATGTCAGCGGCGTCCTTGCTCCGGCCGCTCGCACGCTTGTTCAGGAGCAGGTCCTCGAGACCGATGAAGTTGATCGGGATCCCATCGTGGACGACCTGGACCCGATTCCTCCATGCCTTCTCGAAGTCGCCTCCCGAGACACGGTTCAGCAATTCGATCAGGTACGGCCGGGCTCCGAAGTGGGTGACGTGACCGGGGTCCAGAAGCTGTTCCACGGTCAGTCCCGCCATCTCATCCCCGAAGAACCTGCGGACCGCCTTGAGAACCCGTTCGGCATTCTCCGGGGTCGCACCGAACCAGACGTCCATGTCCGAGGTCATCCGGGCGTAACCGTGGAAGCAGACCGCATGGCCTCCGACCAGAAGATACTCAGCCCCACTTCCGTTGAGACACTCGAGGAACTCTCGGAAGTCGATGGGTAGATGTCTCGGGTCCATAGTTCAGTTCGCGGAGGAACTCGAGGTGCCACAGCCGTTCCTGGGAGGTCCGGGACCGCCAGAACTCCCTGTCCTTGCGGTCGGACTCTTCGAAGGAGCCCGAGAAGGCGACCGTCGGCTGGATCAACCGCTTCCTGGGGGTCTCCATGGTGCGAGGATGCGTTCCGTCTCGGAGGAATCAATTCAGGCCTGGGGGCCTGCCTCCTTCCAGAACACCCGCTCGACCCAGTCGCCGAAGCGTTCGCCGTCGAGGCGTTCCGACTTGTAGCGCAACAGCAGGGGGCGGAGTTCGGCTTCCGTGTCGGACTCCTTCATCATCTCCTTCCACACCTTGTTCAGGCGGGTGCCGTTCTCGTTGCCGCCGAGCCAGACCTGGTAGCGGCCCGGGCCCTTTCCGACGAAGCCGATCTCGGCCATGTACGGACGGGCGCAGCCGTTGGGACAACCGGTCATGCGGATGATGATCTCCTGGTCGCCGATGCCGACCTCGGCGGTCAACGCCTGGATGCGGTCGAGCAGCGAGGGCAGGAAACGCTCGGATTCGGCGAGGCCGAGTCCGCAGGTCGGCATGGACGGGCAGGACATCGCGGCGAGGTGCAGGATGCCCGCCTGCTTCTCGGTCTTCACGCCGTGCTCGTGGAGCAGGGCGGTGATGCCGTCCTTCTCGGCGTCGGAGACGTTGCAGAGCAGGACGTTCTGGTTCGCCGACAGGCGGAACTCGACGGAGTCGAAGCGCTCTGCCACGCGGCGCAGCGCGGTCTTCTGCAGGACCGTCTCCGTGTCCTTGATGCGGCCCGAGGAGACGAACAGCGTCAGGAACCACTTCCCGTCCATGCCCTTCTGCCAGCCGTAGGTGTCGCTGGTGGTGATGAAGCGGACCGGCTTCGCGTCCTCCAGCTTGGCGCCGATGCGGGCCTCGACCTCGGCGCGGAACCATTCCACGCCCTTCTCCTGCAGCACGTACTTGAGACGGGCGTGCTTGCGGTCGGTGCGGTCGCCGAAGTCGCGGTGGACGGTGAGGACCGCCTTGGCGACGTCGACGAGGCGATGGCGCGGGAAGTAGCCGACCACGTCCGCGAGGCGCGGGTAGGTGATGGTGTTGCCGTGGCTGCGGCCCATGCCGCCGCCGGCGGTCAGGTTGTAGCCGACGACCTGGTCGTTCTCGATGATGGCGACGAAGCCGAGGCAGTTGGTGAACAGGTCGACGTCGTTGACCGGCGGGATGACGAAGGCGGTCTTGAACTTCCGCGGCAGGTAGGTCTTGCCGTAGAGCGGGTCGACGAAGTCCTTGTTCTCGGCCGAGTCCAGGTTGAGCTGGACGCCGTCCACCCAGATGGAGTGGTAGGCCTTGGTCTGGGGCAGGAGCTTCTCGGAGACGAGCTTGGAGTCCTCGAACACCTGCTGGCGGGCCACGCTGATCGCCGGGGCCGGCGAGGCCATGACGTTGCGGTTCACGTCGCCGCAGGCCGCGAGGGTGTCGACCATCGCCTGGTTGATCTCCTTCATCAGGGGACCGAGGCGGTCCTTCACCACGCCGTGGAACTGGATGCTCTGACGTGTGGTCACCCGGAGCGTGTTGTTCGCCCGCTGGGTGGCGAGGTCGTCCATGGCGATCCACTGCTTCGCCGACAGCACGCCGCCGGGGATGCGGCCGCGGATCATCCAGATGTAGAGCTTGCCGGTCTTGCGCAGGTCCCGGTCGTCCTGCTGGTAGATGCCGTGGAACTTCAGGAACTGCTCGTCGTCCGCCGAGAAGCAGGCGGCCGAGCTGTCCGCCAGCGTGGCGGCGATGTTGCCCGCCAACGTGGGGATGGCGGTCTTCAGTTCCTCGTTGCGGGACGGCTTCTTCTCGGTCGGGGCAGCGGTGCTCATTTCAATGGTTCTGATCGCGTCGCAAGGACGGCTTCCCAGTATCGCCGGAGCCGGTCCTGAATCAATCGCGGAAAACTCCGAGAGACGACCGGATGACTTGGGAATCGGCCGCAAGCCGCTGATGTGCAGCGGTGGCATCGGATGCCGGTCGGCTGGGATCGGCCGCTGGAATTTCGGTTTGCCGGACCGGCGCGGGCTCCGCCAGATTGGGCGCGATGCAATCGACCTTTTCGGGACCGGTATTCGTGGTGCGGGACAACATCGACACCGACCAGATCATCCCGGCCCAGTTCCTCAACCTGATCCCCACGATCGCCGAGGAGTACGAGAAGCTGGGTTCCTACGCCCTGTGGGGACTGCCGGAGGCGCTGTATCCGACGCGCTTCGTGAAGGAGGGCGCCCTGGACACCGACTACCCGATCGTCATCGCCGGACGGAACTTCGGCTGCGGCAGCTCGCGTGAGCACGCCCCGATCGCCATGGGCTCGGCCAACTGCCAGGCCGTGGTGGCGGAGAGCTACGCCCGCATCTTCTTCCGCAACTGCGTCGCCACCGGCGAGCTGTACCCGATCGAGACCGCGGACCGCCTGTGCGAGATCTTCAAGACGGGCGACCTCGCGACGATCGACATCAACGCGAACACCATCCGCCACGAGGGCACCGGCAAGGTCTATGACCTCAAGCCGCTCGGCGAGGTCCGGCCGGTGGTGGATGCCGGTGGCATCTTCGACTACGCCCGTCAGACCGGCATGATCCCGCAGAAGGCCTGAGCCTTCGGGAAGCGGCTCTCCGATCCTCTGCCGGCGATTCGCCGCGGGCCGACCATGGGCGAACGCTACGACAGCACCGCCGCGGAACACTATGCCGCGTACCGTCCGCCGCTCCACCCGCGGATCCTCGAACGGCTGGTCGGTCCCTCGGAGGAATTCGCGTCCGGACTCGACGTCGGCTGCGGCACCGGGATCTCGTCCGTCGCCCTCGCCCGGCATTGCCGGTCGGTGACGGGAATCGACCCGAGCGTCTCGATGCTGGAACGCGCCGAGCCGCATCCGCGGGTCGTATACCGTTCCGGAACCGGGGCCGTGCTGGGGGCGCTGCCGGGTTCACCGTTCGACGTGGTCGCTTTCGCGGGTTCGCTGTTCTACACGAAGTCCGAAGAGCTTCGGCGCGGACTCCTCGGCCTTTGCCGCGAAGGGGCACCCTGGTTGGTCTATGACTTCGAGATCCTGCTGGATCCGGTCCTGGCCGCGCTGGGAGTCCGGGTCCGGTCCGAGGCCTCGGATTACGACCACACCGTGGACCTTTCGGATTGGGACGGATTCGAAACGGTGATCCGCGGCCGCGATCGGATCCGCCTGGAGGTCCGTTCCGTCGCGATGGTGCACCTGCTTCTCTCGGACTCGAACCGTCACGACGCGCTGACCGAGCGGCATGGGAACACCGACCTGCTTGGGACGTTGATGAAGCTCGTGGAACGCGATCCCGGACTTCTCGGCCTCGAGGCCGAGATCCACTTCAGCCGCCACCGTGGCCCGGGTGGCGGCGCCTCAGCTGGGAAGGTAGAAGAAACCCTCGCGTGACGCCACGAAGCTTCCGGTCGGTGATCGCCTCTCCCATCGGAAACCCCGCTTCTTCCTCCCCGTCCGGTTGCCAGACCGGCCCGTTGCGGCCAGCCTGTCGTCCTTCCTTCCATGCCTTCCCGACTCCGTCGTCTTCGGAACCTGATCCTGCTGACCGGCGGGGGACTCGGGCTTCTCCCGTTGTCGTTGCCTTTGTCGACGCTCCGGGCCGAGGCGGTGGTGGTGCGTCCGACACCGGCGCCCGGGCCTGCCGACAATCCGCTCAAGGGATTCGTCCCCTACGCCGGCAAGGCCCGCGATTTCCCCCACTCGCTCGAGTTTGGCTACCTCGCGCTTTCGGAACTGATGGTCGGCCCGTCGGAGTTCGACTGGGGTCCGATGGAACGCTTGCTCGACGACGTCGCGTCGCGGGGTTGCCAGACGGTCTTCCGGATCTGGATGGAGTATCCCAAGCGTCCCACCGGCGTGCCGGCGTGGTTGGTCGCCGACGGCCAGAAGCTCCGGAGTTGGAGCGGAGCCGATGCGAGGGACGGGGCAGCGGAGACGGACCGGACGCCGGACTACGAGGATCCGCGTCTGCGGTCGACCTTGAAGCGCTTCATCGTGGCCTTGGGCCAACGCTACGACGGCGATCCCCGCATCGGGTTCGTCACCGCGGGGCTCTTGGGCAGTTGGGGCGAGTGGCACACGCATCCCCACGCCGAGTGGTTCGCCTCGAAGACGGTGCAGGCCGAAGTGATGGACGCCTACGAGGCCGCGTTCCGGCGGACGCCCGTGCTGCTGCGGTACCCGGCGGGCGCGGACGACGGGGTCTACGCATCGAATATCGGACGCCGCCTCGGCTACCACGACGACTCCTTTGCCTGGGCTACCCTGGAGACCGGCCGGCGTCAGGATTCCTGGTTCTACATGGCCCTGATGCGACGGGCCGGGGAAGACGTGATGCAGCGTTGGCGGATATCGCCGATCGGCGGGGAGATCCGCCCCGAACTCTGGCCATGCCTGTGGAAGGAGGGCGGGTGCGAGAAGGCCCAGGACTTCGCGCGGTGTGTCGCAGAGACCCATGTCTCGTGGCTGATGGACTCGAGCATCTCGCGTCCGATGACGGCTGCGGAACGGGAGCGCGCAGTCGCGGCGGCGCGCAGCCTCGGATATGAGATCGAAGTCGTGGAAGCGGCCGTGGAACAGGCGGATTCGGGCATCCGGGTTCGGATCACCCTCCGCAACCGGGGTTTGGCGCCGTTCTATGCCGACTGGCCGGTGCGGGTGCAGGCGCAAACGGTGGCAGGCCCGCCCGTTGAGGCGACCTTGCCGGTCTCACTGGGCCGCCTGCTTCCTGGGGATGCGCAAACCGCGGAGACGACGCTGGAATTGGGGCGGAATCCGAAGGGTTCCATCCGCGTCCGGATCGGGGTGCCCAACCCCATGAAAAACGGCCGTCCTCTGCGCTTCGCCAACGGCGGAGCAACCGCGGAGCCTTCGGGTTGGCTGGAGTTGATGAAGTTCGAGTGAGGAGGGGCGAGGCCGGGAGCGTCCGCCCCGCTCCGGGTGGAACGGGCAACCTGCCCGTTGTGGCGGGCTACCAGCCCGGCACCTCTTCCGAATCCCGGGCCCCGACCCGCCGGCAAGTTGCCGTCGGGAACGGCCAGGTTGGCCGTTCCACCCGGATCAGGCCCCGCGGGACTGAAGCGTCGCCAATTCCCGCAACACGGAGCACAGGGCGTCCAGCCGCGGGGTCGGAACCTTCGCGCGGCGCGCCTCGGACTGCGGGAAGAAGAAGATCGACTCCAGTTCCATCGGACGTCCGCGCTCGAAGTCGATCAGCGTCGAGGCCTTGTAGGCGCCCATGGCCTGCGTTCGCTCCAGCTCGCTGTCCGCGTAGCCGGGATCGATCTTGTGTCCGAGGGCATTGGCGACCGCGATGGTCTCGGCCATGAGTTCCCGCAGCAGCGCCCGCCATTCCGGATCGCGCAGCAGGGCCGCGGCGGAGAGCACCGGATCGGGCAGGCGCTCCGGGTCCACGGTCCCCGACCGGACGGCTCCGATACCCGCGGTGCCGGCGACGCCGAGGCCGTTGAAGGGGATGTTCCAGACCAGCTTCTGCCAATGGGTCCCGATGATGTCCGCGGAGACGTCGCACGGGATGCCGGCCTCCCGGAACATGGCGGCGATGGCGTGGGTCCGCGTCACCGGCCAGCGGCGGAACTCGCCGAGGACGATCCGGCCGTTGTCGATGTGCCGGATCACCCCGGGCTCGACGCGGTTGATGCTGACGAAGCACAGCCCGCCCATCACCTGTCCGACCGGGAACAGGGCGGCCAGCGCCTCCTCGTTGCCGAGCCCGTTCTGCAGCGTCAGCAGCGCGGTGCCGGGGCCGGTCAAGGGCGGCAACAGCTCGGCGAAGGCGCGGTTGGCGGTGGTCTTGAGCGCGATGAGCACGAGGTCCACCGGTCCCACGTCCGCGGGAGACGCTGCGCAGCGGGGGTGCGCATGGAAATCGCCGGCGGGACTCTGCACGCGCACGCCGTGGTCGCGGACCGTCTCGAAGTCGGAACGCAGCACGAAGGTCACGTCGCGTCCGGCCCGTGACAGCATGGCGCCGTAGTAGCTTCCCAGCGCTCCGCATCCGACCACGGCGATCCTCATCGGTTCGCTCAGATTGCGGCGACGATGGCGGCGCCCATCTCGCGGGTGCCGACGCGACGGGCCGCGGTGTCGGTGGCCGAGTAGATGTCGCCGGTGCGCAGGCCTTGGGCGATGGCCTGGGCGACCGCGGCGTCCACGGCATCCGCGGCGGCGTTCAGGCCGAAGCTGTAGCGGAGCATCAGCGCCACGGAGAGGATCTGCGCGATCGGGTTGGCGAGGTCCTTGCCGGCGATGTCCGGCGCGGTGCCGCCGGCGGGTTCGTAAAAGCCGAAGGTCTGCTCCGCGCTGGTCGCACCGAGGCTGGCGCTCGGAAGCATGCCCAGCGATCCGGCCAAGGCGGCCGCCTCGTCGCTCAGGATGTCGCCGAACATGTTCTCGCAGAGCACCACATCGAACTGGGTGGGACGCAACATCAGCTGCATGGCGCCGTTGTCGACGAACATGTGTTCCAGGGCGACGTCCGGGTACTCCTTCGAGACGCGGGTCACGACCTCGCGCCAGAGGACGCCGTTCTCGAGCACGTTCGCCTTGTCGATGCTGGTGAGCTTCTTCCGGCGCAGGCGGGCCGCCTTGAAGCCGACATGGGCGATCCGTTCGATCTCGCCGGTGGTGTACACCATGGTGTCGATCGCGCGCTGCTGGCCGTTGCCGAGGTCCTCGGTCTTCTTCGGCTGGCCGAAGTACATGCCGCCGGTGAGTTCGCGGACGACGAGGATGTCGATGCCGTCGCCCTGGCGCTCCGGACGGAGCGGGCAGGCGTGGGCGAGCGCCTTGGGCAGCTGGACCGGACGGAGGTTGGCGAACAGGCCGAACTCCTTGCGGATGCGCAGCAGCGCGGCGCGTTCCGGACGCTGGTCCTTGGGGATGGTCGGGTCGCGGTCGGGGAGCCCGACCGAGCCGAAGAGGATCGAGTCGCTGTTGCGGCAGAGCTCGAGGGTGGCGTCGGGCAGCGCCTTGCCGGCGGCGTCGATGCCGGCCCAGCCGACGGGGGCCTCGGTGATCTCGAAGCCGAGGGAGAACGTCGCGCCGACCGCGCGGAGGACGTCCAACGCCTCGCGCATCACCTCGGGGCCGATTCCATCGCCCGCGAGCGCGGCGATCCGGTAGGTCTTGGAACTCATGTGCGGCGCGGAGTGTGCGAACCGGCGGCGGGGTGGGAAGGAATTTCAGGGCCCAGGGA
>CAMASJ010000111.1 GCA_945860685.1 Akkermansia muciniphila
AGGCCGGCAAGGTGCGCGGTCGCAGCGTGGTTGATCCGCCAGGCGGCCTCCGGGTCGCGCTGGCACGCCGGGCTTTTGCTCATGGCCGCGCAGTGGATCACCGCCGACGGCCGCTCCGCCGCAAAGAGCCGGTCCACCGCGGCGAAGTCGGTGAGGTCCAGGTCGGCCCGCGCCACTCCGCGCACCGGAAGCGGCACTGGCGATCCAGCGGAACCATCGCGCGCGAGCCGCACCACCTCGTTCCCGATCAGGCCCGCAGCCCCAGTCACCCAGACCGGCCCCTCGCCGGACGACATCGGATCCGAGGTGGCCTTCATGCCCGGCACAATCGGATCGCCCGTTCCAACGCCGCGAGGTTGCCCTCGACCGTGCCAGCCCTCGGGATGAACTCCTGTCCGACGAACCCCGAGTAGCCGGTCTCCGCGAGCGCCCCCAGGATCGCCGGGTAGTTCAGCTCCTGGTCCGGCGCGTCGAGGTCGCATCGGCCGGGATTCCCCGCCGTGTGGACGTGCCCGATCCAGGCCGCGTGTTGGCGGATCCGGCGGATCACGTCGCCGTTCATGATCTGCACGTGGTAGATGTCGAACAGCACCTTCACGCGCTCGGACGAAACGGCCTTCACGATGTCCACGGCCTGGTCGATGTCGTCGCAGAAGTAGTCCGGATGCCCCTTCATCGGGACGTCCACCCGGGAGTTCAGCATCTCGAGGCACAGCGTCACCCGCCTATTCTCCGCATGGGTGGCGACCTTCTTCAGGCCGTCCACCATGTTGCGAAAGCCCGTCTCCCTCGGGATCCCGCGGGCGAACCCGGAGAAGGTGATGACGTTGGGTGAACCGAACGCCGCCGCCTCGTCGAGGGCCTGCGTGCAGGCGGCGACGCACTCGCCGTGTTCCTCGACGTGGGCGAAGCCCTTCGCGAAGCCGTGTCGGCCGAAGATCGCGCAGGTGAGCCCGTGGCGCTTCAGCGTCGGAAAGGTGTCGGGGCCGACGAGCTCCACGGAGGGCACCCCGAGGCGCACGCACTCGGCGCAGAGCTGCTCGAGGGTGACCGGAGCCAGGTTCCAGAGGCTGGCACTGTGACGGAACCGCGCCGCGGGCGCGGAAGCCGGGGACTCCAGAGTGGCCGCGGAACCCACGGTGACGCCGGCCAACCCAGCGACCACCGAGGCGGCAGCACCGAACACCAGGTCACGTCTGGGGAGTATCGGATCGGACATGCGCCGGATCCTGCAGCGATCTCCGCCTGGACGGAAGAACCTGTTCAGGTCCATTCCCGCCTTTCCCGGCGGCGTTCCGGTGGCACCGTCCCGCCGTGAAGAAGTCCCCACGGGAAATGCCCATGTCCCGACCGCCGCTGGAGCGGATGATCCAGATCCACTCGGCCATCGGCGCGGGAAAGCATCCCAACGCCAGCCGGCTCGCCCGGGACCTCGAGGTCAGCACCAAGACCATCCAGCGCGACATCGAGTTCATGCGCGACCGTATGGGTCTGCCGATCGAGTACGACGAACAGCGCTACGGCTACTTCTACACCGAGCCGGTGGACGCCTTCCCGTCGCTCCAGATCACCGAGGGCGAACTGGTCGCGCTCGTGGTCGCCGAAAAGGCCCTCCAGCAATACCGTGGCACGCCTTTCGAGAAGCGCCTGCTCACCGCCTTCAAGAAGCTCGAGAAGTCACTGCCCGACACGGTCTCGCTGAACCTCGCGGAGTGGACGCAGACCATCTCGTTCCGCACCACCGCGGAACCCAACGTGGACCTCGCCATCATCGACGTCCTCGCCCAGGCCGCCGCCGCCGGCCGCACGCTGCGCCTCCGCTACCGCAAGCCGGGTGGATCCGTGGAGGAACGCGTGGTCGAGCCCTACCATCTGGGCAACGTCAACGGCGACTGGTACCTCTTCGCGAACGACCACCTGCGCAAGGCGATCCGGACCTTCGTACCCTCGCGCATCCAGTCCGCCGAAGCCACCGGCGAGACCTTCCAACGGCCGTCCAAGTTCGACCTGGAGAAGCACCTCAAGGACAGCTTCGGCGTCCACTCGCGCAGCGGCGACCATGCGGTGCGGATCCGCTTCGACCGCACCGTCGCCGACTACATCCGCGAGAAGCGCTGGCATCCCTCCCAGGAACTCGTCGACACCGCCGACGGCGGAGTGGAGCTGAACCTACGTCTTGGGAGCCTCCTGGAAATCGAACGGTGGATCCTCGGTTGGGGCGGGACCGCCACGGTGCTCCAACCGCCGGAACTCGTGGAGGCGATCCGAGCCTCGGCCACCGCGATCCTCAGCCGCTACTGACCCAGCCGGGAGCGCAAAGCGAAGAACGGGGAGCGGAAGTTCATGTCTCCATCTCTCCATGCACAGGGTGGAAAGGGCTACCAGCCCGTTGCGTCCGGCAACCTGCCGGACGCTCGGCCCTTCCCTGAAGCCCACGCCACCCCGGCGGGAGCCTCCAAATCCCAATCCACGGGAATCCGTGCAATCCGTGTCAGCTCCTCTCCCTGTCCGCCACGTCTCCGTGGCCAAGTCGAGGCCGGATTCCCGTCAGAGGACCTGACCGATGCGGACCAGGTTGCCGTCGGGATCGACCACCGCGAACTCCCGCATTCCCCAAGGCTTGTCCTGCAAGCGGTCCATCCGCGGAATCCCGTGGGGTGGCAATTGCGACGACGCGAGTTCGCGATGCCAGGCTGCGGCATCCTGGACGCGCAGATAGCAGCCCGCATGGGATTCCTCGGGTCGCAGCCCGCGATGGGTGAAGAAGTGCAGTTCGACCGTGCCCCGGGTCAGGATCGCGTAGTCTCCGAATGCGTGGACGTCGCCCCCGAAACCAAGCCGACGGTAGAACGCGACGGTCTCGGCGAGGGAACGGCTGGGCAGGATCGGAATGGCGAGGTCAGCGGCGGTGCTCATGGAAGTGCGATGAACTGGAGATACCCGGCCATCGTTGGTTCCCCGGGAGGATTGGGAAGCCAAGAATAGCCCAGCGAGACCCACGGCAAAGTGTCAGACCTTGGACCCGGCCTTCGCCGCATCGGCGGCCCGCCACAGGTACCAGGCCGCGGTCGTGCGATAAGGTGCCCAGCGCTCGCCGATCTCAGCCAACTCGCGCGGCTTCGGCTGTTCGCGCTTGCGGAAGGTGACCCGATAGCCCTCGCGGACGCCGAAGTCGTCCACGGGCAACACGTCCGGGCGACCAAGCTTGAAGATGAGCAGCATCTCCACGGTCCATCGGCCGACTCCCCGGCAGGCGGTCAACCGCTCCACGATCTCGGCGTCGGACATCCGGGTGATTCGGCGTGACGTCGGCACGGTGCCGTCGAGCGACTTCGCGGCGATGTCGCGGATGGCGGCGATCTTGGACCCAGAGAACCCCGCCGCGCGGAGGGCCGTGTCGGGCACGGTCGCGAGGTCCTCGGGCTTCGGGAAGCGGCGGCCCGGGAAATGGGCGAGGAAACGGCCGAGGATCGTCTCCGCGGCCTTGCCATGGAGCTGCTGGTGGGCGACCGCGCGGACAAGGGATTCGAACGGGGTCCGTCCGCCTTCCGGCATGAGGGTGCACGGGCCGACACGCTCGATGAGTTCGCCGAGCACCGGATCGCTGCGACGGAGGTGCTCGAGTGCTTCCGGGGTCATTTCGGCACGGCGTTGGTGCCCGCGAGACGCTGCAGTTCCGCCTGGATGCGTTCCTGGGCGGCCCGGTCGCGCATGTCGCGGGCGAAATGCAGCTGGCGGGTGCGGACCGTCTGTCGGTCTGACCTTTCCGGGTCGATCTCCATGACCTTGTCCAAGGCCTCGAAGGCCGCACGCGGCTTGTCCATCACGCGGTAGGTCTCCACGGCGTCCAGCAGCAGCCGAACCCGTTGACGCGGCGTGCAGTCTGCCGCCGCCAGCGCGTTCGAGTACCAGGTGGCAGCTTTGGCGGCGCGCGACTGGTTCCAATAGAGGCGGGCGATCTTCTCGGAGACGATCGCGCTCTGGGATGCCATTGGCTGCGTCTCGAGCATCTCCAGGTTCCGGTCCACCACCTGCGACGGAGTCAACGGGATCCTCGAGGGCAGCGCCGGGGCGGGCCCCTTCACCGGCACGCGACCGTTCAGGATGTCCACGTTGACCTTTCGCACGAGCGCGTAGGCGGTGAGGGGACTGTTAGCCAGGGACAGCATCTCGCCATACTGGAGGGGCGTCAGCCGGAACGGTCGGTACAACGGATCGCCGATGACCACGGTCTGCCACGAGAGCACCGGGTGGCAGGTCATCGCGGCCTCGCCGAAGGTCATCCCGAGGTAGCCCCACCGCTCGAGGAACACCCCGGGGTGCGGGGTGAAGTCGAGGTAGGGTTCCGCGACGCAACCCATGGTGCAGGTGACCCCCCGGGCGAGCATCGGCCCGACCCAGTTCTCATCCCGCGAGCGGACGTTGGCACCGCTGAACGAGTGGAGGTGGTAGGCGAAGGCGCCGGGGAGGAACTCCATCTCCGGAGCGACGAACGGACCGACGATGTGCGACTCGTACCATCCCACGTAGAGGCCGATCTGGCTCATTGGGTAACCGACCCCGAGCGTCTCGGGCTTGGTGTCGACGAAGGTCTCGAATCCCAGCCGCTTCGCAGCGGTGGCGGCGTTGGTGATCATCACGTCCCCCCGCTGGTATGGGCCCTCCTTGATCGATCGGAGATCGATGTAGGCATGTCCCCAGAGACCGCGGGCCTCGGCCTCGATCGCCTTGTCGACGATGGACCGGGCGATGTCCGGTGTGGGGCCGTCGAGCCGGCTCACGATGAACGCACCCTTGGTTGGCTGCATCTCCGAGGCGTTGGTGGAGTTGCCGAATGGATTCCCGGTCAGACCGGCCCAACGGAAATGCCCGATCCGCGGCAAAAGACACAGGTCCTGATCCAGGCAGGCGTCGTTCCGGTTGAGAACGCCGGGAAGGCCGTTGGTGCTCTCGACGAGGGTGGCGTCGTGCTGGATGTACCAGGGGATACCGAAGCAAGGCACCAGGTACCGGATGCGGCTTCGGACCAGCGTGTATCGGGTTCCGGCAGGAACCGGTCCTCCCGACGGCACCGGTTCTCGGGTCCATACGGCGAGGCCATTGGTGGACATCCAATCGAGCAACGGTTGCTGGAGCAGCGTCGTGTAATCACTCCGGCTGATCGATCCGCCGTCGGGCAGGTCGAAGCCGACGACCTGCGAGTCCGGGACCGCGCGCTTCCGGGCGTAGTACTGGGCAACGGCCTTGGAATCCGCGACGCGCGAGTTGTAGATCACCAACACCTCGTCCCCTTCCGCCGCCAGAAGTCGGAAGGCCGCCACCGACAAGGCCACCACCATCGACCACAGGAATCGGAACGTCGGGAACCGGGGATTCATCACTTCGTCCAACATCAGGTCGGCGGGACCAAAGGCAAACCGAGCCGTTCCCGGACATGTCCGAAGAGCACGGCGAAGGTCTCGTCCGGAGTCTGGCCGGTGTTGTTGACCCGGATCGCGTCCAGCGCCGGGATCAGGGCGCCCTTCTTGCGGTGGATGTCCATGCTGTCGCGCCAGGCGCCGTCGGTGGAGCCGCCCCGGCCCTCGATGCGCTTCTGGCGCTCCTCGGCGTCGGCCTCCAGGAAGAATTTCACCGGGGCCAGCGGAAACACCTCGGTGCCGATGTCCCGCCCTTCCATCACCAGCGGCCCCAGGGTGCTGCAGTCCCGTTGCCGGGCCACCATCCAGTCGCGGACCTTCCCGATCTGCGCCACCACGGGAACGCTCTTCTCCACGGCGTCGGAGCGGATCTCCTTCGCCGGAAAATAGCCGTTCACATGGAGCCAGGCCTGCCCGTCGACAACCCGCATCTCCACCTTCCAGGAACGCAGTTGGCGGGACACGGCCTTCTCATCGGCGTCGGTCATCGGTTTCTCAAGCCGGATGCCTTTGCCGAGGCAGTGCCAGGCGAGGGTCCGGTACATGGCGCCGGTGTCGACGTAGATGTAGCTGAGCTCCTTGGCGAGCCGCCGGGACAGGGTGCCCTTTCCCGACGCGCTGGGGCCATCCACGGCGATGACCTGCGGCAGTTTCATGGTGGGATGGCTCATTCGGCGTCGAGTTCGGAGTGGGTGAGGACACGCCCGGTCCGGGCATCGGTCACGGCCACGCCGAGTCCGAGCGGCGCCGGGGCGGCCAGTTTCCTGAAGAAGTTGGGGAAGGTCTTCCGTACGCAGCCGGGATGGCGCAACCGGATTCCCGGCACCTTCAGCCCGAGGGTCGCGAAGCACATCGCCATCCGGTGGTCGTCGTAGGTCTCGATCTCCGCCCCGTGCAGGACAGACGGCTCGACGGTCAGCGTGTCGCCGGACTCGGTCACCCGCGCGCCGCAACGGGTCAACTCCGTGCGCAACGCCGCCACCCGTTCACATTCCTGCACGCGCAGCCTCCCGAGGTCGGTGAACCGAACGGTCCGACCCGACAACGGCGCCACGGCGATCGCGGTCATGATGCTGTCGCCGAGGTCCCGCTCGCGGGACACCTCCGCCGGCAGGTCGAGGAACCGCGGATAGCGCGCGTCCACCTGCCATCCGGAATCCGGCCAGTGGTTGACCGAAATCCGGTCGCGTCCCAGCAGGTGCGCCGCCGCCCAGAAATAGCTGCCGCTCGAGGCATCCGGCTCGACCTGGAACTCCCCTCCACCATGGGGGAACGTCTCCATCAGCCGACGGGTCATCTCCACATAGGGCATCTCGTCGGGGTTGGCGCCGGTGACGCCGATCTCCCATCCAGCAAGGCGCGACGGCATGAGCAGCGCCGAGGCAAACTGGGAGCTTTCGGCAACGCTCACCTCGCATCGGGCCGCACGTGGGCCGGTGCCGTGGAGGACGGCGGGAAGCCGGTCGTTCGGCGAGTCGACCCGGTATCCCAGGGCCCGAAGCGCGGCGAGCAATCCAGCCTGCGGACGCTCGTGCATCCGGGGAACGCCCGCGAGTCGGTACGCACCCCGCCCCAGACAGCACAGGGCTGCAAGGAACCGGGCCGCGGTGCCGGCGTTGCCGACGAACAACTCCAAAGGATCCGCCGCCGTCCCGGCCCGGGGAATCGTTCCACCGGCACCCTCGATGCGGAGGATGCGGTTCGCCTCCTCCGCGGGATCCGGCAGCACCTCCACCGGGAACCCCATCGTTCGCAGACACCCCGTCATCACCTGCGTGTCCTCGCTCCACAGTGCGCCCCGGAGGGTCACCGGACCGGATGCCATCGCCGCCAGGATCAACGCGCGGTTGGTGATGCTCTTGGAGCCGGGGATCGTGACGGCGGAAACGGAGGGGATCCCGGCGGGCGGGACGATCTCGATGAGGTCGGGAAGCGGCATCGGCACGTTCAGTCGGTCAGGAAACCTCGGGGTACCGGGCATCACGCCGGGTCTTGGCCTGCTGGAAGAACTCCTCCACCGCGGACGCGTCCCCTTCGTCGAGCGCACGGCGGAACTCCTGGAGGTCCTCGATGAACACACCCAGAACCCGGGACAGGTTGCGGCGGTTGGCGAACGAGATGTCGCGCCACATCTGCGGCGATCCCGAGGCCACCCGGGTGCTGTCCCGGAAACCGCCCGCGCACAACTCGGCCTGTTCCTTCGGGTGGACCGGACTCAGGACGTAGTTCGCCAATCCGGCCGCAACCACATGTGGCAGGTGGCTGGAACGCCCCACCAGGTCGTCGTGCAGCATCGGATTCATCCGCAGGACCCGGGAACCCACCGATTCCCAAAGGGCGGACACACGGTCCACCGCCGCCTGCGGAGTGCCGGTGGTGGGCGTGACCACGGAAACGGCGCCCTCAAAGAGATCCGCCTTCGCATGCGCCGGCCCCGACTTCTCGGCTCCGGCCATGGGATGACTCCCAACAAAAAGCACGCCGGCGGCCTGGGCCGCGGGCTCGATTTCGGCGACCAGGGCCGACTTCACGCTGCCGACGTCGGTGACGAGGCAGTCCGGTGCGAGGAACGGGGCCATCTCGCGGAACAACGCCGGCATCTGGCCGACCGGCGAGCAGAGGACAACCAGGTCGGCGCCTCCGACGGCCTCGGCCACGTTCCGGGTGCAGCGGTCCACCACTCCAAGGGAAAGGCATTCGGCAATGGACGCCTGTCGGCGCACGAAACCATGGACGGACTCCGCCAGGCCGCGCCGTTTCATGGCCAGCCCGAGCGAACCGCCCAACAGGCCCACGCCCGCCAGTGTCACCTTCCGGAAATGCACGGGTGAAGCCTACGGGAGCCTCCGCGGGCGATGGAAGCCCTGATGCCCAGCCCCTTTGGGAATCCCTTCATCCGGGAGATACGCCCACCACCGAAAGGCCTATGCATCCTCATGTTCCCTGAACCCAAGGCGAAAGACCCGGAACCGGTACACCGCGGAATACGGCACGGTTCAACGGCGGGTGCTTCCGAATTCAGCACCCTGCACCGCCATCCACCGTGTCGCGGTGTCGGTGGACGAAACACGCTTCGCCAGCCTTGGTGGCAGCCCACGCACGCCATCCATCAAACTTCTCGGCGCCGGCCGCGGCGGCGGCACCCATCGCTTCTTCAATGGATCATCGGCCCGAATGGCCAACAATTCGCCCCTTGAAAGGCGGAAGACCGGCCGGAGACTCCCAACCGATTTATGGCTCATGTGAAGTTGCACATTCCCGGTCCGGTCGAGGTCAGCGAAAAGACGCTCCAGGCGATGACACGTCCGATGATCGGCCACCGCGGGCAGGGGTTCAAAGACCTCTACGCGAAGATTCAGCCCCAGCTTCAGACCCTGCTTTCCACCAAGCAGCTGGTTTACCTTTCCACCTCCAGCGCCTGGGGCGTGATGGAAGGCGCCCTTTCCAACCTGGTGACGAAGAAGGTGCTGAACTGCATGTGCGGCGCGTTCTCGGACAAGTGGTTCGACGTCTCGAAGAAGGTGGGCAAGGAAGCTGAGGCGCTCCAGGTGCCCTGGGGATCCCCGATCCGGGCGGAACAGATCGACGCGAAGCTCGCCACCGGCCAGTTCGACGCCCTGACCCTGATCCACAACGAGACCAGCACCGGCACCATGAGCCCTCTCGACGAGATCGCCGCGCTCAAGGCCAAGTATCCCGATGTCATGTTCATCGTGGACGCCGTGTCCTCGATGACCGCGATGCCGCACCGGTTCGACGAACTCGGGATCGACGTGCTCCTTGCCGGGACACAGAAGGCCTTCGCGCTGCCGCCGGGCCTGGCGGTGTTCGTCGCCTCGCCTGCCGCCCTGGCGAAGGCCGCCACGGTGAAGACCCGCGGCTACTACTTCGACTTCGTGGAGTTCGAGAAGAACGCCAAGGAGAGCATGACCCCGAGCACGCCTTCGATCCCGCACATCCATGCGCTGTCGTCGAAGCTCGACGACTTCTTCGCCGAAGGCCTCGAGGCCCGCTACGCCCGCCACACCAAGACGAACCAGATGCTCCGCGACTGGGCGTCGAAGCATGGCTTCACCCTCTTCCCGGAACCGGGCTTCGAGTCGAAGACCCTCGTCTGCTTGAACAACGGCGCCAAGCCGGGCGGGCGCGTCGTCGACGTCGCCAAGCTCCAGAAGGGCATGAAGGACCGCGGCGTCCTGATCGACGGCGGCTACGGAAAGATCAAGGGCACGACTTTCCGCGTGTCCAACATGGGCGACGAAACCGAGGCGACCATCGCCGACCTCGTGGCCAAGCTCGACGAGTCCATCGCCGGGCTCTGAAGCCTTCCGCGGGAATCCGCCGCTCACGCGGATTCCCGCAGCTCTTCGAGAGCCCAGTTCCCCTCGTCTTGGAGGCTCTGAGTCCTCCGCTTGACAGCTCCATGTCCAGGTCGCTTCTGGATTTCCTGAGACATCCTGAAACTTCCCGGCGGCTTCCGTGTGGTTCCAACGCGGGCAAACCCCGAACCGAATCCAGAAGCCATGAAGACCCTCCTCCGAATCCTCCTCCCGGTGTTCGTCGCGACCTCGATCCTCGGATCGAACGTGAAGGCCGGCAACGCCGACGGCTCCGTCGACGCCAGCCGCTTCGTTCCCGAGAACCTCGAGGGCGGCCGCGTGACCGTCGAACTCAAGGGCGCGCTGCTCGGCATCGCCACCCGGATCGCCTCCCACTCGGAACCCGACACCGCCGAACTGCTCAACGGACTGCGCGAGATCCGCGTGAACGTCATCGACCTCAAGAAGAACGCCGCCGGCGAGATCGCCAAGCGCTTCGCCGACGGACGCAAGTCGCTCGAGTCCTCGGGATGGGAGCGGGTCGTCGCGGTCGATGACAATGGCGACAACGTGGCCGTCCACGTGAAGACCCGCGGCGAGGAATCGATCGAAGGCCTCTGCGTCAGCATCCTCGGCAAGGATCAGGAGGCGGTGTTCGTGAACATCGTCGGCAACATCAAGCCGGAGAGCCTCGCGAAGCTGGGCGAGAAGATGGATCTCCCCGGAATGAAGAAGGCCGCCGCCGCGGTCGGGTCGAAGGACGCGAAGAAGCCGGCCGCCGACGCCCAGTCCACGAAGGAGTGAACCGGGATCCCCGCTTTCCGCTCCTCGATTCCGCTTCGTCAGCCAAGCCGCCGGACGACCTCTTCAACGAGGGCTTCCGGCGGTTTCGCTATATCCAGGCGGATCGCGTCGACGGGCGTCTCCAGGGTGGCGAATTGGCTGTCGAGCAGAGCCACCGGCATGAAGTGGCCGGCGCGGGCCTGCATGCGGGAGGCAATGAGCTCCTTGGAGCCGGCCAGGTGCGAAAAGAGAACCCAGGGCAGCCCACGGCCGAGGACGTCCCGGTAGGACTCCCGGAGCGCCGAACAGGCGATCACCCCGCTGCGGCCCGCCGCGTTCTCGGCGTCCATGTGGGAACGGATCGCATTCAGCCACGGCCAGCGGTCCTCGTCGGTCAACGGCGTCCCGGCCTTCATCTTGGCGATGTTGGCCGGCGGATGGAATCCGTCGGCGTCCCGGAACTCCCATCCGAGCCGCGCAGCTAGGGCCGCGCCGACGGTGCTCTTCCCTGAGCCCGCGACTCCCATGACGATGACGAACATGCTTGGAAGGTTCCGGGATTCCCCGGCGCTCACATGCCCATGATCTGGTAGCCGCAATCGACGTAGAGCACCTGGCCGGTGATGGCCGCGGCGCCGTCCGACGCGAGGAACGCCCCGGTGTGGCCCAGTTCCGACGGCTCCACGTTGCGTCCCAGCGGCGAATGCGTCTCGTAGTGCTTGAGCATGTCGCCGAAGCCGGCGATGCCGCGGGCGGCGAGCGTGTTCATCGGGCCGGCGCTGATGCAGTTCACGCGGATCTTCCGCTTGCCGAGGCTGTAGGCGAGGTAGCGGGTGGACGCCTCGAGGGAGGCCTTGGCGACACCCATGACGTTGTAGTGCGGGATCACCTTCTCCGCACCGTAGTAGGACATGGCCACGATCGATCCGCCCTGGTCCATCAGGGGCGCCGCCTCGCGGGCCAACCCGATCAGGGAATAGGCGCTGACGTCGTGCGCCACGCGGAAAGCCTCGCGGCTGGTGTTGAGGAAATCGCCCTCGAGGGCCTCCCGCGGGGCGAAGGCCACCGAATGGAGCAGCAGGTCGAGCCGACCGAAGGACTCCTTCACCGTGCCGAACACGTTGCGGACCTGTTCGTCGCTGGTGACGTCGCAGGGCAGGATCAGGGTGTCCGCGCCGAAGGTTCCGGCGAGTTCCTCCACGTTGTCCTTGAGGCGTTCACCCTGGTAGGTGAACGCCAGCTTGGCGCCCTCGCGATGCCAGGCCTTGGCAATTGCCCACGCGATGGAGCGCTTGTTGGCGACGCCGAACACGATTCCGAGTTTGCCTTCGAGAAGTCCCATAGACCCGCCGAGCCTGTGAGAATCGTCAGGCCGGGGCAAGTTGCCGGTTTTGGGCGCCTGAACCGCGATTCTGATCACTCCACACCCGGGTCGGCCGGCGAAACCGGGCATCCGAACTCAAAGCAACGGGGCCAGGTTCTCGTTCCGCTCCGCCATCCGTCGCAACGCCGGATCCAGCTGCAGCGACCTGTGGATCAAGCGCTTCGCCTCACACGGGTTCCCAAGAAGCACCTCGTAGCAGGCCAGGTGGAAATTCCAAAGACCATGCTCCCTCGCCTCGGGAGGGGCCGAAAGAAGGGCCAAACGGCAATCCGCATAGGCAACCAATTCGTAGAGACAGCAGCCCCAACCGATGAAGCGGTCGGTGTCCGCACAGGGCAGCCGGCACATGGCCTCATATGCTGCGGCAGCCGAAGCCCATCGCCCCAACTGCTGGCAGGCCACCGAGCGCAATTCCAAGACCTCCAGGTCGCACTGACTTTCCGGTGGGAGCGCGTCGAGTTCCCGCAAGGTCTCGTCCGCCATTCCCAACTCGAAGTAGCCGACGGCGGCTTCGAGGGACTTGGACAAACGGGAAAAGGACACGGGCGACAATGTCACCAAATCCGCACACCTCAACTGGCTGCAACGGCAATACTTGGAATTTCCGCCAACATTTCCAGACTCCCATGGCACGTTTTCCAGCGTGATGCGCCTGTACGACGCCCACAACCACCTCATGGACGAGCGGTTTTCTGGCGTCGAACACGACCTGGTCTCCGCCGCCGCCCAGGTCGGGGTCGTCCGGATGGTCGTGAACGGCTCGTGCGTCGACGATTGGGAGGCGGTCCGGCGCCTCGCCCT
>CAMASJ010000112.1 GCA_945860685.1 Akkermansia muciniphila
TCATTGGCTGGGGCGGATGTTGGTCCGGGAGGCGGGTTGGAAGTGGAAGGATTTGAACCGCCCGGATTTTGGGCGGGAGGGACCGCAGGGGTCTGCTCGTTGCTCATTGGAACTTAGGTGCGTGTCGGAAGGGCCCGAACCCAGATGCGGCGGAAGTGTTGCCGCGGGAACGTTGACTTGGGGAAGCTGCACCGCGGGAAACGCGGGCAGACGGGCTTCAGACGGGCCAGAGATAAAGCGGGGACGTCGGCACGGCAACCTTCTTTTGCAGGAACGGGCGTGACGATCCGGCGCTGGGGAACTGTGGGGGAGTTCAATTTGGAGGTGTGCCCGACGTCGAAACCGTGGGAGGATGCCGGTTTTAGAACCTGTGAACATCGTCTCCGCCCGATTCGAATGCAGCGCACTGGACCTCGAGGGATGTCCCGACGAGATCCTTCCGGAGTTCGCCTTCATCGGGCGTTCCAACGTGGGCAAGTCGTCGCTGGTGAACTTCCTGACCGGCTCGACGGACCTCGCCAAGGTCTCCGCGAAGCCCGGCTCGACCAAGACGTTGAACTTCTTCGAGCTGAACCGCCGTTGGCGCCTCGTGGACCTTCCTGGCTACGGCTATGCGCACGTCGCGAGGAAGGACTCCAAGAAGTTCAACAAGTCGGTGATGGAATACCTGCGGGACCGTCCGAACCTCTGTTGCGTCTTCGCGCTGGTCGACGGCTCCCTTCCTCCCCAGGCGCTCGATCTCGAATTCGTCGAGTGGCTTGCCGCCAACGAGGTTCCTTTCGTGCTCGTCTTCACCAAGTCCGACGCGGCCAACCCGGGAACAGTCCAAGCGAACATCCAAGACTTCCAGTCCCGGATCTCCTCCTGGTGCGACGGACTTCCGGACACGCTCGTCTGCTCCGCTCGCAAGCTCTCCGGGCGGACGGCTCTGCTGAAGGTCATCGACGAAGCCTTGAAGTCCGTGACCGAAGGGGTCGCATCGGAGATTCCGACCAACGAGCCGCCCAAGGGCAGGAAGTCGCTGCCTGCGGCGCCTCGGCGGAGACCGGATCGGGACTCGGCCCGCCCTTGGTGAGGTCACCGAACTGAGGCCGGATGGGCCCCATCCATAAGGCCCCCTCGAACAGAGCCGCGAAGGAACCGGAAAGAAGGCGAGGGGTTCAGGTTGAGAGGGGCCAACACCGGATGGCCGTGGCCGTCTCGGCTTCGGTTTCGGATCCAATTCCCCTCCGGCGCCCCGGCGTGACCGCGCCAGGTCCCGTCTCACTTCCCTTGGATGGATCCGGATCAGAGCGACATCGAATGGCTCTTCAGAGGAACCCGATCCAATGCCGTATCGAGATCGCTCACGCGGAGCGGCTTCGACAGGAAATCGTTCATGCCCGACTCGATCGCCCGCTTGCGGTCCTCCGGCAACACACTGGCGGTGAGCGCGATGATGTGCGCCTTGGGCCCCGGGAATCCCGTCCTGTCTTCCAACTCCCGCAGCCGGGAAGCGACCTCGAACCCACTCATCGTGGGCAGCTGGCAATCAAGAAGGACGGCATCATAGCGGTCTCCGGCCAGCCAACCGGAAAGGGCGTCGTCACCGTTGTCCACGACCCGCACCGCATGACCCAGGCGTTCCAGGAGACGACGGGCGAACTTCTGGTTCGTCGGCTCGTCCTCGACGACCAGCAGTTCGAGCCGGCGTTTCACACGAGGTCCCGCGGCCGCGTTCGGAGATACAGCGGCGGAGGAGACCACATCCGTCGGCAACGATTCGTCCGTGCAGGCCATCTCGAGCTCCACGGTGAAGACGGATCCCTCCGCAGTCCGGCTCCGGACGCGGATGCTGCCGCCCATCATCTCGACCAGTTGCCGGGATATCGCAAGCCCAAGCCCCGTGCCTCCGTAGCGGCGTGTCGTCGAGCTGTCGCCTTGGGCGAAGGCCTGGAACAAGCGCCCTTGGACCTCCTCGTTCATGCCCATGCCCGTGTCGGTGACCTCGAACCGGAACCGGGCCCGTTCCGGGGTCCGGGACACGACCGAAAGGGAAATCGTCACCGAACCGGAGCTGGTGAACTTCACGGCGTTTCCGACGAGGTTGTTCAGAACCTGACGCAGGCGGTCGGGATCACCCGCAACCCTCGAAGGCATCGATGGAGCGACCACCGCTTCCAGCCGGAGTCCCTTCTCGATGGCCTGGCCGGAGAAGAGCTTCGCAACGGACCGGACCAGCGCGCCCGGATCGAAGGGCTCCAGGCAGAGGCGCATCATGCCGGCCTCGATCTTCGAGAAATCGAGGATGTCGTTGAGGATCGTCAGCAACGCCTCCGCACTCGAGCGGATCGTGTCCGACAGTTCCTTCTGCTCCGCGGTCAGCTGGGTGCCGTCGAGCAGGTGCAACATCCCAAGGATGCCGTTCATCGGCGTCCGGATCTCGTGGCTCATGTTGGCGAGGAACTCGCCCTTGGCACGGTCGGCCATGGTGGCCCGGCGGCTGGCGTCCTCGAGCTGTCGGGTGCGGTCCGCAACCTGTTGCTCGACCGAAGACAGCGCCTCACGCAATTCCCGGTTCGCCTTGTCCACCCGGACGAGCGCCTCCTTGACCTCTCCATGGGCGGTCTGGACCCGGCCCTCCATGGCGGTGAAGGTTTCATAAAGTTCGACCACTTCCGCCGGACCCGAGGCACCGGGTCCGACCGGGTCGCGACGGACCTCCAGGTCGAAAGCTCGGACCCGCTCCACCAGCCTCTCGATCGGCTGGGTGATCCGGGCGGCGAGCAGTCCGGAAAGCAGGACGCAGACGCCAACAATCCCCAGCGAGCTTCCGATGCAGCAGGTGTAGTAGATCGCGGCTGAACGCTCGGCCTCGGTCACGGGCTGCCAAAGAATCACCCGCCAAGCGGCCTCCCCGCCCGGTCTCACGGTGCTCATGGAGCAGGCGATCTGGACGTCGGGCTCAGAACCCCGTTTGGCCCCGGGAACGCTGAAGCGGAAATCCCCGCCGTTAGTGGCGGCGGCCGAACCCGCCCAGAAAGGCGCCCCGGCAACGCTGGAACCCGTCGGGAACTCCTGTGGCCGGGTGCTGAAGACAACCCTCCCACCGTGGTCGGCGATGAGTAGCGAGACCTCCCTCAGTCCTTCGTAGGATCGCTGAAGGGCCGGAAAGCCGTCGAGCGCAAGCTCGCCGGCCAGCACTCCCGGATTGGCTCCCGCCATTCCACGGAGCCGGACCCCGATTCCCAGGTGGGAACGTCTCGCCTCCAACACCGCATCCAGCACGGAAGGCTCTCCGGACTTCGCCACCCGTTCCACGAGCGAAATGCCCGAGAACGGAGGGCCCGCGCTCGGGGGTGACTGGAGCACCACCTTTCCCGTTCCGTCGAGAAGCCGGATTCGAAGGAGCCCCGGGTACTGATTGCGGACGACCTCCATCGATCCAGTCGCGACCTCCTGACGTCCCGCGTCGATCTGACGGGCCAGGGTCAGCACCGCGAGCTCGTTCTGCCGGATGTAGTCCTGGATTGCACCTCGCACCGACCTTGTGGCCCGGTTCAGGTCGAACTGTGCATCCTGAAGTTGACGCCGGGAAAGGTTGCGGCCGTAGAGCAGGCTGAGAAGCAGCAGCGGAACCGTGGCCACCACGGTGAATCCACCGAGAAGATAGGCACGGAACGGTGCGCGATCCCGCAATAGACCTAGATCGCCAGCAACCCTTCGGAGAGGCGGGAAGAGCCTCAAGGCGTCGGCGAGCACCACGCCCACCACAGAGTTGAAGGGTAATTCCAGAGCGCGCAGAAGATTGAGTATACCGCCCTCAGGATACTGAAATCGATAGGTCAACCACGCCGAGGGCAGTCCGACCACGGTCCAGAAGCCGACCGCCGCAGCGATCGGCGAGATTCCGCGGTGCGTCGCGAGGCCGACCGCATAGCCGGCTGCGGCAAGTATTGGGGTCGGAAGCCAATCCCCCACGGCGAGTCCCAGCCCCCCGCCTGCTGCGACGCCCGCGACCAATCCGTGAACGGGTCCCAGCAGCAGGGCGGCGATCATCGCCGGAAAAGCCCCGGCCCACAACCGGAGCCCGGTGACCGCTTCCATCGGCACGAAATTGACCAGCAAAGCGCCCAGCGCGAGGACCACACAGAGCATCGCTTGCCGTCCCGCAGCCCGCGGGGCGGAAGGTGGCCCGCCGGCGTTTTCAGGACCGGGCGAGGACGCAACTTGTTTCGACATGTCGAGCTGGAGGGTCGGAAAGGAGGCTCCCTTCGCCCCCCCTGTCGTCGGATCGGCGTTCCCATCGCCTAGCTTGAGGAAAAACAGGCTACGTCCGTTCGGGCACCGCCTCGGCAGGCCATTGTCCGCCATGGCAATTCGGGTTTGCCGGCAGGTGCGCACCCCGAATAGCTTCACGACGTGGAAGGGGTGGGATTTCCCGACAAGCACTATCTGAGCGCGGCCGAAGGCTGGCTGGAGTTGGGAGATTCCCTGGAGGCAGCCCGGGAACTCCGGCGCCTGAGCCCGTCGGCCCAAGGACATCCGGACGTCCTCGACATCCGTTGGCGCCTTCATGCGGCACGGGGCCAATGGGACTCCGCGCTGGATGTCGCCCGTTTGGTGACCAACGTCGCTCCCGATCGACCCTCCGGCTGGATCCACCAAAGCTACACGCTGCATGAGATGAAGCGGACCCAGGAGGCAATGCAGCTGCTTCTTCCGATCGTCGAGCAATTCCCCGAGGAAGGCATCATCGCCTACAATCTCGCGTGCTACGCCTGCCAACTGGGCGACCTCGCCGGTGCGAAGATCTGGTTGGAGCGGGCTTCCAAGGTCAAGGGCAAGCTCCCCTTGAAGGAGATGGCCCGGGAAGATCCCGATCTGGTCCCCTTGCTGGAGTTCATCAAGCATCTCTGAAGAAAGCCGATGACTTCCTGAAACCGGTCTCGTCAGCTCCTTCGAATACTTGGCAAGGGCCATCGTCCCTTTGAGCAGCTTGTGAAAAGTTTCACGAACCGCTTGACCCTCTCAGGTCGGAGGTTAGCGTCCGGCCGATTTTCACCGTTAACTGGAGAGAAATTGAAATGAAGAACACACTGAAGTTCGCCGCCTCGATGGCGGTCGTCGCGGCCACCGGTGCCTCTGCCGCCGAGATCACCGGCAAGGTCAAGTTGAACGGCGAGGCTCCGGCCGCGCGCGAAATCACCCCGATCAAGGCCGACAAACTGTGCGGCGCCCTGCACACCAAGCCGGTGATGACCCGCACCTACGTGGTCGGGGCCGACAAGGGCCTCGCCAACGTCGCAGTCTACATCAAGGCCGGACTCCCCGCCGGCAAGACCTACACGGTCCCGGCCACCAAGCCCCTCATCGATCAGGTCGGTTGCGTCTATGAGCCCCTCGTCTCCGCCGCCATGGTGGGCCAGACGGTCGACATCAAGAACTCGGACGCGTTCATGCACAACGTGAACTGCCAGGCCAAGGTGAACAAGGGCTTCAACTTCGCCCAGGCCACCGCCGGTCAGGTGAATCCGAAGACCTTCGACAAGCCGGAGCTGGCCGTGAAGCTCATCTGCAACGTCCACCCCTGGATGTCCGGCTATGTCCACGTGTTCGACCACCCGTTCTTCGCGGTGACCGACAAGGACGGCAATTTCACCATCAGCGGCGACCTTCCCGACGGCAAGTACACCGTGGAGGCCAACCACTTGAAGTCCGGTGTCGTCACCGGTGAGGTCGAGGTCAAGGGTGGTAAGGCCACGTTGTCCCTCGAGCTTGCGGTCAAGTAATCCGAGGACAGTTTCAAGGCCGTGGCCGGCTTCCGGCCACGGCCTTTTCCTATGTCGACACCACCCTCCGCCTCCACCGGCCTATTTCGCTATTCCTTCGGGGTCACCTTGGCCACGCTGGGTCTCGTCTGCATCGGTGGATTGGTGACCAGCAAAGGCGTGGGAATGGCAGTCCCCGACTGGCCCACCAGTTTCGGATACAACATGTTCGCCCTGCCGATCTCTACCTGGAGGACGGGAGGCATCTTCGATGAACACACCCACCGGATCTGGGCCTCGACCGTGGGGTTGCTGGTGGTTTTCCTGACCCGCTGGGTCGGAGGCGCCGCATCACGACGGATTCTGGCTTGGATCGGTTCCACCGAACTTGCCGTCGGCGCCGGGCTGCTCGCCTTTGCAGGTTCCAACTGGAAGAACGAAGCACAATTCCTGATGGGGATCTCCGCGGTCGTCCTGCTGGCGGCTCTGACCCCATGGGGCCGGAACCAAGCTTCCTCAACGGCCGTCCGGATGGCTTGGATGGCCTTCTGGACAGTCCAGGTCCAAGGAAGCCTCGGCGGACTCCGCGTCGTCCTCGATCAGTGGACCGTGGCCGGTACCACTGGCGGCATCCTCTTCGGCGTCGCCCATGGCTGCCTAGGGCAACTCTTTTTCGCCCTTTTGGTCTGCCTCACCTTCCGGCTGGCGCCTGTTTGGGAATCGATCCGCCAATCTGACTCGGATTCGTACCCGAGGTTTCTTTCCCGCATGGCTTGCCTTCTCGTCCTGGGACAACTCCTCCTGGGACTCTTGATGCGTCATCAACATGCGGGGCTCGCGATTCCTGACCTCCCACTGGCCCATGGCCAGGTCTGGCCAGCCACCGATGCGGCCTCGCTCGAGCGGTATTCCGCCCGACGCGATGGGTTTGAGCCCATCACGCCCTTCCAGATCCATATCCATATGTTTCATCGCCTCAACGCGATCCTGACCCTAGCCGCCGTCGTGGCCGTCTTCGTCAAGACCCGCTCCCTGCCCCAGGAAGCGGCGGCTCGCAAGATGGCGTCCGTCTGGTTTGGGCTCGTATGCACCCAGTTCACGCTCGGGATCCTGACCGTCCTCTACGACAAGCCGGCCGACATCGCCACCGCTCACGTCGCGGTCGGCTCCCTTTCTCTCTCTGCCGGCATCCTGACGGCTTGGCTTTGCGGTCGGAACAGCGCGGTCAAGTCCGCGGAACCACTTGGGAAAACTTCCATTCCGCAGATGACCACCCCCGCCGCCGTGGGGTAGTCTTGGAACTTCGTGACGACACCTAGCCCAGTCGAAACCACCCTACCCGTGACGGACCTCCGTCACGGACGGCTGAAGATGTTCAGCGAGCTTTTCAAGGCGCGCCTGACCCTTCTGGTGCTTCTCACGACCCTGATGGGATTCTTCCTCGGGTCGCCCGATGGGGTCTCCGGCTGGCTCTGCGTACATGCCTTGGGTGGAACCTCGCTCCTGGCCGCAGGGGCAGCCGCCTTGAACCAGTGGATCGAACGGGAGCACGACGCCCTCATGCGGCGCACGGCCTGCCGCCCCATTCCCTCCGGCCGGATGGACACCACCGTGGTGCTGGCGCTCGGGGTTGGGACGTCCGTCGCTGGATTGGTTTGGCTGGCGGTCTGGGTGAACCTGCTCACGGCGTTCCTGGGCGCCATCACCTTGGCCACCTACCTCTTTCTCTACACCCCGCTCAAACGGATCACCGTCCTCAACACCCTGGTGGGGGCGATCCCAGGGGCTCTCCCGCCGTTGATGGGTTGGACCGCGGCGACGGGATCCCTTTCGCCGAAAGGCTTGGCCCTTTTCGCGATCCTCTTCTTTTGGCAACTGCCCCACTTCATGGCCATCGCTTGGATTTACCGCGACGAATACTCCAAGGCTGGCTTCCGGATGCTCTCCGGGATCGATCCTGATGGGCGCCGGTCGGCCGCTTCCGCGATCCGCAACACCATCGCGCTCATCTTGGTGAGCCTGGTTCCTTTCCTGCAGGGCGTCAGCGGCCGGATTTACCTCAGCAGCGCCCTGATCCTGGGTGGACTCTTCCTCGTGCACGCCGTCCGCTTCGCCATCCTCCTGGATATCCCCTCCGCGCGCCGGCTTTTCTTCTCCTCGATCCTCTACCTGCCGGTCCTCCTGACATTTCTTGTCATCGACCGGACTAAGGAAGTGCCTTCGTCCACCTCATTTCCGCCGTCCACTTCAACATTTTCTGTACCACTTCCGACAGCGGTGGTGTTGAATTTTCCCGTACCGCCGGTTTCGGAATACGGTTCCTGACTCCGAGTTCCACTATGCAAGCCACAGATACGCACGCGCACGCCCACGGGCAGAAGGGTCATTCCCATGACCACCACGAGCCTGGATTCTTCAGCAAGTACATCTTCAGCACGGACCACAAGGTCATCGGCGTCCAGTACGGCGTGGCCTCGTTGATCTTCCTGTTCTTCGGGTTCCTGCTGGTTTTGGCCATGCGCTTCCAGTTGGCCAACCCGGGCAAACCCATCCCTGTGGTGGGTGCCCTGCTGGAGAAGCTCCTCGGATCCGACATGGCACCCGGCGGAAACCTCAGCGGCGACCTCTACAACTCGTTCGGCGCGATGCACGGAACCATCATGGTGTTCCTCGCGATCGTACCGATCCTGTTCGGCGCCTTCGGCAACTATGTGACCCCGCTCCAGATCGGCGCGCCGGACATGGCGTTCCCCCGCCTCAACATGGCGAGCTTCCATGTCTATTTCATCGGCGGCGTGGTCATGTTCGCCTCGTTCTTCACGCCGGGTGGCACCGCCCGGTCCGGCTGGACCTCCTACTCGCCGCTCGCGTCAGTCACCGATCTTGCCAACCGCTTCGACGGACAGACCTACTGGCTGATCGGCATGGTGTTCCTCATCACCTCTTCCTTGCTGGGTTCCGTCAACTTCATCGCCACGATCATCCAGCTCCGGTGCCGCGGCATGAGCTGGATGCGCATGCCCTTCTTCGTTTGGGCCCAGTTCGTCACCGCGTTCCTCCTGCTCCTCGCCTTCCCTCCCCTTGAGGCGGCTGGCCTGATGCAGCTCATGGACAACCTCTTCGGCAGCTCCTTCTTCCTGCCCCAGGGTCTGGTCGTGAACGGCACCGCCCTCGCGGTTTCCGGCGGTGGCAGCCCGCTCCTGTGGCAGCATCTGTTCTGGTTCCTCGGTCACCCCGAGGTTTACGTGCTCATCCTCCCCGCCATTGGTATCGTCTCCGAGGTCATTGCGAACAACACCCGCAAGCCGCTCTGGGGCTACAAGAGCATGGTTTACTCGACCATGTCCGTCGGCTTCCTGTCCTTCATCGTCTGGGCCCACCACATGTACCTCACCGGAATGGGTACCAAGATCGCGACGTTCTTCCAGACCACCACGATGATGATCTCGATCCCCTCGGTGATCATCCTGACCGCCCTCTTCATTTCGCTCTGGGGCGGCTCGATCCGCTTCAACGCCGCCTCGCTCTTCGCGCTGAGCTTCCTTCCGATGTTCGGCATCGGCGGCCTTACCGGACTGCCCCTCGGCTTCAACGCCTCCGACATCTACCTGCACGATTCCTATTACGTGATCGGCCACTTCCACTATGTGGTCGCCCCGGGAACCATGTTCGCCGTCTTCGCCGGAATCTACTACTGGTTCCCAAAGATCACCGGGCGGATGATGAACGAAACCCTCGGCAAGTTGCACTGGGCCGGCTCGCTCTTCTTCATGAACTGCGTGTTCGCCCCGATGTTCATCCAGGGCTTCAAGGGCATGTCGCGGCGCATGTACGACGGCGGAACGACCTACTTCGAAGGCGTCGATCCGACCGCGTTGAGCCTGAACAAGATGATCACCATGTGTGCTGTCGGCCTCGGCGTCGCCCAACTGCCCTTCATCATCAACTTCTTCTCGAGCATCTTCGTCGGCAAGAAGGTGAGCTCGGACAACCCGTGGGATGCGACCACCCTCGAATGGGCCACTCCCACTCCCCCGCCCCACGGCAACTTCGCCTCGGAGCCGGTCGCCTACCGCGGCCCCTACGAATACAGCGTGCCCGGCGCCAAGAGCGACTTCACCCCGCAGAGCGAGAAGCCCTGATCTCCAGGCGCCATCCCACCCCGATTCAACAGCACAATGGAAATCCCCTATACGTATAAAGCCCGGCCGGATACCGGACTTTACAATGCGAAGGTTGGCATCTGGCTCTTCCTCGCCTCCGAGATCATGCTCTTCGGAGCCCTGTTCTCCGCCTATATCCTGCTGCGGGTGAGCGCACCGGACGGCTTCTGGCCGGACGTCGCCCTTGCTTGGCCTCGCGGCCTGCTGAACATCCCCATCGGCACCTTCAACACCGCGGTCCTGATCACCTCGTCCGTCACCGTGGTCCTCGCCTGGGCCGCGCTGAAAATGAACAACTTCGCCCGCTTCCGCTGGCTGATGGTGGTCACTGTGATCTGCGCCTTCGCGTTCCTCGGGATCAAGTCCTTCGAGTACAACGACAAGTTCTCCCACTACGTCGTCCGGCTCAAGGACGGCAAGGCCGTCACCGGCCATCTCGAGGTCAACGGCAAGCATCCGGGCTTCTGGAACTTCGCCGACCAGTGGAGCCTCGGACGCCTTGAGGCCGAGAAGGTCGAGCATATCGAGATCGCGGTCGATCCCGCCCGGGATATCCACGGCCATGTGAAGCATGTCGAGGGCGCCTCCCATGACCATGCGAAGCAGAAGATCGCCACCGCCGACATCGCGTTCCTCGGATCCTACACCCCGGCCACCCACCCGTTCTTCGCGGTGTACTTCCTGATCACCGCCCTCCATGGACTCCACGTCCTCGGCGGCGCGTTGGTCTTGGCGTACTTCGCCTTCCCGGGAGCCAAGATGTGGAAGACCAATCCGGAACAGTTCACCAACCGCATCGAGGTCGGGGGCCTTTTCTGGCACTTCGTCGATCTCGTCTGGATCTTCCTCTTCCCCGTCGTCTACCTGCTCTGACCTTCCACTCCCCCTTCATCCATGAGCGAACAATCCCACAACGCGGCGGCGTCGCACGACGACCACGACCATGACATCGCGTCCCACATCAAGACCTACCTGATCATCTTCGGGGCCTTGCTGCTCGGGACGGTGATCACGGTCCTGATGTACTACGTGGACTTCAGCAGCATGGCGGTGACGGTCGGTGTCGCCCTCTTCATCGCCTCGATCAAGGCGTTCCTGGTGGCCGCCTACTTCATGCACCTCATGTCTGAGAAGAAGCTGGTGTATAGTCTCCTCGTGATCTCCGCGATCTTCTTCACCGGACTCATGGGACTGACCCTCTGGGGCACCCACGACACCCCGAAGAACACCCTCATGAAGACCGTCTATGTCCCTTAAAGCCTTCCATGTGGTGTTCGTCGCCGCCTCGGTTCTCCTGATGGCCTTCCTGTCCGCTTGGAGCTATCAGAACTACCGCGAGTCCGGTTCGTCCACTGATCTCGCCGGAAGCGTCGGCGCTTTCGTGGCCATCTTGGCACTGGCCTTCTACGGGCGTTATTTCCTCCGGAAACTAAAGAACATCAGCTACCTGTGAAACGAGGCTTAGTCCTGACCATCGCCGCGGTCTTCCCACTTGGGAAGCTCTCGGCCTGTGCCTCCTGTTTCGGCAAGACCGACGCTCCCCTGGCGCAAGGCATGAATGCGGGCATCTTCGTGATGCTGGCCTTCGTGATCCTCGCTTGGGTCGCCTTCGGATCCTTCTTCGTCTTCATCGCACGCCGTGCCCGCCAGACGGAGGAATCCGTCGCGGAATCGACCGACAAATCCGGCAATCCTTCCCCTTCCTCTCACTGATTCCAATGACCTCCGTCCTCCAACTTCTCGGCATGCCCGAAGCGGCGGCCAACCACGCCAAAGGCATCGACGAACTGATCCTCTATGTCCATCTGCTGATGGCGTCCCTGTTCGTCGGCTGGTTGGGCTACTTCCTCTACGTGATCTTTCGATTCCGCAAGGGCGCGAATCCCAAGGCCGATTACGTCGGCGCCCGCAGCCACACCTCGACCTACCTCGAGATCGGTGTCGCCGGCGTCGAAGCCGTGCTCCTGATCGGCTTGGCAGTGCCCCTTTGGGCCAAGGCCGTCGACAATCCCCCAAAACCTGAGGAAAAGCCGGTCGAAGTCCAGGTCATGGCCCAGCAGTTCGCTTGGGCGGCCCACTTCCCCGGCGTCGACAACCAGTGGGGTAAACAAGACGTCAAGTTCGCCGACCGCTCCAACCCGTTCGGCTTGGACATCAACGGTGACCCGGCCGCCAAGGACGACGTCGCCGTGGTGACCGAGGCCTTCCTGCTGCCGGTCAACCGCCCGGTGATCGCCCTGATCTCGAGCATGGACGTCATCCACTGCTTCAAGGTTCCCAGCATGCGCGTGACTCAGGACGCGATCCCCGGACTCTCGATCCCTGTCCACTTCACACCGAACAAGATCGGGGACTACACCATCACCTGCGCCCAGCTCTGCGGCAACGGGCACTCCGCGATGAGGGGTTTCTTCAAGGTCGTCTCCCAAGAGGACTACGACAAGTGGTACACCGAGAAGTCCAAGGCTGGCGGCGGAAGTTTCGAGTAGAAATCCGCAGACCCCGATTCCGGACCGGCCTTCGGAGTTCTTCCGCTGGCCGGTCTGCTTTTTTCGATGCTTCCAATCAGCCGTCAACGGATCGAACGCCTGCTCTGGGGCGTGCTGGTCGCCGGCATCGCCATCGTGTGCGGTGCCTTCGCCTTGGCCACGTTCCGTCCAAGGCTTCCGGTGATCAGCGAGTTGAAGCCGTTCTCCTTGACCAACCAACTCGCTGAACCCGTCCAACTCGGATCGCTCCGCGGAAGCATCTGCGTGGCGAACGTCGTCT
>CAMASJ010000113.1 GCA_945860685.1 Akkermansia muciniphila
GGAGATCGTCTCCGTCGACTCCATGCAGGTGTACCAGGGATTGGACGTCGGCACCGCGAAACCCACGGACGCGGAGCGCAGCAGGATACCGCATCACCTGCTGGACATCGTCCCGCTCGACGACACCTACGACGCCGCCCGGTTCGTGGCGGACGCCACGGCGGCGATCGCGGGGATCACGGCGCGGGGTCGGGTTCCGATCCTCTGCGGCGGAACCGGCCTGTACTTCAACGCCTGGTTGAACGGCTTGGGCTCCGCACCGGCGCCGGACCCGGTTCTCCGGGCCGAATTGGAAACCCTCTCCACCGAGGTACTGCTCGATGAGCTCGCCCGCAGGGATTGGGAGACCTTCGACGCCATCGACCTGCGGAACCGACGCCGGATCGTCCGGGCCGTGGAGGTGATCCGGATCACTGGTCGCCCCTTCTCTTCCCAGCGGGCCACCTGGCCGGAACGGGCTCCATCGATGGCCGGACGCGCCTTTGGCCTTCGGCGACCGGCACCCCACTTGGTGGACAGGATCCATCGCCGGGTGGACCGCATGTTCGAGGCGGGACTGGTGAAGGAGACCCTCAGGCTTTTGGAAAGGGGGCTGGAGCGCAACCGGGTGGCGATGCAGGCGATCGGATACCGCCAAGTGGTCGAACACCTCCAAGGGGTCCGCGGATACCGGGATACCGTGGAACTCGTGAAGGCCCGCACCCGGCAGTTCGCAAAACGCCAGCGGACTTGGTTTGAAGGACAGATGGACCTCGAATGGTGGGAGGTTCCTTCGGACCCGGATGCCGCGAACTTGGCCGACTCGCTCGCCCGTCGCCTGCAGGAAAAACCGGATGAAAAAAGCCCGACAGCCTAAAAAAAGCGCCGTCGGGCTTTGGAGGAACCGGGGATACTCCCCACTGACTCCTGGACGATATCGACGCGGTGCGGTCAGTCAAACCACGATTCGGGAGAGGCAGGCCAAAAACGTTGAAAGCAGGCCATAACTCACACCTTTAACGATCACCTTATTAATCCATGGAGTTCCACCAGTTCACCTGGGCGAACAACGAGGTCGTTGGGCAAAGATACGAAGACCGGGAGTCCGAGTTCGGCTGACACGTTGCCGCTTCCGTTTCCAGCGGCATTGGCATTCCTCGGCAGCAAGGTGGAATAAACGGGTTCCAGTTGGGAGCCGACGGAGAGGACCTCACCGACACCGGAAAGGCGGCGACCGCCGCGGCATCGGACCTCAATCTTCATGCCCACCTTGGGATCCAGGTTCAGTGGTTGGCGGACAAAAGCCACGACCCGCGATGGCTTCTCCTTGGAAACCGTCAGTATGGCCTCTCCGGCGAGGATGGTCTCACCGGCCTGACGGTGGACGACGCTGACAATGCCGTCGAAAGGCGCCACCAGTTCCTGCGGCAACATCTGGGCTTCCAACAGATCGAGGTTGCTCTCCTCCACATTGATCGCAGCGCGGACCGAGGACGGAAGATCTCCATCTACCTTGGGCTCCGAAACGGACATCTCACGAATGGCGGAATCGATCTCGGAAACCAGGCGGTTGAGCTCCACAACCATGGCGGTCGAGGCGTTGACGTCGCGTCGGGCGACGTCGAGGTCTGCCTGGCTGTAGATGGACCGGACAGGACCGCCGGTCGATCCGGCGGTACCTGCGAACAGACGTTCGACCCGGGCGAGTTCCAGTTCCGCATAGGTCTGCTTGGCTCGGGCCTCCACCAACTCCACCCGCTTCGACATCATGTCTAGACGGAGCTTCTCGAGGTTGATCCTCATGTTCTCCTTGCGGACGTCCGAGCTGATTCCGCTTCGGATCAAGTCCATGCGGGCCTTGGAAAGCGCGATCTGGGCATCCAGCACCTTGGGTTCAACCGGCAGTACCAAGGCGATCGTCTGACCTGCCGCGACCCGCTGCAAAGCGTCGACCTGCAACCGGAGTATCCGTCCGGACGTTGTGCTACCGACTTGGGCTCTCACCGACTCCGCTTCGCCGACCAAGGCCGAAGTTCCGACGTATCCCTTCCAGACATAACCGGTCACGCAGAGCATCACGGCGAAAAGCAGGTAAGGAACCACTGCGATCCGGAACTCCCGGAAGGCGACATGGGGCGGCGTCGGTATCGGAGGCAGGACCTCCGCCGGCGGCAGTTTCTTGTCGGGTTCCATGATCACATCTCGGATTCGTCTTCGGCCTTCAGGCTCGTCACCCGCGAGACCCCAGGCACCGCCTTGAGCTCGGTCATCAATTCCTCCACACGTCCCGCATCGCGAAGGAGCACGCGGAAAGAGAGGTCGGCACCCTCGGAGGCGGTGCTGACCCGCTGGCTGGCCAGCTGGTTCTTCCGACCGTGGCGCTCCAAGAGGGCAAGCAACCGCGGCAGCTCATTCAGGGGTCTCCCCCAGTGGAGGTTCAGGACCAGGTCGTAGCGATGGCGGCTTCCGAACGCGGTCCAGTGCAGATACAGCATCACCAAGGCGAAAATCACGCATCCGATGATGGCGGTGCTGTACTTCCGAGTCCCGGCCGCCATTCCGGTGGTGATGCTGGCCAGGATGTAAGTGGTATCCAAGGTGTCCCGCAGGATGTTGCGGAAACGGACCACCGCGAAGACCGCCATCATGCCGAAGACCATCAGCAGATTGTCGAACATCACGGCCATCACCAGGGCCACGATGGTGCAGAGGACCACCAGGGAATTGACGAAGGACTTCGAGTAGCTGAGCCCGGAGTGACAAGCCATGTAGACCCAGGCGATGACATGACCACAAAGGAAGGCGACAAGCAGCCCCAGCAGCAACCCCGAAAGGTCGGAGGGTGCCGTTCCGAAATCTCCATGAAACAAAAGGTCTGACATGGTGGTCTAGGCGGTTTGGTGGCCTCGGGACAGCAGGGCGTTCAGACGCTGCATCCGCTCCCTCTTCCGTTCCTCGGCCAACTCCGGATCACCGGGTACTGCCGTGGCAAGCCCGTTCCGGCAGAAATAGGCTTCTCCCTTCCGGGCGACCCCGTCGGCATACTTCGAAGCGGAGGCCTGCCGAAGGCCGAAGATCCGGACCATCTCCGCGAACCATTCCGGGAATCGGCCCGTGAACTTCAGCTCCAGGATCACCGCCGGGCCAAAAACTGTGGTCGGCGCATCCATCTCCGCGCTGAACCGGCTGGTGAACTCGGGCGAGATCAGGACGTTCCGGTCAAAGGTCACACGGACGGAATTGTCGTGGGGACTGATCCAAGCTTCCCGTTCATAGTACACGTGGGCCACAGGACCACTGCGCGTGTCGTTCATCAGCTCGACGAAACGCTGGATTGCCTCCGACTGACGAACATCGTCCCTCACCAACTCCGAAGTATGCGGGATCTGACCTGCGAGGACCGCCTCCACCGCGTGGCGTTTCACTCCGCCCCGTTGCTTCATGATCGCATCGTTCATCCGACGCTTGATCTCGAAGAAGATAGGAGAGCCGGGGCTGTCTTCGTAGAACCGGAGCCGCAGCTTGTAGCGGTTCTTGTTGCCGTTGATCGTCCCCCAATAGATCCGGAGATCGTCCGAATCCAGGTACAGGTTGCGGATGGTGTAGGAGAGGTTTGGTCGACCGACCCCGTACTCGTCCAGCTCGAGGTAGTTGGACACGAAGTCACGCAGAGCAAGCGCCAGTTCCTCAGGTACGAGGTACTTCAGCTCCCACCGCTGCAACTGCATGTTGTCGTCCGACATGTTGTCGAAATCCCGAACCCGCCAGCCAAAGAAACGGTTTGTTGCCGCGATTTTTCCCGTTCGTCACTACATCCCACCCAAGGTGGAACCCACGGATGTCCGGGAAGTTCGTCGACTTTAGCAACCCCAATGCCGGAGGCAACCGGAGGTTCGAAAATGGCGGGTTGAGGAACCTGCGGCCAATTCAGCGGGCGTGACCCGCAAGCAGCGGATCCCCATCGCCTCGCCGGTACTGGAACGGAACGCTCCGCACCACTCCCTCGATCAACGTGGAGAACCTGAGGCCGTTTGCCGACAGCTCCTTGCAGGCCGCCTCCACCGCCGGACGATCGTAGTACTCCAGTCCCCGACCCAGGGCGTAGGTGAACATCTTCTCCACCACGCAACGGATGAAGTCCTCGCGTTTCGCACCCGAAATGAGGTTCCCGAAGGCGAGATGCCCGTCGAATGGCTCCCCCGACTCCAACACACCCGAGGCGTCGATCGGCTCCGTGCCGTCCTTTTCCCGATACCGCCCGATGGCGTCGAAGTGCTCGAAGGCGAAGCCGATGGGATCCATCTTGGCATGGCATGAGGCGCACATGGGGTTGTCGCGATGGGCATCCATCCGCTGGCGCAGCGTCCCCTTCAGTTCCTTGGCCTCCAGCGGCGGTACCCCGGGAGGAGGCGGCGGCGGCGGGGTCGCCAGGATGTTCTCCAGGATCCATTTCCCGCGCTTCACCGGGGAGGTGCGGTTGGGATTCGACGTCAGCGCCAGGAAGCTCGCATGGGTCAGCAAACCGGCCCGGGGCGTCCCCTTCAGCGACACCTTCACGAAGTCGTCCCCGGCCACTCCTTCCAGGCCGTAGTGCCGAGCCAAACGCCCGTCCACAAAGGTGTAGTCCGCTTCGATCAGTTCCGTCAGAGGACGATCCTGCCTCAAGATGTGCTCGAAGAGCATCTCCGTCTCACGGCGCGCCGAAGCCCGGAGACGCTCATCGAACTCTGGGAACATCTTCGCGTCCGGGGTGATGATCTCCATGGTCCGAAGCTGCAGCCATTGGCCGGCGAAATTGTCCACCAAGGCCTTCGACTTCGGGTCGGCCAACATGCGGCGAACCTCCCCGGCCAGGTTCTTCCTCAGGCTCCCCTTCTCCGCCAAACGGAACAGCGTCTCGTCCGGCATGCTGCTCCAGAGGAAATACGACAGACGCGAAGCCAAGGCGTAGTCGTTGATCCGGTGGACAGCGTTGGGGTTGTCCGGATCGGACTGCAGTTCACCGCGGAACAGGAAATGGGGTGAGACGAGCACCGCGGTCAGGGCATGCCGGACGGAGGTCTCGAAGTTGTCGCCACCACCCTGCGCCTGCTGGAAGAGCGTCATCAGGCGGGCCACTTCCTCGACGCTTGCGGGCCGACGAAAGGCCTTGCCGGCGAAGCGGGCGAGGATCTCCTTCGCCACCTCGTTGGTGGTCTTGGGACCCGGCTGACGGAAGAAGATCCTGCTATGGGATTCCGGCAGCTTCGGCACCGTGTTGGTGAACGGCCCCACCAACTCCACAAACTCAACCTGGAGGTTGCGGTCCTCGATCTTCTTCCGCTGGATCTTCCGACCCTTCGGACCGGTCTCCTCCACCGTCGATTCCTTGTAGTAGTCGTTGAGGAAGGCGACCCCGATGCGATGCGAACCCGGCGACAGGAACGCGCGGTGTTCGTAGGCCTTGGAGTTGCCGCGCGTCCGACGCACCTCGAACCTCTCCAGTTCCTTGCCATCCGCGTTGACCGCCATCAGCACCTTGTCCGGGCCCGCTTGGTCGCCGTAGGCCTGAACCCGAATCAAGTACTCCGACGGCACCTTCGCCTCGTAGCTCAGGCTCATCTCGCCGTTGGAACCCAAGGTGGCCAACGCCTCGGAACCGCCGTGCCCCTCCAGACGTCCCGGATCGAAACGCCGGGCGACCGTCGGCAAGGGACCGGTCACCAGGGCCTCGTCCAGGACCGCCTCCGCCGCCTTCAGGTACCGCTCGATCAGGATCGGAGGCATTGAGAGGACGTCGCCGATGTTGTCGAACCCGTAGCCGACGTCGTCCTGCGGGAAATCGGCCGCCGGCTGGAAGTCCACCCCGACCAGATCCCGGATGGTGTTGTCGTACTCGACCCTGTTGAGGCGCCGCAGGGTCACCCGACCCGGATCCGGATGCTCCGGGTCCACGGGGAAAAGCGTACGGTCCAACCAGGCAACGAGGTTTGTGCGCTCGCCGGCCGTGGGCTGCGTCTGACGCTTCTTCGGCGGCATCTCACCGGTCTTCACCGTGTGCAGCACCCGCTCCCACAGCCGGCGATCCGCCAGCAGTGTGTGGATGTTCGTGTGGCCGTCGAAGTTGACGTCCCCCTTCCGGGCACCGTCGCCGTGGCAGTCCCAGCAGTTCTTCTGGAGCACGGGCAGCACCTGCGAACCGAACTCCGCGTCGGCGAGGACGAGGTCCAACGCCTTGCGCGGCGCCGCCCTGCGGCTGTTGAAGGCCACAGCCAGCGAAGCGATCGCCAGGACGGCGAGGACCGAGAGGATGACGTACTGCTTGCGCATGGATCGGGTATCGACGGCGATTCGTGCTCGGTTATTCCGGAGGATTCTAGCCTTGTTTTGGCTTGGGACCAACCTGTCAGGAGCCGACCGCGATCCGCGGCCAGAGGGTCTCCAGATCCGGGTCGGCAAGCGCGGTCGCCCGCAACTCGACCGGATTCCCGACCGCCAGGGCCTTGCAGTACCAGGTCCAGGCGCCGTCGAGGTCGCCCATCACGGCCGCGTAGCACGCCAGGTTGAACCGGATGAGCGGCTCCGTGGGAAACCGGGTCGCCGCCGGAACCAGCAGACCCGAGGCGTGCGCGACCCCGCCGCCGTCCATCCGGCGCGCCGCGTAGGCCCGGTGCAGCCAGCCGGAGACCTCGTCCGGATACAACGCCACCTGCTGGGTCGCGGTCCGGTAGCCTTCGGTCCATTGGCCGAGCGCACTGTGCACCTCCCAACGCAACTCCAGCACCTCGGCCCTGCGGCAGACCGGTTGGGGCAGTCGGTCCAACTCCAGCGCTGCGTCCGCGGGCAGGCCCAGAAGCATCCAACCGACCGCCGCATCGAAGTGATGTCGAGTCGGCAGGGGAATGGCCCCGGGTTCGGTGGGCTTGGGCATCGTCGCCACGGTTTCAGTCGACGAAGTTGAACTCGTTGGAGGCCAGGAGCACCTGAGCCAGCCGTTGCCATGGCCCCAGCGGACGCGGCCACTCCCGGGCTCCCGAGAAATCGGCGTTGGCCGCCCAGGCACGTCGGTCGCCATCCACCTGCACGACCTCGGGCGCCCATTCGAAGGAATCCGAATTGTCCCCGGACCGCGGGTCCGCCACGAAATCGAGGGTCTCACCGCGCTTCACGGACACGGAGCCGATCTCGGCGGAAGCGCTGGTCCCGGAGACTTCCCAAGCCCCGAGCTTCCCCTGACGGCTGGAGACCACCAAGGCGTGGATGCCATCGCCCAGCTTGGCCGAGTGCGACACCGTCCCCGAAATGCGGACCGTCATGTCGGACGGCGCCGTCCACCGGCGAATCGCCGCATGGCGGCCGTCCACACCCGGATGGCCGCCCGTCCGAGTCAACGAGGCGTAGGCTGCTGGGGCCATCGCCGGGAACTTCTCGGCATCCTGCCAACGGCCGTCACGGAAAACGCGGAACGGACGGAACTCGTCGACGCGGTTGGACGCGGAATCGAAATGCCCCCGCCCATACTGCCACGCGGAACCCGGAGTGACCGGAGTCTCATCCGAACTGTGGCCGTCCACGAACTGCATCGCCGCGTCGAGTTCCAAGCGGTCGGGAGACCGTTGGTAGGCAACGCCGTAAAGTCTTCGGATCCGGTCCGCCCCGGATCGCGAGGCGATGTCGGGTCGAGCGACCAAGGCCCGCGCCTGTTCCGCCACCACCGGGCTGTTGAGCCAGAAGAGCGCCTGTTGCGGCACGCTGGTCTGAAAGCGTCCCGGAGAGGTGGCATCCGGGCTGGCGAAGTCGAAGGAACGGAGGATTCCCGGGAGGTTCTGGCGGTCGATGAAGCCGTAGAGCGTCCTACGGTTCGCCGGCTTCTCGGTGTCGTAGATCTCCACCGGGCGACCGCCGACCGTGCGGTCCAACGTGCCAGAGACGGCGAGCAGGCTGTCCCGCATCGCCTCGAAGTCGATGCGCTTGCGGTTCATGCGCCAATACAGGTTGTTCGCTGGATCCTCCTTCTCCGCTTGGGCGACCTCCTCCTCGGAGGCGTCGTGGGCCAGCGGATCGCTGGATTGGCGGTAGGTCGCCGAGAGCAGCAGCTCGCGGTGGAGATTCTTGATCGACCATCCGTTGTCCATGAAACGCACCGCCAGATAGTCCAGCAGCTCCGGATGGGTCGGCGGATCGCTGCGGACGCCGAAGTCGCTCGGGGTGCGGACGAGCGCGGTGCCGAAGTGGCGTTGCCAGACCCGGTTCACGAAGACGCGCGCGGTCAGGGGATTGCCGCGCGAGGCGATCGAACGGGCGAACTCCAGTCGTCCGCTGCCCTTCTCGAAGGCGGGACTGTCCTGGCCCGCCACCACGGTGAGCTGACGCCGCGGCACCTTCGGACCGGGATTCCCCGGGTTGCCGCGCTTGAACACCACCGGCTCCGAGATGGCCTCCCGATCCAACATGGCCATCGCCCGCAAGGGAGCACCGGGATGGGTCGCCTCGAGTTCGTCGATCTTGCGCTGCAGCGCGCGGAGCTTCTGCGCCACCGGCGTGTCGAAGAAGCGGTCGATGCCGTTCCGGACCTCTTGGACCGGCGAATCGGGACCGTAGAGCACCAGCCGAAGCCGCTCCTCGTCGGCGACCGCCAACTGCGTCGGCTCGGGTTGTCCCGCCGACTTCGCCGCCTCCAAGGTCCCACGCCAGTTGCGTTCCACGCCGGTGAGCAGTTCGCCGTAGTGGGCCGCCACGTTGGTGAAACCGGTTGGGGCGAAACCCTTGAAATGGGCGGCCAGCCGCGGATTGAGGGGCTTTCCGTCCAGGCTCCCGCCGGCCACGGATCCCACCAACTCCGGGGCACGACGGGCGAACTCTTCCGGGGTGAGCTTCTCGAAGGAGAACCACGGTGCGAAGACCGGATGGGACTGGGTGCGCCACTGTTCCAGTCGCCCCTTCCACGCCGCCACCAGCCCGGGATCCAAGCTGCGCTGACGGGCCAGACCCTCCAGGTTGGTCGAGTCCAGGCTCGCCGCATCGTGCGCCGCCAACAGGTAGTCTCCCACCCGCTCGCGCAGCTTCTTCATCACCTCCGCGGTCCGTTCCATCCTGTAGTCGGAGAGCTCCTTCTGGCGCTTCTCCTTCTCCTTCGCGAACTCGGCCGACCGCGCTGGATCCGGATTGGCGGCGATGAACGGCTTCTCCTCCGGTTCCCGGCTGTTGGAGAAGATCCCGTAGAGCGAGTAGTAGTCGGCGGTCGGAATCGGGTCGAACTTGTGGTCGTGACACCGTGAACACTGCACGGTCAGACCCATCAGCCCGCGGGTCACCACGTCGATCCGGTCGTCGATGATGTCGTGCGGATTGTTCAGGAACCGGCGGCCCAGGGTGAGGAAGCCCATCGCGGCCAGCGGCGTCCGGTCCTCGTCGGTCGCCATCTGGTCGCCGGCGATCTGCTCGATCAGGAAGCGGTCGTAGGGCAGGTCCCGGTTGAGCGCCGCCACCACCCAGTCGCGGTAGGTGTGGCTGTAGGCGTAACGACGTTCCTCCTCGAACACGTAGCCCTTGCTGTCCGCATAGCGCGCCACATCCAGCCAATGCCGGGCCCAACGTTCCCCGTGGGCGGCGGATCCCAGCAACCGGTCCACCACCCGCTCGTAGGCACCGGCACGCCGGTCCGCGAGGAAGGCCGCCATCTCTTCCGGGGTCGGCGGCACCCCGGTCAAGTCCATGGTCACCCGACGGATCAACGTACGCCGATCCGCCTCCGGCGACGGAACGATCCCCTTCGCCTCGAGCGCCGAAAGGATGTAGGCGTCGATTCCGGTCCGGACCCAGTCCGCCTTCTTCAGCTTCGGATGGGCCGGCATCACGGGCGGGATGAACGCCCAGTGGTTTCGGGTTGGATCGGCCGCCTTCGCGGACGCGGTTCCCACCCGGGGATCCTCGGCGCCGGCCAAGATCCATTCCTCGAACGCCGCGATCTCGGTCTCCGAAAGCGGTCCACCTTTCGGCGGCATCGCCTTCACGTCATGGGCCTTCCCCCGAAGCACCTGCACCAGGAGGCTTTCCGCAGGCTTGCCGGGGATGATTGCAGGTCCGGACGCCCCGCCCTTCTGCCAACCTTCCCGGGAATCCAGCAGCAGTCCGCCCCGCAGCTTTTCCGCCTTCACGCTGTGGCATTCGAGGCAGCGTTCCACCAGCACCGGCCGGATCCGGTTCTCGAAGAGATCCGTCGACGCAGCCCACCCGGTCGTCATGAGGACGGCCCACCCGAAGAACATTGGAATCGAACTCGTCCGGATCATGTTGGAAATCGCACTCAGCCTCTTCATCCGCGGGACAAAGTCAAAACGGTCCTCCGCAGGCACCTATTCAAGATCGTTTCCGGACGCCAGGGAAGAGCGCCCGGGGGTTCTTCCTTGCCGCCCCGCTCCCCACCGGGGTCTGGTTTCGCCCGTCGTGAGTCCGGAAAACCTCCTGCCATCCCTTGCCCGCGTCGTCCGCGGGCTGTCGGCGCTGTTCTGGGGACTCCCGACCGCCCTCATGGCCTGCACCCGGACCGCGGTCGGCGATTTCCTCACCCCCGGCGCCGCCTGGCTGCCCACGGTCTCCTGCGGACTGGTCTGGTTCGGCCTGCGCCAGCTCGCCCACTTCCAACCCCAGGAACGGGTCTGGACCCGCGCCGTGCTCCGCGCCGAACTCTTCGCCGTCAGCATGGTCTTCCTGTCCCCGTTCACCGGTTGGTGGAGCCGCCGGCCGGACAACCCCTTCTTCGCCCAAAGCGTCCTCCTGCTGCTGCTGTTCTCACTCGGGTTCCTGCTGACCCTGAACCACGTGCTCCAGCGGTTGGCCGCACTCCTGCCCGACGAAACCCTGCGCGCCGACATGCGGCTCTTCACGCGGGTCAATGGCGGCCTCATCAGCGGGCTGGCCGCCGTGGCCGCCTTCTGGATGGGCTGCGCCGCTTTCCCTGGAATTCCCGAGCCCGTGCTCGGCTTCCTCTCGGTCCTCGAGCACAGCCGCGGCCCCTTGGTCGTTTCCCTCGGACTGCTTCCCGTGGCCCTCACCATGACCCTCGTCTGGAAGGCCAAGGAAGCCATCGTCTCCGACATCTACCGCGGTCGGTGAACGGCGGCTGGTGTCTCCAGCCCCGGGTCCGGAACAGGAATTGGCAACACCGACCGCAGCCGATGTTGCCATTGGAATCCTTGCGGCCTTCGGAACAGGCCCACGCGGATTGGCGGACCCGCGTGACGGGCCCGCCCGGATGCTTCCAGCTCAGTTGAGCTGCTTGATGCGGATGTTCCGGAAGGCCACCGCGCCATGGTCGCCCTGGAGCAGGATCGGTCCGGGCTGGTCCAACTTGTCGTCCAACTGGCCCCCGGTTCCACGGTCGCAGACCACGTCCTGGTGGACGGTGACCCCGTTCAGGATCAGGGAGATCTTGTTGCCGACGATCCGCGCCTCGGCGGTCTGCCATTGTCCGGCCCGGCGGGATGCGAACATCGACGCCGGCTTCACGCTGTAGATCGCTCCGTTGCCGCCCATCTCCGGCTTGCCGGACTGGAAGTCGTCGAACACCTGGATCTCGTGGCGACCGCGCAGGTAGAAGCCCGAGTTGGACTTCGGCGCCACCTGGAACTCAAAGCGCACGACGAAGTCGCGGAAGGTGTGCTCGGTCAGGAGATCGGTGCCGTGCTCCGTGAAGTTCCCGTCCTTGTCCACCTTGAGCACGTTGCAGAGCATGCCGTTCTGGACGTTCCAGGACTTCATTCCGTCCGGATTGCGGTACTTCCATCCCTTGAGGCTCTTGCCGTCGAACAGCAGCTCGAAGCCTTCCTTCTTTTCCGCGTCGCTCAGCACGTTCGCCGTGTCGGTCACCTGACCCGAGCCCTTGGCCAAGCCCAGGCCCCAACGGATGCCGCCGAGGATGTGCTTCTGGTAGGCCTCGCTGGTCCAGACGTCCTCGCGATGCCCCAGCGAGGTGTAGAACATCCGGCCGCCGCCCTTGAGGTCCTTGCACCAGGCGACCGGATAGTCGCCCGGCTGACGGTTCTGCGGATGCTTGTCGAGGGTCAGGAGCCCGTGGACGCGGTCGCGGTGGAACTCCTTGAACTCGTAGATCTCGTCGTACATCGACCAGGTGTCCCCCAGATGCTGGTTCGCCGGGTGCTTCGGATCCTGGTTGTACATGTCCACCGTCACCTGGGCTCCGTGGGTGAGGAAGAGTCCACCGACCAGGCCATAGAACGGAGGATAGCCGTGGAACGTGTCGGAGCAGGAATGCATTCCGATCAACGCATGTCCGTCTTCCACCCAGCGGATGAAGCCGTCCTTGTCCGGGATCGCGAGGTCGCCGGTGGTGTTGGCGAAGATCACCGCGTCGATGTCCTTGAGGTTCGCCAGGGACAGCTTGGCGGCCACCTCGGCGTCGTCCTTGCCGTCCGCGCCACCGCGGACGAAGTCCACCACGGTGTAGTCGCCCGTGACCTTGCCGAGCGTCGCGATGACGTTCTCGGCGGTGGCGATGGAGCTGTGGCGGAAGCCCTTGGTCGCGGTGACGACGAGGACTCGTTTGGGAGCCGCCTCCACCACCGCTGCGGTGGCGGCGAGAAGCGTGGCGGCGGTCAGGAAGGATTTCATGACGGAATGATGTTGGGAGACGACGACCTGTGGATCAGGCCAGTTCGCG
>CAMASJ010000114.1 GCA_945860685.1 Akkermansia muciniphila
CGCCGACGACGGCCAACACGACGGCCGCGGGGGCGGTCCACGGCGCCGGAGGACGGGGCGTCGCGGCGCGTCCGCGTCCGAGCAGCTGTGCCGGCGGCGTCGCGGCCGCGGCCCGGGCCGGCCACCAGCCGGCGGCCACGCTGCTCACGACGGAAAGCACCAGTGCACCCGCGATCTCCAGCGGCTCGGGATGTGCGGAACGGACGGAGGTGGCGTGGTAGAGGGCGTTCACGGTCTGCCCCACCACCCGCACCGCGGCCTGCGCCCCCAGCCAGCCCAGCAGGGTTCCCATGCCGCCGCCGACCAATCCGAGCATCGCCGCCTCGAGCAGCCAGGCCCGACGGATCGATCCGGCCTCGACGCCGAGCGCGCGCAGGACCGCGATCTCCTCGCGCCGGCGGATCACCGCGCCGTCAAGCGCCTGGACCACCAGGTAAAGCCCGACCAGCAGCGCCAGCAGCGACAGCACGGTCAGGTTGAGTCGGAACGCCCGGGTCATCATCGCGGCGCTGTCCCGTCGGTCGGCAGGGGTGCCCACGGTCCAGCGTCCTTCCCCGAGCCGTTCCAGATCCTTGCGCAGCAGCTCCCACCGCGCCGCACGGTCGGGGCCTTCGGACAGGACGAACTCCACGCGGTCCAGCCGCCCCGTCCTGCCCGTCAGCTCCTGCAACGCAGGAAGGTCCATCACCAGCAGCGTCTCCGGCGCCGCGGGACGCCCGGGATCGGCGGGCAGGATCCCGGTGACGCGCAGCTCGACGACCGTCTCGTTGAGGATCAGGCGCATGGAGCCCCCAGGGCCGATGCCATCGCGGCGGGCGAGTGCCTCCGGGATGAAGACGCCTCGGGGATCGCGGAAGCGCCGCCAGAAAGCCTCCGGATCGGCTCCGGCGGCCGCGGTCCCTTCGGACGCCTCCTGCGCGAACCAGGAGCGGTCCGCGTTCCGCGCGGCCGGGAGGTTCTGCACGCCGATCAGGTCCACGCCGAGGATCTGGAACGTCTCGCGGTCGCCGATGGTCCGTGCGACGCCGGGGACCGGCGGGCGGGCGGCCGTGGTCTCGAGCACGGGGACGAGGTGGACCGGCATGGGGCCGAACACCGAGCGAAGCTCCCTCAGGACCGATTCCGGAAGGCTCCCGGCCGGAGCGGTGACCAGGCCGTCGCTCTCGGCGGTGATGAGGTCGGTGAAGTTCTGGAAGCCGGAGACGGCGGCCCGGTTGGCGAGCCGGATGGAGAGGTACACGGCCACGCCGAGGGCCAGGATCAACGCCAGGAGCAGCGACGAACCGGGTGCGAGGAGGACATGCCGCCAGGTGAACCGCGTCCAGAGCAGGCGATGGAGGCCGGGGATCATCGGCTCGGGTTCATCCGGTGACGAGTCCGTCGCGCAGGCGGACCTCGCGGTGGCAGATGCCGGCGGCCTCGGCGCTGTGGGTGACGAGCACGAGGGCGGTGGCGGTCTCGTCGGTGATCTCGCGCAGGAGTTCCAGGATCCGGGTGCCGTTCACCGAGTCCAGGTTGCCGGTGGGTTCGTCGGCGAGGAGCAGGCGTGGACGATGGGCGACCGCCCGCGCGATGGCCACGCGCTGCATCTCGCCGCCCGACATCTGGCCCGGCATGGCTTCCGAGCGATGCGCCACACCGACCCGCTCGAGCAGTCCCCGGACCCGCGCCGCACGTTCCCCGGCGGGCATGCCGTTCAGCTGGAGCGGCAGTTCGACGTTCTCCGCGGCGGTCAGCGTCGGAAGGAGGTGGAAGAACTGGAAGACCGTCCCGAACGCCGTCCGCCGTAGCGCGGAGAGGCCGTCGCCGTCGAGCAGGCCCGTGTCCCGGCCTTCGAACAGGATGCGGCCCGAGTCCGCGCGGTCCACGCCGCCGAGCAGGTTCAGCAGCGTGGTCTTCCCCGAACCGGAAGGGCCGGTCAGGGCGACCCGTTCCCCGGGGGCGACGTCGAGCGAGACCCCGGCGAGGATGGGACGTCCCGCGTAGGCCTTGCGCACGTCGATGGCCCGAAGCAGGGGAGCGTTCTGGGTTGAGGATGGGGCGGACACGTCTGGATCCCTACTTTGACCGGATTCGGCGGAAGTCAACCGGGGTTTCGCCCCCTTTCCATGATGGGACATTGAATCCACGGCGTCCGCTGCGACAGGCTTTCGCGCGTTGGATTTTCCGGAGACCCATTGGAGCGTGCTGGCGCGGGCCAGCCTGAACGGAGGTCCGGCCGCGGAGGAGGCCCTGGAGCGGTTCTGCCGTTCCTACCGTCCCGCCGTGCTGGATTTCATCCGCTGGACCGGCGTGCCTGCGCAGGACGCCGAGGAGGTCGCCCAGGAGTTCTTCCTCCGGTTGCTTGCGTCCCGGGCCTGGCGACGTGCCGAACCGACGCAGGGCCGTTTCCGGTCCTTCCTGCTCGGTGCCTTGAAGCACCATATCGCCGACCTGCGCCGCCGCGGATCCGCCGGCAAACGCGGAGGCGGCCAGCTCCCGGTGAGCCTCGATGAACTGATGGAGTCGGGGATGGAGTTCGTGCCCGGGATCCCGGAGGACGCCGCCGACCAGTTCGACCGTGACTGGGCCGTCCGCATCGTGGAGAACGCGCTCGAGGCCGTGGCCCTCGAGGCCCGCGATTCCGGGAGGGCGGCCACGTTCGAACGTCTCGTGCCCTTCCTGCCCGTCGCCACCGAACCGCCTTCCTATGAGGTGCTCGCCCAGTCGCTGGGGATGTCCGTGCCAGCCGCCAAGTCCGAGGTCCATCGCCTGCGGGCCCGCTTCCGCAACGCCCTCCGCGTCGAGGTGGCCCGGACCGTCTCCGCACCCCACGAGATCGACGTCGAGATGCGGCACCTCCATTCCGTCCTGGCCGGCGTCGGGTTCCGGAACCCGGATTCCGGCGAAACCCGGGGCCGCTGACCACGAAGGAACCAACAATGCCCGATCCCTGTCCCCGCTGTCTCGGCACAGGCCGCCGCCTCCCCGGCGGACTTTGCGCGCGGTGCCTGCTCGGGGACGCCCTCGTCATCCCACCCCTCTCCGCGCCGGGAGGGATGCTCGGCGTGGAGGGACACCGTGTAGAGGCCGAGATCGCCCGCGGCGGGATGGGAGTGGTCTATCGGGCCGTCCAGGCAGATCCGCCGCGCGAGGTCGCCCTGAAGATGCTCCGGCCCCAGGCCCTCGATTCGCCCGAGCTGCTCGTCCGCTTCCGTCAGGAGGCCCGCACGCTCGCGTCGTTGGAACATCCGGCGATCCTCCCGATCTATGAATCCGGCGAACTCGACGGCCTGCCGTGGTTCACCATGAAGCTGGCCACCGGCGGCACGTTGGCGGAGCGCCGGGACCGTTATGCCGGCGACTGGCGGGCGGTCGCGTCCCTGCTCGTGGGGCTCGCGGAAGCCGTACAGTTCGCCCACGAGCACGGCGTCCTCCATCGCGACCTCAAGCCGGGCAACGTGCTCTTCGACGACCTTGATCGCGCCTACGTCGCCGACTTCGGACTCGCCCGCGCGCTGGCCTCGGACAGCAGCCTCACCCGCACGGTGTCGGTCCTGGGCACGCCCCACTACCTGGCGCCGGAGGTGATCTCCGCGGACGCCCGAGCCGCCACCACCGCCAGCGACCAGTATGCGTTGGGCGCGATCCTCTACGAACTGCTGGCCGGCCGCCCGCCGTTCGAGGCCGAAGGCTTCGCCGTCCTCATGCGGCGGATCGTCGACACGGAGCCCCTGCCTCCGTCACGTCACCGTCCCGGCGTGCCACGCGACCTGGAGGTGGTCTGCCTCAAAGCCCTCTCCAAGGACCCCGCCCGGCGCTACGGATCCGTCCGCGAATTCGGGGCGGACCTGACCGCCTGGCTGCAGGGCCTTCCGATCCAGGCGCGGCCGATGTCCCGGGCGGAGACGGCTATGCTTTGGGCGCGCCGCAATCCCGGCTTCGCGACGGCGGTCTTCGTCGCCCTGCTCCTGGTCGTGGGCCTGGTCGCGGCCGAGTTCCGGTCGAACCGGCGTTTGACGGCGGCGGGGACGCGGCTCCGGGACAATCTCTACGCCGCCGACATGGCCCTCGCGGCCACGGCGCTGGAACGCGACGACCTCGACGCCGCCCGCCGACTTCTGGCCCGACATCGTCCGGAACGCGGCGCACCGGACCTGCGCGGACTGGAATGGGGGATCCTCTCCGCGGCCGCCGAGGGCGACAGCCCCGGGGGCTTCACCGGCCACACGGCCACGGTGGTGGCGGTCTCGCCCTCGCCCGACGGACAGACGGTCGCCTCCGCCTCCTGGGACGGGACGGTGCAGGAGTGGGATGCCACGACGTTCCGGGTCCTGCGCCGCTGGAGCGTCGGGGAGGGACACCAGTGGTTCGCGCTGGCCCGGTTGCCGGGGCTGGACCGCCTGGTCGCGGTGGATGCCGTCCGGACCGGGGCCATGGTGATCGATCTCAAGGACGGCAGCCACCGGGTGGTTCCCGCCCCACCCTCACAGGCGCTGGTGCCGATGCCTTCCGGCGAAGGGCTCCTCACCCAGACCGAGGCCCGGTTTTGGTCCGTGGACGGCTCGATGGAATGGCGGGATCCCGGGATGGACCGTCCGAGAACCCTTCCAGGGACCGGCCGTCGCGCGGCCTTCTCCCCCGATGGCCGCCGCTTGGCGACCGGCACCTTCGGGGATCGGCTCCGGCTGTGGCGTTGGCCTTCGATGGAGGTGGAAGGCGAGCTGGGACCGGTGGGCCCCGTGGTGGCGATGCGGTTCTCCCCGGACGGATCACGGCTGGTCTCGGCGGGCTTCAACGGGGAACTCCGGCTCTGGGATCCGTCCCGGAGGGTCGTCGTCGCGGGCCGGAACGCACACGGCGGCACCACGCTCGGCGCCGCGGCATTCTCGCCGGATGGACGCCTCCTTGCCACCGCCGGCGGAGACCACGTGCTGCGCGTCTGGGACGCCGCCACGCTCGAACCGCGGCAGGTGCTACGCGGACCGGCGGACCAGGTCTGGGACGTCGCCTGGTCGCCCGACGGCCGTCGGCTCTACAGCACCACGCGCAACCAGGGCGTGCGGCAATGGCCCGTGGACCCGGAACGCATCGTGAGGAACGAACGGGTCTTCCAAGGCAACCTCCTCGAGTTCACTTCGTCGGGGACCGCGTTGCTGGTCGAGGAGAAGGGCGGCGGTGGAATCCGGCTGGTCGGCGCCGGGGATCGTTCCGAGTTGGCGCGCCTCGACGGTCCCGTGGTGCCGCTGGGCCTCTCCACGGACCGCGGGACCCTCTACCTGCTCGACGAAGGTTCGGCCCAGATCCGCCGGGTCTCGGCCAACGACTTGCGGCCGCTGGCGGCGCCACCGGTGGACCTCGAGGCGCTGGCTGCGGGTGGACCACCGCCCTTGCGTCACCGATTCGACGCGAACTCCGGCATCCTCGCCGAGCAGCGGGACAGCGGGGAAATCCGGATCTGGAACGTGGCCGATGGACGGCTGCTTCCCCCGCTGGAGGACAAGGCCCGTTGCGATTGCGAGTTCTGGGTCCTGCCCGGTGGTGTGATCGCGCTCATCGGCGACGCCTTCGCCATCGAACTCCACGACGCCCGGAGCGGACGCCGGCTTGCCCGGCTGCAAGGTCACCGCGCCCCGCCGTCGTCGATCGAGCTGTCCGCCGATCGCCGTTGGCTGGCCACCGGCGACGAAGGGGGAGTGCTGCGTCTCTGGGAGTACCCGAGCCTCAAGCTCCGCGAGGAATGGGATGAGTTCGATTCGATCGGGCCCCTTCGGTTCTCCGGCGACGGCCGGACGCTCCTGGTCTCGGACTTCCGCCGCATCCATTTCCTGCACCTCGGCACCGGCCGGGTGGCCGGGTCGTTGGCGGTGGAATCCCTCGTCCACAACACCCTCGCGTTGGCGCCCGGCGCCCGTGCCGTCGCCCTCATCGGCCGCGACGACCGACTCGTCCTCTGGAAGGCCGCGAAGGACTGAGCGGCCTCATGGCAAGGAGGGTGCTTCGGGTTGGAGCTGATGACCACCCCGGAACCCCATTGTCCCTCCGTCCGGGACAATCCCCACGATTCCCCGGTGCTGCACCGCGTTGAGGACGGGCAGGGCAGTTCTTACCTGTGTAAGAACTTGAAGACCTTGGAAAAAGTACACGCAACAACCCTGCGTTACCTGGGGTGTCGGCCGACAGGCGGCTCCGTTTCTCCCGGCGGAGAAAAAAAAAAGCGGTGGGCCGGAAAGGAATGGGCCCCGTGAGCGCGTCTTCGAATCCCAGCCGCGCGCTGCTGGTCGCCGAGGATGACGGACCGATCCGGAACCTCCTGACCTACAACCTCCGCCGGGAAGGATTCGAGGTCACGGCGGCGGCGGACGGCATCGAGGCCATCGCCCTGGCGCATGGCGGTTACGAGGCGGCCCTGGTGGATCTGTGGATGCCTGGGAAGGACGGATTCGAGGTGCTGGACCACTTCCGCCGGAACCATCCGGAGGTGCCGGTGGTCATCGTCTCGGCCCACGCGCAGGAGAAGGACGTGGCGGCGATCCGCGCGGCCGGGGCGTTCGACTTCATCAGCAAGCCGTTCCGCATCGCCCGGCTGCTGGAGATCGTCCACGCCGCGAGCCGGACCCGCACCGCCGCGAAGGCCGGAGCCTGATCGCTGCGGCCAAAGCCGACACACGTCCCGTTCACTTCAACTGGAGAGATAAGGGCTCGCGGCTGTCACGCACATCAGCGTATGGGTTGGGACGGTTTCCGCTGGCTGAAGCCAGTACTCCCTACCCTGAGGACTTCTGCGGATTCCGGGTGTCCCGGGAAAAGGGAAACGTCCATCTCCAGTCATGACGGCGGTTTCCGGACGCCGAGTATGTGACATTGGAAACGGATGTGAAAGCGACAGCCGGAATCGGTCTGCTGTATCACCGACGCCTCCGCTTCGATCACGTTGCCTTCCTCCGCGTACTCCGCGGCTCCGCTTGTGGCCTCTGCAACCGTGTGTCCAGTTCAGAAACCCAACCGCTACACCCGGTTGACCAACGGGAAGGATCAGGGCGCTTCCTGTGTCCACAACCACTCCGTCCTGACTCCATCTGCGGTCCAATCGAACCGGATCGGCACAAACCAGAAGGCCACCGTGGGCCCGTGCCAGCCCGCCAACTGCCCATGCCGGGTCAGGAAGTACCCGAAGCCGGTGTATCCCCGGGTGCCATCGCGAGCCGCAAGCGAGATCACGCTGAACAGGGAATTTCTCCTCTCCGTGGTAACGGCCCAGGTGTCGACCAGTGCCAAGATCACCGAGACATACATGGCCCTGAACACCCACGGCAGAAAACGGCCGATTCGAACGCCCTGTCTCCGGCGGAAGGCACGGACCCAAAGAACCGGGATGGCGATCGCCGGCCCCAAGAAGATGCTCAAGACGAGGGTGGCCATGCCGTCCCCTTCGCCGGCGTCCGGCTCCAGCGCCGAGGTCAGCATCCAGCCGGCGACCGCCACCGAACAGAGCGTGGCCAGCAAACAGGCGACCGTGGTGAGGCTCCAGAAACCTGGTGAAGTCCGGTTTGGATTCATGCCGACGATTGCCGATTCCTGACGTCTCCTGACGAGCCAAGGCGCTGCACGACCTCAAGTTTAGCTGTTTCGATGCCAGATCCGATGAGGGCTCATTCGGCTTCTTTTCTGTTGATACCTTTACCTGCCTCCAATTCTCCGCCGTTCCAAACAACCTCCCCGGTCGTCTCAATGCCTGTTGATGCAATTCGGATCCATGCGGAGGAACTCAAGGAAGTCGGGGGCAATCCGCTGGATTACGGGATCGATTGGAAAGATGACACCGGTTGCTGTCTGGATGGCATTGCGCGGAAATAGATCGAAGATCAGCAGTCCTCTGCTTTCCAGGCAGTAGGCGCCTTCGGCGAGTCTGACGTATCCCTTCTCGATCATCATCTCATCGAGTGTCGACTGTTCCGGAGAAGTGCCCCGGATGAATGGTTGGGAGGTCACGACCACGGGCTTGGTACCAATCAGAACGATCCGTTCCAGTCGGATGTCGTCGTTGAAGATGCTGTTTTGCAGCGACAACCGGTCGAGATACTCGGAAGGAGTTGCCCCTCGCGAATAGGAACCCAACGAAATCCCGTAGCCCAGCTGCCTCTCCAGCAGGTTGGACTTGAAATAGCGCTGCAGCCTTTTGTGGAAGTAAACCCGATGTTCGCCGCCGCGAGTCAGCTCCGGGGGAAGCCTCTTACCTAGCTTCCCGTTCTCCCGAGCCCACTGGACGAGACGTGTTTGCTCCGTCGCAACACGTTCTGTGCGATCTGAGTGAGTGGCATCGTGGTCTGGAGCTGGCGTACTGCCTCCGCGCGTGAAGTGCGCGGCTGATTCAAGCGCTCCTCGAGCGTCGGCCATGACCTGTTTGAGATGGATTTGCCCTGACTCATTCCTCGGACCCAATGATAGCCACCATCAAGGGACTGGCACGCCAATTTGATCGAGCCGACCCGGGGAACCGCCGATCGGCGATGTGTTTCTCGGCGGGGCGATCGGTGGCGCTTGCGGCGGGGGCGCGGCTGTCCCTAGCGTCATGCCCTCCAGTCGCTTCGCCGCGGTGGTGAAATGGCAGACACAGGGGACTTAAAATCCCCAGGCCGCAAGGCCGTGCGGGTTCGAGTCCCGCCCGCGGCACCAGCCTTCCCAAGGCTTCAGCGAAGCCGTTTCAGCTCGTAGCCCGCCAAGGTCGTCGCCACCAGTTCCGACAGGCTCTCGATGGAAAACGGCATCGTCAGACGCCTCGGTGCCGAACTGTACGGCGGCGGAACCGTGAACGTCGGGTCGATGGAGTCGACCGTCAGCACGACGGGCAGGCCGGGCATCCCCTCCTGGATGATCCGGTGCAGCGAGGTTCCGCTCCGTGGCGAGGCCATCGACTCGGGCACGATCGCGAGATCCACGGTATCGCGTCCCGCCTGCCATGCGGCATAGGCCTCCTCCGCGTCGGAGCAGGACACGGTGGTGCATCCCATCCGGAGCAGGATCTTCTCCGCAAGGATCCGCAGCTGCGGATCCTGCAGGACCAGCAGGATCTTCGGTGCGCCGTCCCGGGGACGCCGGGGAGTGGGTTCCAGCACCCCGGAGCTGCTGAGCGGAAGGAAGATCGTGAAGGTGGAGCCGACGCCCTCCGTGCTTTCGACGAGCATCCAGCCGCCGTGTTCCTGCAGCGATCGGCGCACCGCGCTGAGGCCGAGCCCGGTTCCACGACCCGGTTCCTTGGTGGTGAAGAAGGGCTCGTGGATGCGTGCCAGCACCTCCTTCGACATCCCGCATCCGGTGTCGGTGATGCGCACCTGCACGAAGCTCCGGCCCCGCCACGTCCCTGCCAGGACGACGGGATCCGGATTCACCTCCACCACCCGGGTGTCGATCTGGAGCACGCCTCCCTTGGGCATCGCGTCGCGGGCGTTCACCAGCAGGTTCATGAAGACCTGGTCCATCAACGACCGGTCCACGTGGACCATCGGAAGGCCTTCCGACCGGGTCCTTCGGATCTCGATGGCCGGGCCGATGAGGCGTCGGCACACGGACACGAGGTCGTCCACGGCCTCGTCGAGGTTGAACTCCTCCGGCTTGAGCGTCCCCTTCCTTCCCAGGTTCAGCAGACGGCGGGTGAGGCTGGTTGCGCGGTCGACCATCTGCGAGATGCCGCCCACGAAGGCCTCGAAGTCCTGTCCCGAGATCGGTCCGAATTGCGCCAGCTCCACCTGCAGACGCATCGCGGCGAGGACGTTGTTGAAGTCGTGCGCGACGCCTCCCGCCAGCTGCCCCAGCAGCTCCATCTTCTGGGCCTGGCGGAGTTCCGCCTCGATCGCTATGCGTTCCGTGACGTCGAGCCAAACGGAGGCGAGAAGCGTCCTGCCCTGCAGGACGATCTGACGGGACCGTATCCGCACCTCGCGGATCGAACCGTCCTTCGCCCGGTGGCGCGTGGCCAGGTCCAGCATCTCTTTGGTTCTGGTCTCCAGCAGGAGGTCCTCCAGCTCCTTCCTCGAGAAGCGGCAGTCGATTTCGAACACGGAGAGCCTGGCGAATTCCTCCGCGGAGTAGCCGAGGCTGAAGTGGGCCTTCCGGTTGAACTCCACGAACCGTCCCGTCTCGGGATCCAGCACACCGATGCTCTCCGACGCCTGGTCGGCGAGCGCGGTGAAGACCCGTTGGCGTTCCAGCATCGATTCCCGCTCGGAGATGTCGGACATGGCGCCGATGACCCGTGACGGGCGTCCCTCGTGGTCGTTGAGGATGTAGCACCGCGACATCATCAGCGACCAGCGGTCGCCGTCGGCCCGGAAACGGTAGGTGCCCGACCAGGCGCTCCCGCCGGCTTCGAGCACCTCCGAGATCTCGGCCGCCACGCGATTGCGGTCCTCGGGATGGATGCGGTCCCGCCAGGTGGCCACGACCGGTTCCAACGGTTGCGTGTCGCCGCACAGCGTGCCGAAGGTGCCGCTCCAGTTGAGGGAGTCCGAGGCGAGATCCCACTCCCAGAAGCTGTCCCCGGAGAGCTCCATGACGAGCCTCAGCAGGGATTCGCTGCGCACCCGCCTCTCGACGGAGACCAACATGTGCCGACGGCTTTCGGCATCCCGCAGTTCCCGTTGGAGCGCGGGGATCAGGCGGGAGAGGTTGCCCTTGAGGACGAAGTCGCTCGCCCCCTCCCGCATCAGGTCCGCGGCGCGGTCCTCGCCCACGGCCCCGGAGACGATGAGCACCGGCAGGTCGAGTCCGGAGTCCTCCACGGCGGCCAGCACCTCCGAGGCGGTGAAGCCGGGGAGGGAATGGTCCGACAGCACCGCGGAATAGCGGCGCGTCCGGAGCAGTTCCCGGATCTCGTTCAGGTCCTGGGATATATCGTACGTGAAACCGCATCCCGAACGCCCGAGGGCGCGCCCGAGAAGGCCGGCGTCGCTGGGGTCGTCCTCGACGATGAGCAGGTGGGCTTGCTGGGTCATGCGAGTCGTGCGCGCGGCGATGTGTTGGTCCGGATCCAGTAGTTGGCGAGCGAGGCGTAGAGGGAACGGAGCGTCCGGCAGTCCACGGGCTTCGTGACGTAGCCGTTGCAGCCGCGTTCGTAGGAGCGGAGGACGTCCTCCTCCTCGGCCGAGGAGCTGACCATGACCACCGGCACATGGCGGAGGGGAGGGTGCCGCCGGATGCGGGAGAGCAGTTCGACTCCGTCGAGTCCGGGGAGGTTGATGTCGATCAGGATGAGGGCCGGAGCCGGCGTCGCGTCGGCCGGGAGGTTCCGGGAGGGAAGGAGCAGTTCCGCGGCGCGCAGGCCGTCTTCGGCGACGACCACCCGTGTGCCGGGGCCTCCCCATTGCTCGATAGCGCGTCGGGCGACGTCGGCGTCGGACTCGTTGTCCTCGACGACCACGATGGTTCCGGGATCAGGTTGCATGGGTCTTCCTTTCGACGGCGCGGTAGGCGGGCAGGCGGAACTCCACCGTGGTGCCGAGGCCGGGTGCCGACTCGACCCCGACCGTTCCGCCGTGACGGCGGGCGATGCGTTGGACGGTGGCGAGGCCGATCCCGGTTCCGGGGAACTCCGAGGCCCGGTGGAAGCGCTGGAACGGGATGAAGAGACGGTGGCGGTTGGACGGGTCGAATCCGGCGCCGTTGTCGCGGACGAGGAAGCCGGACGCCTCCCCGGGTGGGATGGGCAGCACGTCGACGCGGGCCTCGGCGGTGGCCGAGGTGAACTTCCAGGCGTTCTCCAGCAGGTTGATCAGGGCGATCTCCACCAGCACCGGATCTCCGCGGACGGACACGCCCTGGGCGACCCGGACCTGCACGTGGCGGTTCGGGGACTCTTCCGCGAGGCGTTGGAGGAGCTTCCCGGCGATCGCTGAGACGTCGACCGCGGCGGTCCGGATCTCGGAGACGCCGATGCTGGAGAGGGTGAGGAGGCCCTCGATGAGCGTGCCCATCCGCTCGGCTTCGGAACGGATGCGGGCCAGGTGCCTCCGGCCCGCCGGGTCGAGTTGGTCACCGCAGTCCTCCTCGAGGGCGAGGATCCATCCGCCCACTCCGCGGAGCGGCGTCTTGAGGTCGTGGGAGACCGCGTAGGAGAAGGCCTGGAGTTCCTGGGTCCGTTCCTCGAGCTCGAGGGTGCGGCTCCGAACCATCTGTTCGAGCCGTTCGCCCGACTGCTGGAGGCTGCGGAGGGTTTCGCCGCGTTCCGCCGCGAGGGTCGACAACCACAGGTTCGAGATTCCGGTGAGGAGGTTGAAGAGGCAGCAGGCGTTGAAGGAGTCGATGGGGTCGGTTGTGGCGAACGGGCCGCGACCGAGGTTGGTCGCGAGGGAGACGGCGATCCCGGTGCAGGCGCCACCCAGTGCGACGGCGCAGGCTCCCATCTCGAAGGCGGCCCACATGATCAGGACGTAGGGGACCAGGATCAGGAGAGTCCGCGTGGCCAGGTGGATCGAGTCCAACTTGGTGAGGAGCGTCGAAGCCACCGCGGTGGAGATGCCGGCGATGAATCCGAAACGGGAACGTATTCCATGGGATTGCCAGCAGGATGCCGCGCCCTTCCGCCACAGGAGGACCGGAAGCAGCAGGAGCACGGCGCCGGCGTTTCCGGCCCACCA
>CAMASJ010000115.1 GCA_945860685.1 Akkermansia muciniphila
ACAAGGGCTCCACCGACCAGCACGCCTACGTCCAGCAGCTCCGCGAGGGCGTGGCCAACTTCTTCGCCGTGTTCATCGAGGTGCTCAAGGACCGCGAGGGCTCCAGCATGGAGGTCGAACCCGGCGCCACCAGCGGCGACTTCCTCAACGGCTTCTTCCTCGGCACCCGCACCGCCCTGTACGAGAACGGCCGCCAGAGCATCACCCTGACGGTGAACGAAGTCTCGGCGTTCTCCGTGGGCATGCTCATCGCCCTCTTCGAACGCGCCGTCGGACTGTACGCCACGCTGGTGAACATCAACGCCTACCACCAGCCCGGCGTGGAGGCTGGCAAGAAGGCCGCAGCCGCGGTGCTCTCGATCCAGCAGAAGCTCGTGTCCCATCTCCACGCCAACGCCGGCCGGTCGTTCAGCGCGGACGACCTCACCGCCGGCATCGGGGATCCGGACGCGGCGGAGACGGTCTACAAGATCGCCACCCACCTCGCCGCCAACGGCCGGGGCGTGAAAGCCGCCGGCGGCCGCGGCGCCGGAACGCTGTTCCAGGCCGCCTGAGGGTCGCGGGGACTTCGGTCAGGCGAGCAGCCCGCCCAGACGGGTCTCCCTCCTGGAACGGGTCGCCACTGCCCGTTCCAGGATGCCTTCCTGGGCCCAGATCGTCACCGAGCTCCGGGCCCGGGTGAGGCCGGTGTAGACCAGCTCCCGGGTCAGGAGCCGTCCCGCCCCCTCCCAGAACGCCTTGCCGCCGCCCGGCCCTGAGGACGGCGCGGGCAACAGCATCAGCACCCGGTCGAACTCCGATCCCTGGCTCTTGTGCACCGTCAGGGCGAACGCGGTCTCATGGGCCGGCAGCCGCGACGGCGAAAGCCTCAGGGCACCGCCCTGGAACAAAACCTCCAGGCCGTCCTCGCCCGGCCAGAAGAGTCCCAGGTCGCCGTTCGAAACGCCCAACGACGGATCGTTCACCGTCACCATCACCTGGAGTCCCGCGAAGTGCCCCCCGCGTCGGGCGAGCCCCTGCTCCGCGAGGATGTCCAACACCGCCTCGTTCACCGATTCCACCCCGTGCGGCCCCTCGCGGACCGCACACAGGATGCGGAACCGTTCCATGCGTCGGAAGGCCTCGGATGCGTCCCTGGCCTCGAACACCGCCCGCCATCCTTCCAGCACGGGTCCGCGCAAGGCCGGCCGGAGACGTCCGGTCGGGGGGAGGCCTTCCAGGACGAAATCCGCGGACGAACCCGCGGGAGGAACCGCACCCCGACGGACAGCCTCGGCGGTCTGGTACAGGCCGCCACCGGCCGCGAACCGCCGGTTGCGGACCAATCCCACCCGGCGGCCCAGGAACGGATCCGACAACCGGACCGGATCCGATTCCACGGCCTCGGAAGGAAGCCGGTTCCCCGTCGTCGACTCCCAGGCGTCCGCGAAGGTCTTCGGGAACCGGGAGACCCTGTCCGGCGGACAGAGATCCGCGAGCACCGCGCCGGGTTCCACCGAGGGAAGCTGGTCGGGATCGCCCACGAGAACCAACTGCGTCTCCGGTGTCAGCGCTTCCAGCAAACGCCGCATCAGGACCACGTCCACCATGCTCGCCTCGTCGACGACGACGATGTCGGCCTCGACCGGGGACTCCGCGCCATGGCGGAAGCGGGTGCCGTCGGCGGAGGCGCCGAGGAGGCGGTGGATCGTCCGCACGGTCCGCGGCAGCGCGTCGCGGACGGAGTCGGCGCAGGGAAGCCGTTCGCGGGTGCGGGCCATGGATTCCTCGAGTCGCGCGGCGGCCTTGCCGGTGGGAGCGCAGACGGCGATCCGAAGCGGCGTCGGCCCGGACTGCTCCAGCCGCAGCGCCAGCAGGTACACCACCGAATGGGTCTTGCCGGTGCCGGGGCCGCCCGAGAGGAAAAGGCATCGGCTGCGCAAGGCGGAGAAGGCGGCCACCGCCTGCCAGTCCGTCTCCGCGCCGTCGCATTCCGGGAAGTACCGCCGCAACGCCTCGGCGGGGTTCCATGCGGGATTCGCCTTGGCGGCGAGCTCGGCGGCCCGGGCCTTCAACGCGGAGGCCACGAAGGCCTCGGCCCGCTCCAGCCGATGCAGGCAGACCCGTCCGTCGGTGTCGATCACCAGAGGGAGATCCATGCCAGGCGTGCCGACCACGCTTGGAACCGACCTCAGCCGACCGAGCCAGTCCGTGCCCCCCGGAAGGACGACTGAAACATCGGCGCCCGTGGGATCGGTGCCATGGAGGATCCGGCCACCCTCATCCTCGGGACGGAACGCGGTGTGACCCTCACGCGCCCGTAGCGCAGCGAACCCACCGGCAAGCCCCACCGCCTCGGCGGCGGCCGGATCGGCGCCGGATTCCGCGGAGAGACGCGCCAACAGCGCCGCCAGTTGGCGTTCGATGTCGGTGAACAGGGCTCGCGGGAGGGGCTCCACGGTGACGGATCATGGAACGCCCCCACGGCGGAGTCCATCCGCCGGAGGACCACACCGCGGAGGCTAGGCGCTCCCGGACGGGGCAGAATCCCGGGTCCAATCCTCGCAGACCAGCCCGGGAACCTTGGAGAGGTGGGCGGTGTTGTGGGTCACCAGCACTGCCCCGAGTGAAAGGGCATGGGCTCCGATGAGGAGGTCCATCGAACCGATGGGCGTCCCGGAGGATTCCAGCTCCTGTCGGACGCTTCCGTACAGGCGGGCCGCACGGACCGCGTCGAAGTCGAAGACCTCGAACGGCACGAGGATCTTCCTCATCGCCGAGGACTCGCGTTCCGGGTTCCCGCTGTTCCGGACGCCGTATTCCAGTTCCCCCACGGAGATGGCCGAAAGTCCGATCCGTTGACCTGCCGACTGGGACGCCCGGCATCGTTGCAGGATCCACTCCGCAATGGCCACGCTCCGGCGCTCCTTCTCGTTCCGGGCCCGAACCAGCTTCAGGCCTCGGACGAGGAAGATCAGCGTATCGGTGTCCAACAGACGGATCATCGAAGGCTTTCCCGGGATTCCAAGGGGGGCTGCAACCGCCGCTCCATGAACCCGTCGGGCAGCTCGCGACACCCTTCGACGAACACCTCCCAGGGATCACGTTCCATGACCAGGAACCCTTCCGCGGTCTTCTTGAGATGCACCTCGCGGGATCCGACCCGGAACTCCAAGGGAAGCCGGATGGCCTGGCTCCGACCATTCATGAACACCTTCGCCACGGTCATGGACGGTATATACCTTCCGGTATCGCCATCAACAAGCAGGACGGGGCGAGCGGCGCCCGTGCAATGGGAGACTTCGAGGCCGTCCCTCAGCCAACGATCCCATCGGGACGAGGACCGGCCTCACGCAAACACGCGAAGACGCAAACCCGCCGACGGACGCAGGACGCCCGGGACCGAAAATGGCGATCCCACTTCGGAGACGGGCTTCTCCGTGGCCATCCGCGACCTGCTCTCACTTCCGAAGCGGCTCGGCGCTTGGCGTGCCGATCCCTTCCGCCTCCTGGACTCAGAGCAGCGTCGCGACCTTGGCCAGGGCCTCGTCCAGCTTGGAGGCGTCCTTGCCGCCGCCACGGGCGTTGTCGGGCTTGCCGCCGCCCTTGCCGCCCACGATCGGGGCGATGGTCTGGATGATCTTCCCGGCCTGCGCCTTCGCCGTGAACTGCGGCGTCACCGCGGCCACGAGTGTCACCGCACCGGCCGCGTGTCCGCCCAGCACGATCACGCCCTGGAACTGGGACTTCACCGCCTCGACCACGTGCTGGACGGTGTCGCCGTCCGCCTCGCCGAGGTTCGCGGCGAGCACCGGCGTCCCGTTGACCACGGTGGCGTTCGCCACGAGGTCCTTCGCGCGTCCGGCCGCCTCGCGCTGGGCCGCGGCCTTCAGGGCCTTCTCCAGCTCCTTGGTGTGCGCCAGCAGTCCGTCGAGCTTCTTCTCCAGCTCGCCCAACGGGCTGTTCAGCTTCCCGGCCAGCGAACGGATCAACGCCTCGTCGCCGCGCGACTTGTCGTAGGCCGGAAGACCGGCCACCGCCTCGATGCGCCGCACGCCGGCCGCGACGGCCGACTCCGCGAGGATGCGGAACAGCCCGATCTCGCCGGTCGCCCGGGTGTGCGTGCCGCCGCACAGCTCCATCGAGTAGCCGTCCAACGACGACGCCTTGCCGCCGATCTGCACCACGCGGACCACGTCGCCGTACTTGTCGCCGAAGAACTGCATCACGTCCTTGCGCGTCTTCACCTCGGCGTGGGGCACCTCGGTCCAGCTGACGCCCGCGTTCTCGAGGATGCGTTCGTTGACCAGCTTCTCGATGTCGGCCACCTGCTGCGCAGTGAGCGGCGCGCTGTTGAAGTCGAACGTCAGCTTCTCGGGCGTGACGTTGGAACCCTTCTGCGAGGCCTCCCTGCTGGCGACCTCGTGGAGCGCCCAGTGCAGGAGGTGGGTCACGGTGTGATGACGCTCGATGGCGCGGCGCCGGGCGGCGTCCACGCGCAGCGCGACCTGGGATCCGACGACCGGGGCGTCCCCGCCCTCGATGAAGTGCAGGAAGGTGTTGCCCGACTTCTGGGTGTTCGCGATGCGCCAGAGCTGGCCCGACCCGACGAGCTCACCGGTGTCACCGACCTGGCCGCCCATCTCGGCATAGCACACCGAGGCGTCGAGGACGACGGCGGTGCGGTCCTTCAACTCGACGACCTCCAGGACCTGGGCCGACGTCTCCAGGGCGTCGTAGCCGGCGAACGGCGTCGGGGTCTTGGTCTCGATCTGGGACAGCTCGATGACCTGCTTCTTCTGGGAGGCGCGGGCGCGGGCGCGCTGCTCTTCCATCAGCTTCTCGAAGCCTTCCTTGTCCACGGTCAGGCCGCGTTCGCGGGCCATGAGTTCAGTGAGGTCGAATGGGAAGCCGTAGGTGTCGTAGAGCTCAAAAGCCAAGAACCCAGGAAAGACCCTCTCAAGATCGCCGCCGAACCACGTCCCGCCATTTGAGAAGGTTACAGCGCCGCCGTTTACAGCCGCCTTAGCGGCCAACGCAGCACCGAAGAGCTCAAGACCCCGGTCCAACGTCCTGTTGAACGCCTCCTCCTCCAGCTTCAGCGTGTCCTTCACGTGCTGTTGCCGGGTGCGGATCTCGGGGAAGACGTCGCCCATGGTCCGGGCCAGGACGTCCACCAGCTTGTAGAAGAACGGCTCGTGGAACCCGAGCGTGCGGCCGTACTTCACAGCGCGGCGCAGGATGCGGCGCAGGACGTAGTTGCGGTCGCTGTTGCCCGGCTGGATGCCGTCGGCGATGGCGAAGCTCAGCGTCCGGATGTGGTCGGCGATGACCCGGAAGGCCACGTCCTCCTTCTCCTGCTCCGTGTCGCCGGTGCTGCCCGCCTTGGGCAGGGTCGAGCCGTACTGCTTCCCGCTCAGCTTGCCGATCTCGTCGAAGATCGGGCGGAAGATGTCGGTCTCGTAGTTCGAGATCTTGGCGTTCTCGAAGTCGGTCAGGCCCTTCGTGCCCTGGATGATCGAGGTGACGCGCTCGAAGCCCATGCCGGTGTCCACGTGCTGGGCCGGCAACGGGGTGAAGGTGCCGTCGGGGTTGGCGTTGTACTGGATGAAGACGTTGTTCCAGATCTCGATGCAGCGCGCGTCGGAGCCGTTCACCAACGTCGCCCCCACCTTCTGCTCCTCGACGGAGGTCTCACGTGGACCGGGCCGGAGGTCGACGTGGATCTCGGTGCACGGACCGCACGGACCGGTCTCACCCATCATCCAGAAGTTGTCCTTCTTGCCGCCGTTGACGATGTGGATGTCGGGGTCGAGCCCGACCGAGCGGAACTTGGCGGCCCAGAGCTCCCAGGCCTCCTGGTCGCGTTCGGCCGGGTCGTTCTTGGCCGCGTTCGGCTGGTAGATGGTCGCGTAGACGCGCTGGGGCGGGAACTTCCAGACCTCGATCACCAGCTCCCAGGCCCATTCGATGGCGTCCTTCTTGAAGTAGTCGCCGAACGACCAGTTCCCGAGCATCTCGAAGAAGGTGTGGTGGTAGGTGTCGAGCCCGACGTCGTCGAGGTCGTTGTGCTTGCCGCCGGCGCGGATGCACTTCTGGGTGTCCGCCGCACGGGTGTCGAGCGACGGCACGGCGCCGGCCCACTTCGAGACGTCCGCCTTCCGTTCGCCGAGGAAGATCGGCACGAACTGGTTCATGCCTGCGTTGGTGAACAGCAGGTTCGGGCTGTCCGGCATCAGGCTGGAGCTGGGCACGATGGTGTGCTGCTTCGACCGGAAGAAATCGAGGAACGACTGGCGGATCTGGGCGGAGGTCATGTTCGAGAGAGTTGTCCGTGGTCAGTTGCACGTGGTCCGTGGTCCGTGGCCGGTCGTTCATGGCCTGTTTCCGAAGCCGGTCCGGTCCGACGGGACTCCCTTCACCACCGGAGGTGGGCCCACAGGACTCGGGGCCACTTCCAAGCAGGCGACGGTCACTCCAGCGCCAATCCACGGACCACGGACCACAGGCAAGGAAAGACGGACCACTGACAACGGACCACAAGCACCGATCACAGGTCCGGAAAACGGAACGCGGAAACTAGGCGACCCGGCCGATGGCGGGCGAGTGCAAGTTTTCGGGAGTGCCATCGACCATCCGGCGACACATCTTGGGCCTCTGGCCACCCCATGCGTGTGTCCGGTTCAGTCTGAACCCATTCTTGGCGATCATCACTGCGGAACAACGCCCAGCATGACCCGCAGACTGACCCAGATCGCCTTCCGGACCGCCGCCGCCTACCTGGCGGTCTCCGCGGCCTGGATCCTGTTGTCCGACAGCGTGGTCGAACGGATGACCTCGGACCCGCATTTGCTGCGGGTGCTGCAGACCTACAAGGGCTTGGTGTTCGTGGGCACCACCACGGTGCTGCTCTACCTGTATGTCCGCCGCCAGATGGGTTCCTGGGACGCGGAGGTGGCCGCCAGACGACGTGCCGAGGCCGCCTCCGGCGAGAGCGACCGCCGGCTGCGCACCCTGTTCGAGTCCAGCCCGGACGGCCTCGCCCTGGTCGGCCCCGACGGCCGTATCGTCGAGATCAACGGGGCCGGGACGGGGCTGATGAACCGCGCGCACGGCGGAAGCCTTTCCGAAGGCGTGCCCCCGGAAAGCCGACCGGCCCTGGCCGCCGCCATGGCCGCCGCTCTCAAAGGCCAAACCAGCCGCCTGGAGATCCAACTGACACCGTCCGGGAACCGCGAGTCGGTCCTCAGGATCGAACTCAGGACGCTGCCACTGCCGCCCTCCGACGGTCTCGCCTTGGTCGTCCTCCGGGACGTCACCGAAGCGCGTCGCACCGCCGAGGCCCTGCGGGACGGCGAGACACGCCTCCGTCAAATCATCGACTTGGTGCCCGTGGCCATCTTCGCCAAGGACGCCGAGGGACGCTTCCTGCTGGCCAACGCCACCATGGCCCGCCGATACGGGAGGGCCCCGTCGGAACTGGTCGGGACCACCCAACGGGAGCAGACGGCGGTGCCCGACGAGGCGGAACGCTTCCTGGCCATCGACCGCGAGGTCATCACCAGCGGCCAGCCGATCTTCATCCCGGCCCAGCGGTTCACGGACCGGAACGGCGTGGTTCGGACGGTCCAGACGACGAAGATCCCCTACGCCATCCCGGGCACGGGTCGAACGGGCGTCCTGGGCTGCTCGGTGGACATCACGGACCTGTTCGCGGCGGAGCAGCGGGTCTGGGAGCTGAACCGGGACCTGGAAAGGCGGATCCGGGAGCGCACGGCGGAACTGGAGTCGGCCAACCGTGAGCTGGAGGCGTTCTCCTACTCCGTCTCACACGACCTCCGGGCGCCGCTGCGGGCCATCGACGGCTTCTCCCTCGCGGTCCTCGAGGACCATGGCGCCACGTTGCCTGCCGAGGGACGACGCCACCTGGGAATCGTCCGGGAAGGAGCACAGCGCATGGGCGCGCTGATCGACGACCTGCTGGCCTTCTCCAGGCTGAACCGGGTGCCACTGGTGCGGCGTCCCGTGGCGATGCGTTCTCTGGTCGACAAGGCCATCGCGGAAGTCGCACCCGCAAGGGTCGGCCGGAACGTCGAGTTCACGGTCCATGACCTCCCGGATGCCGACGGCGATCCGGCCCTCCTGCTCCAGGTCTGGGTCAACCTCGTCTCCAACGCCCAGAAATACTCGCGTCTCCGCGATCCGGCGCGGATCGGGATCGGCTCGGAATCCGGGCCCGACGGCCCGGTCTATTGGGTCCGCGACAACGGCGCGGGCTTCGACATGCGCTACGCGTCGAAGCTCTTCGGCGTCTTCCAGAGGCTCCACCGCTCGGAGGACTACGAGGGCACCGGCGTGGGCCTCGCCATCGTCCAACGAATCGTCCACCGGCACGGCGGCCGGATCTGGGCGGAATCTTCCGTCGACCACGGCGCCGTCTTCCGGTTCAGTCTCGGCAGGACCACCCCGACATGAACGCCCAAGCCGTTGAGATCCTCCTCGTGGAGGACAATCCGGAGGACCTCGAGCTCACCCTCCGGGCGTTCCGGAAGTCCAACCTGGCCAACCGCATCGAGGTCGCCCGGGACGGCGCCGAAGCCTTGGATTTCCTCTTCTGCGAAGGCTCCCACTCCGGACGTCGGATCGAGGACGGACCACGGTTCATACTGCTCGACCTCAAGCTGCCCAAGGTCGACGGACTCGAGGTGCTCCAGCGGGTGAAATCCGACCCGCGCACCCGCGACATCCCCCTGGTGATCCTCACCTCCTCCCGCGAACAGCGGGACCTCGTCGAAAGCTACCGACTGGGGGTCAACAGCTACATCCTCAAGCCGGTGAACTTCGAGGGCTTCGTCGCCGCGGTGGAGCAGCTCGGTCTCTATTGGCTCCTGTTGAACCAATCCCCGGAACCCTGACCCATGCCCGATCCGATCCGAGTGCTGATCGTGGAGGACAACCCGCTCGACGCGGAACTGGCCCTCCTGGAACTGCGGTCGGCCGGATTCGCCCCGGACTGGTCCCGGGTCGACAACGAGCCCGACTTCCTCTCCGCACTCGCCCAGGGACCGGACCTCATCCTTTCCGACTACGTCCTGCCGCAGTTCGACGGCCTGCGGGCCCTGAGGCTCGTCCGCGAGCAGGGCAACCCCACCCCGTTCATCATCGTCTCCGGCAGCATCGGCGAGGAGACCGCGGTGGCCGCGATGAAGGAAGGCGCCACGGACTACCTGCTCAAGGACCGGATGATGCGCCTGGGCCAGTCGGTGCGCCAGGTGATGGAATCGGTCAGGCTGGCCCGCGAACGGCGCGACGCCGACGCCGCGCTCCAGGCGAGCGAGAACCGCTTCCGGAGCGTCGTCGAGACCCTCCCCGAGGTCATCTGGTCCGCCACGCCGGATGGACGTCGCCGGACGCTGCTCAGCCCGGCGTTCGAGAGCGTCTGGGGACGCGAACGCGCCGGGTTCCTCGGCGCCAATGACCTCGGCCTCCTGCGGACCGTGTGCGAGGAGGACCGCGCGGTGTTCCTCGGCGCGGTCGCCGAACAGGCCGCCGGACGCCGCACCGCCGTCGAGTACCGCATCGTCCGCCCCGACGGGTCGGTCCGTTGGATCTGGGACCAGGCCTTCCCCGTCCACGACGCCGACGGGCGCCTGGTGTCGGTCAACGGCATCGCCTCCGACATCACCGACCGGAAGAACACCGAGCGCGAACTCCGCCTTCGGACCGCGTTCTTCGAAAGCCAGGTCGAGTCCTCCCCGGACGGCATCCTGGTGGTCGATACGCACGGACGGAAGATCCTCCAGAACCGCCGACTTGCGGCGATCTTCGGACTGCCCAAGGAGGTGGCCGAGGACATGGACGACGGGCGCCAACTCCGGGAGGTCACTTCCCGTGTCCGGGATCCCCTCGCCTTCGCGGAAAGGGTCGCGTGGTACTATGGGAATCCGGATGCGATCGGGCGCGAGGAGGTCGAACTCGTGGACGGCACCGTGGTGGACCGCTACACGGCGCCGGTGCGGAACCGCCACGGCGGGCACTACGGCCGGATCTGGTATTTCCGGGACGTCACGGAACGGCACCGCCTGGAACAGCGGCTGCGGCAGTCCCAGAAGATGGAGGCCATCGGCCAGCTCTCCGCCGGGGTGGCCCACGACTTCAACAACCTCCTCACGATCATCACCAGCAGCACCTCGCTGCTCCAGCTGACGCTCGGCCGCGATCCGTCGTCTTCGGAGCTGCTGGACGCGATCCTGGAGGCCGCCGGGAGGGCGTCGGGACTCACCCGGCAACTGCTTCTCTTCAGCCGTCGCCAGGCGATGCAGGCGGTCGACCTGGACCTGGTGGAGGTCGTCACGACGATGACCCGGATGCTGCGGCGACTGCTCGGGGAGGAGATCACGCTGGTCGGCGAGTCGGGACCGGGTCCGGCCTTGGTGCGGGCGGACGCCGGCATGATCGAACAGGTCCTGCTGAACCTGGCTGTGAACGCCCGCGACGCGATGCCCCGGGGCGGTCGTCTCACCCTGCGCACCTGGCGGAGGAACGGCGCCACCCCCGGCGAGGACCCTTGCCTTGCCGACGTGCCGGAGGGCTCGTGGGTCTGCCTGAGCGTCGCCGACACGGGATGCGGCATCCCGGCCGCGAACCTCCCCCGGCTCTTCGAGCCGTTCTTCACCACCAAGGAGGTCGGCAAGGGCACCGGCCTCGGCCTGGCCACCGTGTACGGGATCCTCCAGCAGCACGGCGGGTGGATCCGCGTCGCCAGCAGCCCCGGCAGGGGCAGCACGTTCCACATCGGCCTTCCCGCCACGGAGGGTCCCGCGAAACCGCCCGCCCCCTCCCGCTCCGGCGGCTCGCTCCTGAAGGGGACCGGCACACTGCTCGTTGTCGAGGACGAGGTGCCGTTGCGCCGGATCGTCGAGGGAGCCCTACGTCGCTGCGGCTACTCGGTCCTCGTGGCCGGTTCGGGTCGCGAGGCGCTCGGGGTCTGGGAACGCCACCGCGACGAGATCGACCTCGTCCTCACCGACATGGTCATGCCGGAAGGCATGTCCGGCGGCGAACTCGTCGACCGTCTGCGGGCCGACAAGCCCGACCTCGCGGCCATCTTCACCAGCGGCTACAGCCCCGAGGTGGTCGGCGGCGCCGTCCGCTTCCGCGAGGGGATCGACTTCCTCCAGAAGCCCTTTGACATCGATTCCCTCAGCCGATTGGTCTCACTCCGCCTTCGCGACCGGTGAAGCCGACCCCACCCGACCCATGCAATCCCGGCCTCAAGTCCCGGGAAGGACGGTCGATATCCGACGGGGTGTCCACGGCGACTCCAGGCGAGGTCCACGCGGCAAAGGACGCGAGGCCATTCGGCCACGCGGCCCTGGCCGTCCTCGTCCCCACCCTGATCCTGCTCATCGCCTGCTTCGTCGCCCTGACCCAGGTGGAGTCCGAGGCGGCCCGGGAGTTCCTCGACAACCTGCACTGGACCACGGCCTACACGGCCGCTGCGGCGTTGGGCTGGGTCGGATGGCTCCGGGCCCGTCCGGAAGACCGGCAGGCCCGCTTCTGGTTCGGTGCCGCCCTCTCGGCGAACGCGGCCGGCCAGTGGATCTGGGACCTGCAGGTTTGGAAGGAATGGAGATCCTTCCCGGGACCCTCGGACCTCGTCTTCCTCACCCAGGGTCCCCTGCTTCTCTTCGGCGTGCTTCTGGCGCTCAGAAGCAACGTGCCCCCGTTGCGGTTCCGCACCGCGCTGCTCGACATCGCGACCCTTTCCTCGGCGATGGTGGTGCTCGCCCTCGCCCTGTACCTGCCGCACCGGGACAACGTCTCAACGCTGAAGCTGGCCTCCATGATCGCCTATCCGCTGAGCCTGTTGACCGCGGTGTGCGGACTGGCGGTCACCATTCCGACGCTGAGGCTGCGCTGGGGCTGGCCCTGGTTGACGCTGCTGGGGTGCGCCATCGCCAACAGCCTGCTCTGGCTGCGGTGGAACGCGCTCTATGTCCACGAAACACCGCCCAGCAGAACGGCCTTCAACACCCTGTTTTCGCTCGTCGCTTTGGGTACGGGGATCGGGGTGATGGGCTGGACTTCGGCCTCCGACCACAGTCCCCGCTGGGAACGACGGTGTGAGGGCTTCCTGCGCCTGCTGCCGATCGCCGTGGTGCTCGGGGCCACAGCGGCCGTCGGCATCGAGTTCGCCGTCCATTCCGCCTCGAACGAACTCCGGACGCTCGTGCTGACCGGCGCCTCGGTGACTTTGGTGCTGGCGGTGCTCCGCCAAAGCCTGCTCCTGCGCGAACGCGACCGGATGATTGAAGTCGAGCAACTGGCCACCGAAAGCCGCGTCAACTTCCGAGTCCTCTTCGAGTCCTCTCCCGACGCGATCCTCCTCATGGAGGGCCCCGTGCTCACCGACTGCAACCCGGCCGCGATGGCCCTTTTTGGAGCGGCGAAGAAGGACATCGTCGGACAGCCTCCCTCGCGCTTCTCCCCTGCGAAGCAACCCGACGGATCCCCATCGGATCAACGCGCCGCCCAGATCGTCGAGGCGGTCCTGTCTGGGGATCCGATGACCTTCGAGTGGCAGCACCTGCGTCGGGATGGGATGGTGATCGAATGCGAAGTGCGCCT
>CAMASJ010000116.1 GCA_945860685.1 Akkermansia muciniphila
GCTCTTCATCGGAGGACGGGATGACACGACGGCAAACGACGGCGCCCCGGAACCGTTCCGGGACATCACAGGTGGATGTCGTTTTCTAGGACGCCGTCGGCCCTGGGGAAAGGACGCAGTTGGCGGGAGTCGTCCGATATGCGTGGTCCTTCGTTCGACCTCCGGCTTGTCGGAGCCCTGCGACCGTGGGACTCAGCCCATGGTGCGCGGCTTCTTCGGCTTCATGAGCGTGACCTTGTAGACCTCGCCGCGCCGGTCGTAGGTGGTCCACTCTCCGACCTGTTCACCCGCCTCGAAGCTGCCCGAACGCAGGCGGGTGCCGTCGAGCCGGAACCACTCCCAGTAACCGGTCGGAACGTCGCCGAGGATCGGGCCCCGTGCCCGGATGCTGCCATCGCGGTGGAGTTCGACGTGTTCCTTCGGGGTGTCTTCCCTGGGAGGCATGGGAGGGGATGCGCCAGTCGATCCTCAGCCGCGGGAGCGTTCGCAACGGATCCGTTCCTTCATCCGCTCCCGGGCCGCCGCGGGCAATCGGGAGCGCGGGGTAACGTCCTGCAACGCATCCGGACGGTCGCCGCTCCTCCGCGCGGCCTCGTGCACCAGTGCGATCTGTTCGAGGTAACGTCGGCATGCGGTGCAGATGCCAAGGTGGATCCGGACCTGGAGCCGGGCGATGGCGCCCTGTGGCGCATCGAGGCGCCGGGAGCCGAGCGCCACGATCTCGCGGCAGGGCGGGGTGAGGGCGGCGAGGAGCAGGATCCAGCGCCGGCGTAGCCGTTGAAGCAGGGTCTTTTTCATCGTGTGCCGGTGCCGGTCTCACCGGCCTTGAACCAGTTGGATTCCAGACATTGGCGGAGGGCCATGCGTGCGCGGTGCAGCATGACCCACAGGTTGCCCTCCGAAATGGCGAGCCGATCGCAGATCTCGCGGGTCGGGAGGTCGTCGACCTCCCGTAGCCAGAAGGCGCAGGCGATGCGCTCCGGAAGCTTTCCGCAGCAGCCGCGGAACACCTTCCAGAACTCATCCCGGTCGAGGGCCTCACCCATCCCCTCCCATTCCCGTGGTGCGGAAGTCCTGTTCCAGTGGCCCGGGAAATCCGGGTTCTCGAACGCCGACTCCTCCTCGCCGGCGTAGAATTCGAGGTCGGTGAAGCTGGTCTCGCGGCTCGCCTTGCGGAAGTGGTCGAGGATCTTGTTGCGCAGGATCCCAGTCAGCCATGTCCGCTCGGTGGAACCGCCCCGGTAGCGTTCGGAGCCCTTCCATGCGGCGAGCAAAGCCTCCTGCACCAGGTCCTCCGCCCGCTGCGGATCCCGCAGCCGTGAGATCGCGTAGTGGAAGAGGTAGTCGCCATGCTCCTCGATCCAGCGCTCGGGATCGAGGACGCCCCCGGTAGAGCCGGGGTCCCGGACGGATTCAGGTGGGTTCATTGGGTTCCGAATCGGGTTGCGGCGGGACCCGGACCTCCCGTCTCCGATCCGATCCGGGGCCGATCCCTGAACCCATCCCGGATCCGGGCGGAATGCAAGCCGCCTGGGAGTTCCCGTCCCTGTCCGCCGGACCGCGCTGTGTCACGGATCCAGGCCACCTGCCGGCGGTATTGTCGGCAATTGGAGCAAAAGACGAGGTGCAGCCCGATGCCGAAGGCGTCCATCAGCGCGGGTCGCCTTTCCAGGCGCTCGGAGGCCGCCCGTGCCATCCGCCGGCAGCTGGGCAGCAGCCTTTCCATGAGGTTCATCCCCGGTGGGTCGCACCCGGCCCGGGGTTCCTTACGGGAATTCGAACGGGTCCGGAGTGGCGTGATCCTAGGGATGGGCCACGGAGACACGGCGGCCACGGAGGGGACGGATTCCTTCTGATGCCGTCAGACCAGCGGTGATGCTTCAATGGGCGGCACTGCGATCGGAGTCGATCTGCCAGAAATCAGAGGAATCAAGAATCAGGAATCAGGAATCCGCGGGCTTACTTCGCCACGGCGTACAGGGTGCGGCCGGTGCCGACATAGAGCACCCGGTTCGCGGCCACCGGGGTGGCGCTGATCGGGGCGTCGAGTCGGACCTGTCCCAGCAGCCGCTTCTCCTTCGACAGTGCGAACACATAGAACCCGCCGCGCCGGGTGCCGATGTAGACCTTGCCGTCGGCGACCAACGCCGAGGCCCAGACCTCGCCGTCCAACTCGTGGGACCAGAGTCCCTCGCCCGTGGCGGCGTCGATGCAGTGGAAGGTCCGCATGGAGTCGGCGGCGAAGACCATCCCTCCGGCGACCGCCGGCGTGCTCATGGTGTGTCGGCCGATGGGATGGGACCAGACGAGGGAGGTCGCGGAGGTGTCGCCCTTGCCGCCGGCGCGCAGGCACTTCACCCAGGCCTCGTTCTTTCCCCAGAACCAGTCGCCGCCGCCGGCCACGTAGATGCGGTCGCCGTCGACGACCGGCATGCCGTAGATGTTGCTCGGGCTGGTGCGCCGGTTGTTGAGGTACGAGGCCACGTCCGACTTCGGCGCCTCGGGATCGAAGTCGAAGCGCCAAACCTCATCGAGCCGCGCGACGCCCGCCGCACCGCGCCGTGCCTTGAACGGCTCGAATCCGTAGAGCACGCCGTCGCCGCCGGCGAAGACGATCCGCCGCCGGCCATCGATCCGTGCCATCGCGGGCGAGGACCAGGTGCAGTGGAAGATGCGTGGGCCGATGCCGAGTCCGTCCTGCGCCAACAGGCGTCCGGTGCGCTTGTCGAGCACCACCAGGCTCGGGGCGTCGGGACGCCGGATGCGGCGGTGGGTGTTGTCCACGCCGTTGCCGGTGTTGAGGTAGAGGTGGTCGCCGTCCACGAGGATCGAGCTGTGCGCGGCGTCGTGGGACCAGATGCCCACCTCGCGGGTCAGGTCGAAGGACCAGAGGATGTCGGCGTCGAGCGGTCCGAGCGGGATCTCCGGAACGGCCGGGACCCCGTTGGTGGTCTTTGGCGTGCAGTAGGCCGACTCGTTGGTGACGCCCTGGTTGCCGTCGGCGAGGCCCTTGGCGTCGAGGCACAGCACCACGCCGCGGTTGTCCACCAGGTAGACGCGGTCTCCCTCGACGGTCCCCGGCGAACTCATGCCGGTCTTCGGCCAGTCGTGGTAGATGTCCTCCTCCCGCTTCGGCACCACCAGCTGCCAGAGCAGCTCACCGGACTTCTCGGAAAGGCAGAGGAAGACCCCGCGGTCGCCGGTCCTCCGCGGGTCGCGCGGGGCCTCGTTGTTGGTCCCGATGTAGACGCGTCCCCGGGACACGACCGGCGTGGAATGGGATTCGGACCCGGGCGCACCGAGCGGGACGGACCACCGGATCCCCCGTCGGGTGACGGGGTCGAAGTCCGCCGGCAGACCGCGTTCCGACGAGGTCATGTTGCGCGACCACGCCTCGCCGTACTGCGGTCGGTCGGCCGCCTCAAGCAGTCCCAGGGTCAGCGCGGCGGCGAGGACGAATCGGGCGGTGGTCACGGGCGGAATGAAAACGGTTTCCGGCGGAAAATGGAACAGCGGTCCCGTGCCGGAGCCCATGAAGCGGTGCCGCGCCGGGGCCGGGCGCGGCCGGTCCGGCCCATCGCAAGGCGCCGGCAGGAATCCGCAAGCGGTCGGGAGCGGCGGCGTGTCGCAGCCGGTATCCAATGCGCCGTTGTCCGGGGCGTGCCCCGCGACTCCACGAACCACGACGATGGACCTCGACTCCCGTTTCCGAACCCCGGTTGCCTCGCTCCGGGGCCAAGCCTTCCGTCTCACCGCCGCGCTGGTCTCGGGCGGCCTCCAAAGGGGCGCTTCCTTGGAAATCCCCACGTCTTTCCCACCAACGTCGACTCCTTTTCAAGCGAGCGGTGGACCATGCCATGGGCGACGGCGGCGAACGGGTGATCGAAGACACCCACGGCGCCAAGTCGGTGAAGCTGCCCGCCCGCTCGATGATCCTCTATCCCTCCACCAGCCTGCATCACGTGACCCCCGTAACCCGCGGGGCCCGTCTCTGTTCATTCTACTGGCTGCAAAGCCTCGTCCGCGACAATCACCACCGCGCAATGCTCTTCGACATGGACATCGCCATCCAACGCCTCGGCGCCGAAAAGCCCGGACACCCCTCGGTGGTCCAGTTGACCGGCGTCTACCACAACCTGATGCGCACCTGGGCCGAACTCTGAACGCCGCATGAACCCGATCCGACGCGTCCTGTTCTGGGCGCACCTCGTCCTCGGCCTCCTGGCAGGCGGACTCATCCTCATCACGGTGATCACCGGCGTCTCCATGGCCTTCCGTCGCCAATGGATCGCTTGGGACGAATCGCCGTCGCCGCTTTCGGCCCCGGGGACCGCGGACGCGAAGCCCCAGCCGTTGGAGGTGCTGTTGGCGAGGGTGGCCGAGGCCCATCCGGGTGTGCGGCCGCAGTCCGTCACGGTGTCCGCGGATCCGGCACGTCCATGGGTGGTCGAGCTGGAACGCATGTGCCGGATCGCCGTGGACCCGTATCGGGGGGACCTGGTGGAACTGCCGGCCGGCCGTGTCCGGGCCGCGATGCGCTGGATGGAGAACTGCCACCGTTGGCTCGGCGCCGAGGACCCGCCGCGGCAGGAAGGCGCACCCGGCGGCGCATCCCGTGAAGGCGGCCCGGACCTGCCGGCCGGATGGACGCCGCGCCGGATCACCTCGACGTTGATGGGTGCCTCCGCATCGGTGTTCCTCGTGCTCAGCCTCTCGGGCCTGTTCCTCTGGTTCCCCCGGCGCCTCACCTGGACGGCGTTCCGTGCGGTGCTTTGGCCGAGATGGGGCCTCGGGTCGAAGGCCCGTGACTGGAACTGGCACAACGCGGTCGGGGTCTGGTGCGCCGTGCCCATCGCGATCATGGCGCTCACCGGGATGTCGATCGCGTTCCGCGGGTTCGGCGACGTCCTCTACGGCGGCGCGGCCCCGCGCCGGGAAGGTCCGGGCGGCGATGTCGTGGCGCCGCCCTCCGAAGGAGCCCGTCCGCTCGCACCCCAGGGCCTGCTGGAGTCGGTCCAGCGGGCGGCGCCGGGCTGGCGGGAGATCACGCTCCGCCTCGGCGGCGGTCGTGAACGCGGGGAACCCGGCGGGCGGGGTGGAAGCGAGGGAGGTCCCGGAACGGCGCGGGAGGCCGAACGTGGACCCGGTGGTGGAGGCGGTGGTGGTGGAGCGGGCTGTGCCGTGGTCGCGAACGTCCGTTCTTCCGGTTCCGCGCTGTTGCCCGACGACACCTGGCGCCTCGACCCCTACACCGGGCAGCGCCTGGCCGAAGCGCCGACGACGGGCGGTTGGAGATCACGGCTGCGCGCCATGAACCAGCGGATCCACACCGGCGAGGCGGGCGGCGTCCTCGGCCAAGCGGTCGCCTTCCTCGGATGCGTCGGTGGCGTGGTCCTGGTCTGGACCGGATTCGCCCTCGCGCTGCGCCGTTTCCTGCCGCGGCTCTTCCGCAAGTCGGCGGAGCCGGCGTCCTGAGCGGAACGAAACGGAGGGGATCGGCGTTCGAAGCCGCAACGGCAACCGCATCCGCCGGTCGGCTTCAACGGCCTTCCGGTGCGGACTCGTAGAGCTCCAGCGGCAGTCCGTCCGGGTCGGCGAAGAAGGTGAAGCGGCGCCCCGTGTGTTCGTCGATACGGATCGGTTCGACGGCGATTCCCTGGGCTTCCAGTTCCGCCTTCGCGGACGGGACGTCGTCCACCTCGAAGGCCAGGTGGCGCAGGCCTCGGGCCTCGGGCCAGGAAGGACGGACGGGCGGGTCGGGAAACGAGAAGAGCTCGATGCGGGAACCGTCGGGCAGTTCCAGGTCGAGCTTGTGGGACCGGCGTGCGACGCGGTGGTTCTCGGCCACGACCCGGAGTCCGAGCAGGTCGACGTAGAACCGCCGCGAGACCTCGTAGTCCGAGCAAATGATCGCCGCGTGGTGGATGCGTCGCAGGTCCATGTCCAATTCCTGCCCTGTGGGAAGTCAGTCGACGATCCCGCAGTCGACCGGAACCCCCTCCACGAAGCGGATGCGGTGGAGGATCAGCGACTGCGAGTCGGTCAGTTCGAGTTGGAATTCGTCCCGCGACGAGAGCTTCTCCGTGCCGAGCCGGAGCACGGCGGCGTGCAGGGGCGGGAGAGTGGCTTCGGGACCGGCGTCCGACAGGATCCGTTGACGGCCCTTGCCCTCGAGCACTTCCAGGTCGGCCATCAGCTTGCGGAAGAGGCGGCGCTGGGCGGGACCGGGTCCGTCGACGGGTCCCTCCACCATCACGATGAGGCCGTTCTCCGGACCTTCGGTCATGAAGGTCCAGCAGCCCTCCTCGTAGACGCCGATGCCAAACTCCGGATCGTTGCGTTCCGGCGATTCCGGTGTGCGTGGACGTCCGAAAAGGATGTCGAAGAAACCCATGGGAGGCGGGAAGGCAACCGGCAACGGCCCGGGATTTCAACCCGCATCCGGTGACGATCCGGAGACCGTCTGCGGCCGTCCGCGGCAGCGGGCTGGCCCGGAAGACTTCGTCGGACTAGAACGGGCGCATCGCATGGCTGAACGTCCCGTCCAGTTTGTCGCCGGCAACCGCCTGGAGCGGTTGGCGGACCTCCTGGCGGAGCGGTTGGCGTCGGGGGCGGGCGATCCGCTCGAGGGCGAGGTGATCGTCGTCCAGAGCCGCGGCATGGCGACGTGGCTGGAACAGCGCCTCGCCGACCGCAATGGCGTCTCGTTCGGCTGCCGGTTTCCATTTCCGCGGCATCTGCTGAACGAGGTGGCGGCCGCCGTGGTGCCCGACGCCCCGACCGACCGCACCTTCGAACCGGAGCATCTCGTCTGGCGCATCCTCGCCGAACTGGATGCCGTGGTGCTCGAGGGCGACTTCCCGTGGGGTCCTGTGGTCGGCTACCTTGCCGAGGATCCTTCCGGTCTCCGCCGGTTCCAGCTCGCCGACCGCGTGGCGCGGCTCTTCGACGACTACCTCGTCTACCGTCCGGGCTGGCTGCTGGCGTGGGAGGACGGCGCCGCGGCCGTGGAATCGGGTCCCCCGTTGCCGACCGGGCCGGATGCCGCATGGCAGGCCGCGCTCTGGCGACGCCTCTGCGGGGACCGGAGGCCGTGGCATCCCGCCCGGTTGGGACAGGAGATCCTCCGGCGCCTGCGGGAGCCTGGAATTCGCCTGACGGGATTGCCCCGGCGGCTCGCGGTGTTCGGGATCTCGACGCTCTCGCCGTTCCACCTGGCGTTGCTCGACGCCTTGTCGGGTTCCATCGAGGTCGACTTCCACCGCCTGGAACCCTGCGCCGACTACTGGGGCGAGATCCCGACCCGACGTGAATTGGCCATGGGTGGCGGTGCGGACGAAGGCCTCGAGGCGGAACGCGGCCATCGGCTGCTGCGTGCCTGGGGACGTCCGGGACGGGAGTTCCAACGTCGGGTCCTGGACTTCGACTGGAACCCGGGAGGGGAGTCGGCCTTCGAGGAACCGTCCGGCGCATCGATGCTGGCCGACCTCCAGCGCGGGCTGCTGCGTTTCCCGGAACCGGGCGAGGTCCCCGGCGGCGCCGCGGAGGAGCCGTCGCCGTCCGCCTCGATCCAGGTGCATGTCACCCACGGCCCGCTCCGCGAGCTGCAGGTTCTCCGCGAGCACCTGCTGGTGTGGTTCGGGGAAGGCGTCGAGCCGCGGGAGGTCCTCGTCCTGACGCCGCGCATCGAGGACTACGCGCCGCTGTTGCCGGCGGTCTTCGGCGCGGAGTCCGCGGGAGGTCCGCGCATCCCGTGGTCGGTGTCCGACCGGTCGCGGCGCTCGGCGTCCCGGATCGCCGGGGCGTTCCTCGGCCTGCTCGGCCTCCATGGCTCCCGGCTCGAGTCGGAACCGGTGCTGACGCTCCTGGAGGAGCCGGCGGTGATGCGGCGGTTCGGAATCGCACCGGAGCAGCTCGGCGCGGTTCGGGAGTGGATGCGCTCGGCGCCGGTCTGGTGGGGACTCGATGCCACCGCGCGGTCCGCCGCCGGCCTGGGCGACGACGCGGTCGGCACGTGGCGGCGCGCCGTGGACCGACTGGTGCTCGGACATGCGATGGAAACGGGCGGAAGCACAGGGAGCGGCGGCCTGCTGGTGTCCGGGATCGCGCCGATGGCGGCGGTGTCCGGCCAGCGCGCCGAACTGGCCGGGGCGTTGGCGGAGTTCGTCGAGGCGTTGACCGGGTGCCTCCGCCGTTGGGACACGCCGCGTCCCATCGGGGAATGGTCGGTCGAGCTGCATGGCACGCTGGGCGCGTTCTTCGACTGCGGGCAGGATCCGGTGGACGACCTCGCCGTGGTCCGGGAGGCCTTGGGTGGACTGGCGGCGGCCGGGCAGACGGGATCCGTCTCGGTCGCCGTCGTGGCCGAGGCGCTGCGGACGCGCCTAGAATCCGCGTCCACCGGCGGCGGGTTCCTCTCCGGCGGCGTGACCTTCTGCGCCTTCCAACCCATGCGGAGCGTGCCCGCGCGGGTGCTGTGTGTGCTGGGGCTTTCCGACGACACCTTCCCGCGTCGGCGTCCGGTGCCGGAGTTCGACCTGATGGCGCGGAATCCGGCGCCGGGCGACGCCTCGCGCGGCGAGGACGACCGGTACCTGTTCCTGGAGACCGTGCTTTCGGCCCGCGAGCGGCTGTACCTGAGCCATCCCGGGCTGTCGGTCCGCGACGGCACCGAGGCGCCGCCGTCGGTCGTGGTGGCGGACCTGCTCGACACCCTCGCGGAACGCTGGGGCGACGACGTCGCGAAGGGCCTCGTGGTGCGGCACCGGCTGCATCCGTGGAGCGCGGACCACTTCGTTGGCGACCCGCGTCGGTTCACCCATTCCGCGGGTGCGGCCCGTGCAGCCCGCCTGCTGTCGGGGCCGCGACGGCTTCCGCCCCGCTTCTGCGCGGAACAGCTGGAGCCGGCCGATGAAGGCCAGGGGAACGGAACCGCGACCGAGCCGTCCGAGCCGGGTGTCGTGCTGCTCGAGGACCTCCAGGCGTTCGCGTCCAATCCGGCGCGGTGGTTCCTGGAGCGCCGGCTGGGACTGAGACTTCCGAAGGACGACGAGGTCCTGGCTGTGCGGGAACCCTTCGCGTTGGAGGGCCTCGGGCGCCACGCGCTGAGGACGGAACTGGTGGAACACTTCCTTGTTGAGCCGAGCGGTCCGGATCCGGATCCGGCGCCGTGGAAGGAGACCGGCCAACTGCCGTTGGGTGATACCGGGATGCTGGCGTGGAAGGATGAAACGTCCCTCATGCGGCGTTTCGCCGAGGCGGTCGGCGAGGCCCGCGGCGATGGGGAGCCACAGGAAAGAGCCCTCAGCCTCCACGTCGGGGAGCGGATGTTGGTGGGCCGGGTTTCGGTCGACGCCACCGGCGGTCCGCTCCGGCAGCGTCCGGCCCGCGTGCGCGCGCGGGACCTGTTGGCGTTGTGGATCGACGTGTTGGCGTGCCGTGTTGCGGACCTCGATGCGACACCGGGCGGTCCCGCGTCGGTGGTCGGCCGGTGGATCCACCTCGAGAAGGACGAGCCGAAAAGGCTGGAGCTGCGGGCTCCCGCGGACCCGCGTGCCGAGTTGGTGGCCTGGATGGACCTGATGGAGGAGTCCCGGCGTCGGGTCGTCCCCGTGTTGCCGGAATGCGGCCTGGCGTACGTCGGGGTCGTCGCCGAGGCGGCCGATCCGACAGCCCCGGAGGCGTGGCGTCGGGAGTCGGCGTTGCGGGTGGCCCGCGAGGCCTGGGACGGAAGCGATCGGATGCGCGGTGAGGGCGGCGATCCGGCCTGCGCGCTCTGCTTCTCGCGGCTCGGCGAGGATCCCTTCGACCGCGAGTTCGAGCGGATCTCGGTGGAGCGTTTCCTGCCCTTGTTGCGGTCCGCCGAGGAATCGAAGCCGAAGCGGGCGTCGAAGGGTGTCCGCAAGGCCCCTGCAGGAGGAGGTGCCCCATGATCGCGAGCCGCCGATTCGACCTCCTGGAGACGCCGTTGGAGCCGGGGATCACGCTGCTCGAGGCCAGCGCCGGAACCGGCAAGACCTACGCGATCGCCGGGATCTACCTGCGGCTGGTGGCCGAGGCCGGCCTGCGGGTGGAGGAGATCCTGGTGGTGACGTTCACGCGTGCGGCCACGGCGGAACTGCGCGGCCGGATCCGGAACCTGCTGGCGTTGGCGCAGCGGTCCGCGTCCGGACGCCCGATGCCGGCGTCGGGCGAGTCCGCGCTGGTTTCGGCGATCCTCGCGCGGACCGACCGTACGGTGGTGGGGGCACGGTTGGCATCGGCGCTGGAGACCTTCGAGCAGGCACCGGTCTGCACCATCGACAGCTTCTGCCAGCGTGTCCTGCAGGAGCACGCGTTCGAGACCCGGACGCTGTTCGACGCGGAGTTCGCCGCGGACGTGGCCGAGGAACGGGACCGATGGGTGGACGACTTCTGGCGTCGGCGATTCTACGGGCCCTCGGGCGCCGTACGGGCCCGGATGGCGGGTTCCGCGGGGGTGACGGTGGAGTCCCTGCGCGACCTGGCGCGGGCGTTGCAGAACCTCGCGGAATTCACGGTCGACCCCGACTTCGAGTCCGGCGCCGTTGCCGCCCGGTTGGCGGCGGAGCGGGAGGCCGGCGACGGCACGGCGGTCGACGAGGAGGTCCTCCGGGTTTGGGCGGCCGCGTTGAGGGCGGAGTTCGTGGAGGGCTTCCGGCGCGGGCTTTCCGAAGCCCTGGAGCGGCGCCGCAGCCTGACCTTCTCGGACCTGCGACAACGGCTGTCGGAGGCCCTGGAGGGATCGCATGGACCTGGTCTGGTGGATTCGGTCCGCCGCCGCATGCGGGCCGCCTTGATCGACGAGTTCCAGGACACCGACCCGGTGCAGTTCTCCCTGTTCCGGCGGCTGTTCGCGGACGGCACGACGCGGCATCTGCTGTGCCTGGTGGGCGATCCGAAGCAGGCGATCTACAGCTTCCGCGGCGCGGATGTCTTCGCCTACCTCGACGCCGCGGGGCTGGTCTCGAGGCGGTACACCCTGCCGGCGAACTACCGGTCGGAATCGCGGCTCGTCGACGCGGTGAACGCGGTCTTCGGCAGGCCCGGTGCGAACCCGTTCGTGTTGCCGGCGATCGGATTCGAGCCGGTCGAGGCGCGCGGCCCCGCGGACCGCAACCCGTTCGAGGAGGTTGGTGTCCGGCTTCCGCCGCTCCAGGTCGACTGGTGGGAACCCGGGCCGGGCGAGACGGTGAAGGCGGCGCAGGCGTCCGCGGTGGGTGAGAAGGTGGCCGCCCGGATTGCGCGGATGCTCGGGGATCCCCGCACAGGATTCGCCCAACCCGGAGGCGGGTTTGTGCGGCTGCGTCCCCGGGACGTCGCGGTGCTGGTGGTCCGCCACGGCGAGGCCGTGCTGGTGGAGGAGGCCCTGCGCGCCCTGGGAATCGCGACGGTGCGCCAGACCCAGGAGCGGATCTTCGGCACGTCCGAGGCGGCGCAGCTGCGACTCTGGATGCGCGCTCTCGTCGTCGGCGCCACCGAGCGGGAGCTGCGTGCCGCCGCGGCGGGCGTCCTGGTGGGCTGGACCGCCCGCGAGCTGGACGATGCCGGTCGGCAGCCGGCGCGCTGGAGCCGGCTTGTCGCGGCCTTCGCCGAGCACGGGGAGCGTTGGTGGAGACTGGGCTTCCTCGCCGCGTGGGAGGCGTTCGTCTCGGGTTCCGACCTCCGCGACCGGCTGCTGCCGCTGCCCGACGGTGAACGGCGCTTCACGAACCTCGCCCAGTTGGCGGAGGTCCTCCAGCGCGCGGCCACCGCGGACCGGCTGGGACCGCAGGCGCTCCTCGACTGGTTCGAGCGGCATCTCGCGGACGCCGACGGTTCCCCGGACGACGAGCACCTGCTTCGCCTGGACCGCGACGACGACGCGGTGCGGTTGGTGACCATCCATGCGAGCAAGGGGCTCGAGTACCCGGTGGTGTTCTGTCCGTTCCTGTGGGAGCCCAACTCGGTCCGGAGGAAGACGGGCGCGCCGGTGGCGTTCCATGATCCCGACGACGAACGGCGCCTGCACGTCGACGTTTCCGGCGCCGGCGAGGCGTACGAGCGGGCGAAGGAGATCGCGGACGGCGAAGGCGTCGCGGAACGGCTGCGCCTGATCTACGTCGCCCTGACCCGCGCCCGGAACCGGTGTCATGTCGTGTGGGGGGCGGTGCCGCGGAGGAACGGCGGTTCCGAGGGATCGGCGCTCGGCTGGCTGCTGCATCCGCCTGCGGACGCCGACCGCATCCCGCTGCGCGAGGTCGCGGAGCGGTTGAAGGAACGCCTCAAGCCGGGGAAGGAGTTCGCCGACCTGCGTGGGGAGCTGGAGGATTGGATGGCGTCCCTAGCGGCGGGATCCGTGGCGTTGACGGAGCTAACGTCGGCCGGTGGATCCGGCCCCGCGGAACTGCCGCCGACCGATCGCGCCTTCCAACCGGTGCCGCGGGCTTTCCGCGGGACCATCGCGTCGGACTGGCGTGTGGCGAGCTACTCCTCCCTGACCGGGAATGCGCGGGAACTGCCCGAGGCGGACACGGAGCCGGAGACCTTGCCCGTCGCCGCCGAGCCCGTGGTGGAAACCCTT
>CAMASJ010000117.1 GCA_945860685.1 Akkermansia muciniphila
GGGTGGCTGGCCTACGGCGCGACTGCCTCCAGGCCATCGTCCGCGACATCACCATCCGCAAACACGCCGAACGACGTCTCAGGGAAAGCGAGTCCCGCTTCTCCAAGGCCTTCGAGTTCAGCCCGACGGTCAAGGCGATACTCAGTCTCCCCGACCGCCGGATCCTCGAGGTGAACCAGTCGCTCCTCCGCAAACTGGGCTACTCCCGTGAGGAGCTGGTCGGCTGGGATCCGGTCGCCCTCGGACTTTGGACGGTTCCGCCGGATGCCGAGCGGAAGGGCTCCGGTTTCCGGGACGTCGAGTTCAAGGCAAAGGCCAAGGACGGCTACACCCTGACCTTCCTGGCCTCCTCCGAACGGATTGAACTGGAGGGCGCCCCGGCGGAACTGCTCGTCTGCACCGACATTTCCGACCGCATCCGCCTGGAGGACCAACTGAGACAGTCCCAGAAGCTCGAGGCGATCGGCCTGCTCTCCGGTGGCATCGCCCACGACTTCAACAACATCCTCGGGGTGATCTCAGGCAACGCGCACGTGGCCCGCCTCGACCTTCCTCCGGGCCACGCCGCCGACAGAAGCTTGGAGGAGATCCTCCTCGCCTCGAAACGCGCCGCAAACCTCGTCCGGCAGATCCTCGCCTTCGCACGCCCGCAACCCCAACAGTCGCGGCGCATTGGACTTCCCCAGGCCCTGGAGGAAGGCCGACGCCTCCTGCGCGCCACCCTCCCGACCACGGTGGACATCCGCATCGCCGTCAAGGAACCGCTGCCCGAGATCCTCGGGGACGAAACCCAACTCCAACAGGTCCTCATCAACCTCGCCACCAACTCCTGGCACGCGATGGAGGGCGATCCGGGCGTCATCACCCTTTCTGCAGGTCCCTTTTCCGTGCCGTCACCCGATGGACCGCCGCAGGGCGACCTGCCGGCTGGCCCCTACGTGCTGCTTTCTGTCACGGACAACGGCAAGGGAATGGACCCGGAGACGCTCAAGCGCATCTTCGACCCCTTCTTCACCACCAAGGCGCCCGGACAGGGCAGCGGCCTCGGACTCTCCGTCGTCCACGGCATCGTCAAGGGCCATCGCGGCACCATCGGCGTCCACAGCCGCCCGGGCGAAGGCACCACCTTCGAGATCCTGGTGCCCGCGGATCCGGCAACCGACCTGCGGCCCCAAGCCGTGGCTCCGGTCCATCCAGGAAACGGCGAACGGATCCTCTACGTCGACGACGAACGCCCGCTGGTCCATGTGGCGACGATCCTCCTCGAGCGCCTCGGCTACCGGGTCCAGGGTTTCACCAACCCCTCGGCCGCTCTCGACGCGCTGAGGGCGGCGCCGGACAACTGGTCCATCCTCATCACCGACCTCAACATGCCCGGGATGAACGGCCTCGAACTCGCCCGACAGGTGTTCGGGATCCGGCCCGGGCTGCCGGTGCTGCTCAGTTCGGGCAACCTCGACGCGGCCCTTTCCGACGAGGCACACCGGCTCGGGATCCGCGGCGTCATCGCCAAACCCCATTCCCTCGAGGAACTCGCCGGACGCGTCCGCGACATCCTCCAACCCAACCACCATGCCTGAATCCCCCACACCGATCCTCCTCGTCGACGACGACAACGACCTGCGCAACCTGCTCGAGCGGGTGTTGTTGAGAAACGGCCTGGCCGTGCACGCCGCGGCCGACGGGCGCCAGGCGATCAAGCTGCTCGCCAAGGAACGGTTCAGCCTCGTCGTCACCGACATCATCATGCCCGACGTCGAGGGCATCGAGCTGATCCTCAAGATCCGCAAGGACCACCCGAACCTGCCCATCATCGCCATGTCGGCCGGGGGACGTCTCAACGCCGAGGGCTACCTGAAGATGGCCCTCTCCCTCGGAGCGAACCAGATCCTCGAGAAACCCTTTCCCATCGACGTGTTCCTCTCGGAGATCCGCCGGCTGCTGCCCCCGACCGCCGAAACCCCGGCCACGGATCCCTCCGCTTCCACGTCGTGAACCTCGGGCCGATTCGGGCGTCAACCGCCGCGGGCGAGATCCCGGCCCCTTTCAGATAGCGGGTCGACCGAGCAAAAAGGGTTGAGAGCGTCCCGGGCGGGTTCAGGCAGGATCGAGGAAATCACGATGCGAAACCTGCTCCGTACCGCCTTGATGGTCGCCCTTTGGTTGGGGATGGCCTTCGCCGTCATGGCGGCGCCGGTGGCGGTTCCCGAGCGGAAGGACCAGACGTGGAAGCTCCTCAACCTCGCCGATGTCGCGGGGCTCTCGCGCGCCAACCTCTTCAACATCGCCTTCGAGACCGGCGGCGGGGCGACCCGCCGGGGCACCGCCTGGATCGCGACCTCGGACGGCCTGAGGGAGTTCGACGGCTACACCTGGCGCCGACATGGACGCGCCGAGGGCCTTCCCAGCGACTTCGTCCGGGCCGTGTTGGTGACCCGTGGCGGCGATCTCTGGGTGGGCACGGACCGCGGCGCGGGGATCTACGACGGCCGCACCTTCCGCACGATGGGCACAGAAACCAACCTCGCCGGCCCGAACGTCCGCCGGATCATCGAGGACCCGACCGGAGCGATCTGGTTTTGCTGCGACAGCTGGCCGAACGCCGGGGCCGCCGGCGGCCTGACCCGGTTCCAGGACGGCCGTTGGCGGAGCTGGCGCATGTCGGACGGCCTTCCGAGCGGGTATGTGGTCAACTTCCTGCGCGACTCCAACGGCGACGACTTCGCCGCGACCCTCGGCGGGGTGGCCCGACGCGAAGGCGAACGCTGGATCCCGGTCCTTGAGCCACCGAAGGACGCCGTCATCTCCTTCGGCTCCGGATGCCTGGCCGAGACCCCCGAAACGGGGTTGGTCTTCTCCTCCGGGAATGCCCTCCACTTTCGCACGGGCAACGCCTGGCAGGCCGCACCGCCGGGCATGTCGCATCGATATGGACTCTGCGCGACGCGGGACGGACGCCTCCTCGCCAGCGGCATCTCCCCTTCCGGACATGGCATGGTTGTCGAATGGCTCTCGGGAAGCTGGGAACCGGTCTCGGCCGCGTATCCGCTGCCGGGTGGCTACTCCGAGGACATCCGCGAGGCCCCGGACGGCTCGGTCTGGGTTGTCGGCTTCGGATGCCTGGTCCGCTGGGCGCGGGAATCGTCCGAGTTCCGCGAGTTCCCGGGGCCGCCAGCGCCGCGGGTGGCCGACGACGAAGGAGGCATCTGGTTCTCAAGGCAGAGGAACGCTGTCGATGCGCGACCTGGAAGCCTTCGGCACCAAGGGGAACGCTGGGATTCGCGCGCAACCACCTTCAACGGGATGCTGCACGATCCGGCAAAACGGGTCGTCTGGGGTTGGGACGACTCCAGCGTCCACCGCTTCGAGGGGACCCGGGAACGTACCTTCGGTCCACGGGACACGGGCCTCGGCCGGATCGTCGCCGGCGCCGTGGACGGACTCGGACGTCTCTGGCTTTCGGGTCGGACCGATGGAGACGGGCTCGGCGTCGCCTCGTTCCACGAGGGAGTCTGGACCCGCCTCCAACCGGAGGAACTGCGTGGGATGGAAACCGTGGGCGCCCTCGCGGCCCCCGAGGGGGACGGCGTCTGGATCGGTGGGGATCGCCGCCCCGGCACGGACGGCATCCTTCTCCATCTCGGAGGACGGACCCTTCGCCGACGCCCCCTTCCCGCCGACCGGTTCAGCCGGTTCTCCACCAAGGCCCTGGTCGACCGCCGCGGCGACATGTGGCTCCACGGGGACGCCGGACTCCACCGCTGGGCCGCGGGCGCCAACGCCTGGGAGACGGTCACCAACCTCCCCTCACACCGCGTCGGCGGCTGCGTGGAACGCGGAGACGAACTCTGGTTCGCCTGCATGGATGGCGGCGGCGGCGAAGGGGGTCTCGTCCGCCTTCGTGACGGACGCTGGACCGTCTTCCCGGCGGAGGTCCAAGGAACCCTCCGCAGGAACCTCGACGGAACCCTCACCTGCGGCGGCTTCGGGAAGTTCTGGAAGATCGACTCCTCCCCGGAGGCCGTCCCGGTGATGGTGCGTCTCCCGGTGCCGGAACGGGTGTCCGAGGTGGTGCTAGGGAACGACGGCGCCTTCTGGATGGACTGGGGCGAAGGCGTTGCAAGGTACCGGTCGGAGAGGATTCCCCCGGAGACCCGCATCACCGGTCCGGCACGGGTCCTGAGAGGGGAACCGTTCGCGGCCACCGCCACCGGCCTTGAACGCTGGCTTCCCGGACAGGTCGGCGAAGACCACCGGTTCTCGTGGCGACTCGACGACGGCCCTTGGTCGGAGGCGTCGACGGCCCGGGAGTTCCGGTTGGCCACCTCGGGGCTCTCCCGGGGTACCCATCGCCTCGAGGTGCGTTGCCAGGACGGGACCGGCGAATTCGATGCCAGCCCCGCCTCGTTGGAGTTCGTGGTGGGTCTGCGGCCGATCCAGGAGCGGACCTGGTTCCTCCCCGCCACGACCCTGCTCGTGCTCGTCGTCTCGGCCCTCGCCGCCTCGGCGATCAAGGCCCGGCGGGACCTCGCCGAACTGGTTTCCACCCTCGGTCGCCGGGTCTCCGAACGGACCGCCGACCTTGAGCTCGAGCTGCAGCGGCGGGCCCAGGTGGAACGGGAGCTCCGCTTCCACGAGGCGATCCTCCGCGAGACCGGCGAACTGGCCCACGTGGGCGGATGGTCCCTCGACATGTCCACCGGCGCGGGACACTGGACGGCCGAGGTGGCGCGGATCCACGGCGCCGCCCCGGGCGAGGACGCATCGAGGGAACGGGTGCTCGGCTTCTACTCCGGGGCGGAGCGGCTCCGGCTCGAGGACGCGCTCCTCAGGGCCGCACGGGACGGCGAACCGTACGACCTCGAACTCGAACTGACGACCGCGGGCGGAACGCGCCGATGGGTCCGGACCCTGGGACGCCCTGTCCGCGAGGAGGACCGGATCGTCCGTGTGTTCGGATCGTTCCAGGACATCTCGGAACGCAAGCTGGCCGAGGAGGTGGTGCGCGAGCGGCTCCGGCTCCAGTCGCGGCTCGCCACCGTGGCCGCCTCCGTGCCCGGCGCCCTGTTCAGCTTCCTCGTGCGCGGTGACGGCTCGATGTCCTTCCCCGACGCCAGCCCGAAGCTCATCGAGGTCGTGGGCCTGCAACCGGAGGACATCGCGACCGACGCCGCACCGGGCTTCGCCCTCATCCACCCGGAGGACCTCCCACGTGTCCGCGCCCGCATCGACCAGGTCGTCCGCGACCACGCACCCTGGTACGACGTCTTCCGTGTCCGGCATCCCCTCAAGGGCGTGGTCTGGATCGAGGGGGTTGCGCACCCCTCCCCGGCCGAACCCGGGTTCGCCATCTGGCATGGCATCCTCGCCGACGTCACCGAGCGTCACAACCTGGAGGTCCGGCGCAGCACCGAGCACGCGGTGGTCCGGGCGCTGGCCGAAACGCCTTCGGTCGACGGGGCCATCCCCGCGGTGCTCCGGATCCTCTGCGAGGCCGAGGGCTGGAACCACGGCGAGCTTTGGCTCTTCGAGGAGTCCGTCGACGCCCTCGTCTGCCGCGAGGTGTGGAACCCGGGCACGCCCCCGTTCCAGGCCCTCAACGAGAGGACGCGCTCCCTCCGCATGCGGACCGGCGAGGGCCTCATCGGCCGCATCCACCGGGACGGGGGGGCGGTCCACATTCCCGCCCTCGCCGAGTTCCCCGGCTTCCTCAGAAAACCCGAGGCGGAAAGCGCGGGCCTGCTGTCCGCCATCGCCTTCCCCATCCGCACCGAGGACGCCGTGACCGGCGTGCTCGCCTTCATGGGCAGCCGGATCGAGGTCCCGGATTCGACGATCCTGAGCATGCTTGAGACCATCGGCTCACAGGTCGGCCAGTTCCTCTCCCGCATGGCCACGGAGGAACAGCTCCGCCGCTTCTTGGCGCTCAGCTCGACCACCGTCTACGCCTTGCGCGAGAAGGGTGGGAGATACCACTGCCACTGGGTCAGCGAGAACATCGCCAACCTCACCGGATACACCCGGTCGGAGGCCCTCACCTCGGGCTGGTGGCACAACGGCCTGCATCCCGAGGACCGGGCACGCGTGCTCGAGGCGGACCACCGGCTGGACGGACAGGGCCGGCGGATCCTCGAGTTCCGGTTCCGGCGCAAGGACGGCTCGTACCTCTGGCTCCGCGACGAACAGCGCCTCATCGGAGGCGGCGGAGACGCCCCAAGGGAGATCGTCGGTTCCTGGATCGACATCACCGAACGTCACGCCCTTGAGGGACGCCTCAGGCAGGTTCAGAAGATGGAGGCGATCGGCCAGCTCTCCGGCGGCATCGCGCACGACTTCAACAACATCCTCGGTTCCATCATCGGCAACGCCGAACTCGGGGCCCAAGAACAACCCGCCAACGCCGCGGGCGCCGGCCATTTCTCGGAGATCCTCCGTGCCGCGCGCCGGGCCACCCACCTCGTCCAGCAGATCCTCACCTTCGCGCGGCAGGATTCGCACCAGAAGCAGCGAGTACGGCTCCGCCCGGTCGTCGATGAGACCGCCCGGCTGCTCCGCTCCACCCTGCCCGCGGGAGTCGACCTGCACGTCCACTGCGAGCCCAACACGCCGTCCGTGCTCGCCGACGAGACCCAGATCCAGCAGGTCCTGCTGAACCTCGGCACCAATGCGTGGCACGCGTTCCACGGCCGGGGCGGCCGGATCCGGATCGAGCTGGGAAGCCTCCGCGTCGACGAGGCCGCCGCCCGCGGGAACCCCGACCTCCAACCGGTCGACTACGCCCGAATCCGCGTGCGCGACAACGGTTCCGGCATGGACGCCGCGACGTTGGAGCGGATCTTCGAGCCGTTCTTCACCACCAAGCCGCCCGGCCAAGGCACCGGACTCGGGCTCTCCGTCGTCCACGGCATCGTCAAGTCCCATGGCGGCGCCGTCCTCGTGGACAGCACCCCGGGCGTGGGCACGACCTTCGACATCCTCCTGCCGGCCGTCGCCGAAGCCGTCGCGGCAGCGGACTCCGACGCCCCGGCGAAACCGTCCGAGCCGGCGATGCCGCGCGGATCCTCGCAGCACCTCCTTCTGGTGGACGACGAGGAGATCCTGATGCGCATCACCACGAAGGTCCTAGAACGGCTTGGCTACCGTGTGACCGCCTGCGGCAGCCCCGAGGCTGGCAGGGACCGCTTCGCCGCCGATCCCGCCGCCTTCGACCTCGTGGTCAGCGACCTCAACATGCCCGGCATGTCCGGAATCGAGCTCGCCCGCGAGTTGCTGGCACGACGGCCAGGGCTCCCGGTCCTGCTCACCTCGGGCCTGATCTCGGAGGAACTGCGCAACGAAGCGCTTCGCGTCGGCGTCCGGGAGATCCTCCGGAAACCCGCTTCGGTCGAGGATCTCGCCCAGGCGGTCCACCGCTGCCTCCTTCCGTCCGGCACCGCCTGAGCCGGCCCAGGCGGACGGGACCCTCAGACGAAGACGCAAAGCCGCGACAGGAAGGGAAGGGGACCACCGGTTTTGCCTCGGTGAAGCCGGACACAGGCCGGTGGCCATCCTTTCGTTTCCGGAACCCGTTTCCCATTGGCGGCTTTGCGTTTCTGCGTGAGGTCCCTCTTTGTGTGAGTCCCCTCACCGCGGCCTCCGCGCCTCCGCGTGACCCTTCCCACGAACGGGAGCCGACGAGGAAGGGGTCGACTCGGGACGGGCCGACTCCATGCTCCTTCCATGCCGCCCGTATCCGCCGCATTGCAAGGTCCTCGCCCAGTCGGACCCGCCCGCCTCGTGCCTCTTCTCGGCCTGCTGCTCGCACCCGGGTTCACGGGATGCGACACCCTCCACGGACCTTCCATCGACATCACCGCCCCGAGGATCGTCGGACGCGCAGTAGACGCGGATTCCGGGGCTCCGGTCGCCGGTGCACGGGTCGGACGCCGCCTCTCGGGATGGCGGTATCCGACCGGGGGCTTCCCGCGCGGGGCCGAGGAGTTCCTGCTCCTGCAGGACGAGGTCCGGACCGGTCGCGACGGCCGTTTCCAACTGCCGCCAAAACAGGTCGCACTCCTGTTCTCGATCGGCGATCCGGGACTGCAGCTGGGACTGGAGATCCGGCATTCCCGTCATGTGGGTTGGAAGACGAACTACACGATCGGCGCGCTTTCCGCGGACCCGACGGAGCCCCGCATCGACGCCGGGGACATCCCGCTTCCAAGGCGGACCACCGGTGCGCCATAGCACGACGCCGGAATTCGAACCCGACCGTGGGCCGCCCCGTCTGCGGACTTGGCGTCCGGGACGCCTCGGCCCACGCTGTCAGCCTGTTCATGATCCCGCGCTTCCTCCAACGGATCCGTCATCTCGTGCTGGATGACACCACCTCCTATGACCAGGGCCTGCTCGACGAGGCGGCCTTCTGGCGGAAGTCCCTCGCCAACGGGGGGCGCAACTGGGACGCCGCGGCCTTCCGCATGCGCATGGATCCGAAGTTCGAGTTCCAGCCGCACCTGCGGGAGTTGGCGGACAAGTCCCCCGCGGCGAGGTCCGGCGGACCCGTCCAGGTGCTGGACGTCGGGGCCGGTCCGCTGAGCGCCGTGGGCCACCATTGGCCGGGACGCGAGGTACGCCTGACCGCGGTTGACCCGTTGGCCGACACCTTCGACCAGATCCTCGCCGAACTGGACCTGCATCCCCCGACCCGCACCCGGAAGGCTTCCGGCGAGGACCTGCTCGGGGTGTTCGCCCAGGACACCTTCGACATCGTCGTCTGTTCCAACGCGCTCGACCACAGCCGCGACCCGCTGCTGTGCGTGCGCCAGATGTTCGCGGTGACCCGGCCCGGCGGCTGGATCTTCCTCTGGCACTACCGCAACGAGGCCAAGGAGGAGGGCTACGCCGGCCTCCACCAGTGGAACCTCGACGAGGAACGCGGCGACCTGGTGCTCTGGAACCGCGAGCACCGGAACTCGACCCGCGCCGCCCTCGGCCCCGCCGCGGTCGTCGACACCCGCCCCGATCCCGCCGTCGCGCGTGCCATCATCACCCGCATCCACAAGCGCGACACCTCCCTGCCCGGAAACCCGACGCCGTGAACCGCACCGCCGTCCTCAACGTGGTCGGCCTCAGCCGCCGCCACCTCGGCCCACACACGCCCCGGCTCTCCGCCTTCGCCGCCGCCGGCCACTCCGCGGTCGTCGACCCGGCGTTCCCCGCGGTCACCTGCACCGCCCAGTCCGACTACCTCACCGGACGCCAACCGTCCGAGCACGGCATCACCGCCAACGGCTGGTACGACCGCACCCTCGCCGAGGTCCACTTCTGGAAGCAGTCCAACCACGTCGTCACCGCTCCGAAGATCTGGGACGACCTCAAGGTCGCCGACCCCTCCTTCACCTGCGCCCAGATGTTCTGGTGGTACAACATGTACTCCGGCGCCGACTGGTCGGTGACGCCGCGACCGATGTACCCGGCCGACGGACGGAAGTTCTTCGACGTCTACAGCTGGCCCTACGACCTGCGGCCCGCGCTGAAGAAGGACCTCGGCGACTTCCCGTTCCCCACCTTCTGGGGCCCGGCCGCCGGGCTGAAGTCGCCCCAGGGCGAACCGGACGCCGCCACCCGCTGGATTGCCGACTCGGCCAAGTGGATCGAGAAGGCCAAGTCCCCGACCCTCAACCTCGTCTACCTGCCCCACCTCGACTACAACCTCCAGCGTCTCGGACCGATGCATCCGGACGTCGTGGACGATCTCCGCCGCATCGACGCCATCGTCGGGGACCTGCTCGACTTCTTCGCCGGACGCGGCGTGACGCCGATCGTGCTCAGCGAGTACGGCATCACCCCGGTCTCGCGGCCGATCCACCCGAACCGGCTCTTCCGTGAACGCGGCTGGGTGACGATCAAGGAGGAGCTCGGACGCGAACTGCCCGACATCGGCAACTCCAGGGCCTTCGCCGTGGCCGACCACCAGGTCGCCCATGTCGTCGTGAACGACCGGTCGATCCTCGGCGACGTGCGGAAGCTGCTCGAATCCACGCCGGGGGTCGCGGAGGTGCTCGACGACGCGGCCAAGAAGGCCCGCGGCATCGACCATCCGCGCGCCGGCGACCTGATCGCCGTGTCCGACGAGGACGCGTGGTTCACCTACTACCACTGGTTCGACGACCGGAAGGCGCCGGACTTCGCCCGCTGCGTGGACATCCACCGCAAGCCCGGCTACGACCCGGTCGAGCTCTTCCTCGATCCCAAGATCCCGGCGGTGAAGCTGCGGATCCTGTGGCGCCTGCTGCAGAAGAAGCTCGGCTTCCGGATGCTGATGGATGTCATCCCGCTGGACGCCACCCTGGTGAAGGGCTCCCACGGCGCCCGCCCCCGGTCGCAGGACGACTGGCCGCTGATCCTCTCGACCCTTCCGCTCCCCACGGGCCCGATCGGCTCGACCGACGTCCACGGCATCCTCCGCGCCGCCATCACCGGTTAGGGCGAGTCGACCGCTGAGCTGGGGGCTGAGTACGACGTCCGCGTCGGCGTCCCTCCGTGCAATCCGTGTCCTCTCCAGAATCGAATGGCGAAGTGTCGCCCCCTTCATCCCTTCACCCTTTCGTCCCTTCACCCCATAAACCCATCCCACCCACCCCACCCACGGATCCAGGCTGGCACGAGCCGCGCCGGGTGATCCAAACTATCTCCATGTCCACCCGTTGGCTCGGTCAGGCCGCGTTCCGGTTGCTCGGGACGGCCCTCGCCGTCGGCTCGTTCGCCCGTGCGGCCACGCTCGACGACTTCCCGCCGGTGAAGAAGAAGGTCGCGTTCGACCGCGACATCGCACCGATCCTGGCCCGCTGCGCCGACTGCCATGGCGCCAAGAAGCAGGAGTCCGGACTCCGCCTCGACTCCCTCGGCGACATCGTCAAGGGCGGTGACCACGGCCCTGCGGTCGTGCCCGGCAAGGGCGCCGAGAGCGTGCTCGTCCAGGTCGTCGCCGGGGTCCATGCGGACATCGCGAGGATGCCCAAGAAGGGCGAGCCGCTTTCGCCGACGGACGTCGGGATGCTCCGCGCCTGGGTCGACCAGGGCGCCCAATGGCCGGGTTCACCGAAGCGCGCCGAGGCCGCGGGCGCCGACCACTGGGCCTTCCGTCCCGTGGTCCGGCCGAAGCCGCCCCAGAACCGTCTGGTCGGAATGAAGGACGGCAACACCCTCGACCGCTTCGTCGGCGCGCGCCTGGCCGCGGAGGGACTCAAGGCGTCGCCGACCGCCGACCGCGCGACTCTGCTCCGGCGGGTCTCCCTCGACCTGACAGGCTTGCCGCCCACGCCCACCGAGGTGGACGCCTTCGTCGCGGACCGTTCCGCGGACGCCTATGCGAAGGTGGTGGAACGCCTGCTGGCCTCGCCCCAACACGGTGAGAAGTGGGCCCGCTGGTGGCTGGACGCGGCGCGCTACGCGGACTCGAACGGCTTCGAGAAGGACCGTACCCGTTCCATCTGGCCCTGGCGCGACTGGGTCATCCGCGCGTTCAACGAGGACAAGCCCTTCGACCGCTTCACCGTCGAGCAGCTCGCCGGCGACCTGCTCCCCGGCGCGGGACCCGACCAGCACATCGCCACCGGATTCCTGCGGAACTCCATGATCAACATGGAAGGCGGCATCGAGCCGGAGAAGTTCCGCACGGAGTCGATGATCGACCGCGTGGACGCCGTCGGCCGCACCTGGCTCGGGCTCACCATCGCCTGCGCCCAGTGCCATTCGCACAAGTACGACCCGATCTCGCAGTCCGAGTACTACGGCTTCTACGCCTTCCTGAACCAGGACGACGAACCGCGCATCGACGTCCCCAACGCCGAGCAGAAGGCCCAACGTGCGGACATCCTCGCGAAGTCCCGCGCGCTGGAGGACCGTCTGATGGCCGATCCGGCCGTGCGGGCGCGCTTCGACGCCTGGCTCGCCGGGCTCCGTCCTCCGGTGTCCGCGGATGGACGCGAGACCGACGTGCTCGGACGCGAGTGGCAGGTGGTCGACGCCAAGGAATGGCATTCGACCCCGATGAAGTTCGAGAAGCAGGAGGACGGCTCGCTGCTGGGCAACGGCGACGTCTACAACTCGGGCGTCCTGCGGATCTGGGCCGACGTCACGACGACGAACATCACCGGCCTGCGGCTCGAGGCGTTGAACGACGGGAACCTCCCGTTCCGCGGGCCGGGCATCGACCAGAACGGCGACTTCCTGGTGAACGAGTTCACCGTGGAGGCGACCCCGTTGGCCGAACTGGCCTCGCCCGACGCCGGGTCCACCAACTTCGTGGCCACCACCAACCGGGTGGTCTTCCGCCGGGCCCGGGCGGACGTCGAGATCGAGGGCTTCGAGGCCGCGCGCATGATCGACGGCAACACCACCAACGCCCTCGGATGGTCCTCCGTCCAGGGAGCAGGACGCCGCAACGAGGAACGCCGTGCCGTGTTCCAGGCCGCCCAGCCGTTCGGCTTCCCGGGCGGGTCGCGGCTCCTCATCTCGGTCAACTGCAAGCCCACCGGCGGACTCCAGGTCCCCGGCGGGAAGGTCTCCA
>CAMASJ010000118.1 GCA_945860685.1 Akkermansia muciniphila
CGACCTCAGCGGCAGCTTCGGATTGGCGGGAGTCGGACGCCACATCGAGACCTCGCTGGACAACATCGGCGGACGCGACTTCCCGAACCACTCGGTGGCCATCACGCTCACCTTCCCGCTGAGCAACCGGAACGCCAAAGAAGCCAACAAGCAGGCCAAGCTCGAGCAGGAACGCCTGCTGCTCGACTACAAGCGCATCGAGCAGAACGCCATGCGCGACATCGACATCTCGATCCGCACCGCCAAGACCCAGTTCGAGCGGGTCGGCGCCACCAAGAAGGCGCGCGAGTTCGCCGCCCAGGCGCTCGACGCCGAGGAGAAGAAGCTGGCCAACGGCAAGAGCACCTCGTTCCAGGTGCTCGAACTCCAGCGCCAGCTCACCGCCGCCGAGTCCGACGAGATCGGCGCCCTCTCCGAGTACAACAAGGAGCTCTACCGCCTCTCCCAGGCCGAGGGCGACACGCTCAGGAAGCTCGGCATCCTGCTCGAGATCCGCTGATCGCCCAATGGACGCGTCCGCCCAGACCGCGGCGCGTTCCCGCCGGGAAGAGCTGATCTCACGTCTCCACCTCCGCGAATTGCCCGGCGAGTCCGGTCGCTTCGCGGGGGTTTCCGTTTCCGGGATCGAGGTCGGCACGCCCGGCGGCCCCCTCCAGGCCCACAGCTCCATCTTCTACCTGCTCGACCAGGACCTGCCGCTGAACTTCCTCCACCGGCTCGAATCCGACGACCTGCACGTCCTCTGCGAAGGCGGCCCGGTGGACTACTTCCTGTTCCATCCCGACGGCCATGCAGAACACGTCACGCTCGGACGCGACCTCGCCGCAGGCCAACGCTTCCTCGTCGCCGTGCCCGGCGGCTGCTGGAAGGTGCTCCGCCTCCATCCCGACGCCGACCACGTCCTGCTCGCGAACGTGCTGACACCGCAATGGACCCCGGACCGGGTTCGGATCGGCGCCGGAACGGAGTTCGTCGAGCGCTTCGCCGGCTCCGCCCCATGGGCCACGCCGGAATTCCTGCGCACCCTGATCGGTCCCAACTGGAACGCTTGAAACCCGGTTCACCTGCGGCGTTCGGAAAGGCGGCTCAGGGAACACCGGGTGGGAAACAGTTCCCGTTCGGGGCCGGACCTGGTTGAACCTAGGAATGCTGGAGCCCTCCTGGCCGCAGCTCCATTCCACCTCCGTGAAATCCGTGAAATCCGTGTCGAAGCCTCCGTGTCCTCCGTGTCTCTGTGGCCAACGGAAACTCACCCCTTCCGCAATGCCTCGACCGTCTTCAGGGCGACCCGGTCGGTGAGCACGCGGTCGGCGAGATCCCAGCCTTCGCCCATGCTGCGGGTGCGGCCCGCGACGAACAACGCAGCCGCCGCGTTCATCAACACCGCATCGCGCCGCGGCCCCAGTTCCTCGCCCCCGAGGAGCCTCATGAGAATGGCGGCGTTCACGCGGCAATCGCCTCCCGCGAGATCCTCCAGTTGGGCCGGTCCCGCCGGGAAATCCATGGGCGACCATGTGGAGGTGGCGAACGCGCGATCCTGGTAGAATTCGGCCACCCGGTTGTCACCCAGCGTCGACAACTCGTCGAGGGATCCATGCCCAGGGACGGTTCCACTCACCACCATCGCCCGCCGCAGTCCCAGCGACTGCAGTGTCTGGGCCATCGGTTCCACCAGCTCGGAGCGTGAAACCCCGAGCAACTGGGCGGTTGGCCGGGCCGGGTTCACCAGCGGTCCCAGGAAGTTGAAGATCGTCCTCTGGCCCAGGTCGGCACAGGCCTTCCGCGCCGGGGCGATGCCCTTGAACGCCGGATGGAACCGCGGCGCGAACAGGAAGGCGAAGCCGTGTTCGACGATGGAACGCGCCGCCGCCTCCGGGGTGAGGTCCACCGGGATTCCCAGGGCCTCCAGGACGTCGGCGCTGCCCGACTTCGAGGTGATGGCGCGGTTGCCGTGCTTGGCCACCGCGACACCTGCCGCGGCGCAGACCAGGGCCACCGTCGTGGAGATGTTGAAGGTGTTCAGCCGGTCACCCCCGGTGCCGCAGACGTCCAGCACCTCGCGGGATTCCCGGAATCCATCCGGCAGCGGAACCGGGATGGCCCGCGCCAAGAGCTCGCGGGCGAAGCCGGCGATCTCCTCCGCCGTCTCCCCCTTGGCGGCGAGTGCGGTCAGGAAGTCCACCTTGGCCTCGACCGGCACGGACTCGTCGACCAACGCCTTCACGGCGCCATGGATCGCCTCGGAGTGCAGGTCAACGCCGCTGGCGGCGATTCGGGTGAAGTCCGGAAGCATGGAGGCATCCTACCGCCCACTGTTCCCGCCGGCCAGTCCCGCCGCTTGCCAGCGCCCACCCCTGAAACGAATCCGGTTCCGGATTCACAACGAACCGAACTCAGTTCCAGCCGGCCGTCCCCCGCTTGATGCACCCGCCATCCGAATAAAAAAAAGAATCATACCTAGAACTTGAATGCCTTGCACTTCAATGCATAGTAGCTCCATGAAAATCAACAAGGACCTCAACGCAGCCTCCGCCAAGGCCATCGTACTGGGCATCCTGCAGGGCGGTGAGAGTTACGGATATGCCATCATCCAGAAGGTCAGTGAACTCTCCGCCGGGGAGGTCGAGTGGACAGATGGCATGTTGTACCCAATTCTCCACCGTTTGGAGGCCGATGGACTCATCACCGCCCGCTGGGGCGAGTCGGAAACCGGTCGCAAGCGCAAGTACTACCAGCTCACCGCCCAATCCCGTCCCGTCATGGAAGACGAACGCAAGCAGTGGCAGACCGTTCACGGCATCCTTAACCGCCTTTGGGCCACGGGAGGTCAACAGCCATCGCCTTTGCACACGGCCTCGGCGACGCCCGACTGAGACAACCTTCATCGAACCCTGGAAACCCGCGCCCATGAACACCCACCCCTTCGGCCCCGAACTCGCCGGATTGCCAGCCGAACTGGCCGCCGAACTCGAAGACCACCTCATGGAGTCGATGGAAGCGAAGATCCGATCCGGGATGTCCTTCGAGGACGCCCGCGAAGCCTCCCTCCGGTCACTGGGCTCACCCGTCGAGATCGCCAAGCGGTGCCTCCGCGAATCCGATCCTCGGGAACCGCATCGCGTGCCGATGCCCCTTCAGCAGCGGGTGGCCGTCGTAGGTTGGCTCCTGCTGGCAATGGGATTCGCCTCCCGCGTCTGTGTGGCGAACGATCCCAGCCATGAATCCATCGCCGCCTGCCTTGGGCTGTCGGCTGGTTCGCTGGCCATGGCCCTGCTGATCCGTCGGGCACGCATCGCGCGGCACGTCGCGATCGGACTTTCGATCTCCCTGACCGCAGCAGCGATCGCAGGCCTCGTGCAGGCGGAATGGCAACCATGGATCCAGGCCGGTTTCGCCCTGACGCCGGCATCCCTGGGATTCCTTGCCGCCTTCGGCGCGCTATCCGGAGGCGCCTTCAGCACCTCGCATCGGCGAGCCGCCTAGTCAGCTCTTCCCCACCTCGGCATCCTTTCCGCGACACGCCCACGGGGCCTCTCTGGGCATTCTTTCATTAGGGCTACTACTTTCTTTCATTATACAGAGCCACAGTTCCGACAACCAACTCCATCATGAAAGCCTGCGTTCGAAAGGACCCGACACTCCTCAAATGCGACCACGCCCTGCAATTCGTCGCAGTTCTTGCCGCGGCGATTACCCTCACCTTGGGGACGTCCTCGGCACAGCAGATCATCTTCGCTCCCAGGCCGGTCCCGATGGCCGTCGAGATCTCCGACATCACGCCTCGGCCCATCCAACCGGAGTCTCCGGTAGCGCCTCGGACTCCACCCGCGGGCACGGATGCTGAAGGCCCTACGACCAACGCCGTCGTCTCCCGAACCGAGGAGGCCCCATCTGGAACGATTCCCGCAGCTCCAACGGAACGGACGCACAACGGGTCTGGTGTTGGCGAAACGGGCGCCGGCGCCCTGAGCGCTGCCGGCGGCCTCGAAAGCCTGTACCTGACCTCGGACAATCCACGTCTGGAAATCTCCGAAAGCTCCTACATTCCTCTCTTCTTCACGATCCTGGGAACCTACACGGGCACGAACGATGTCGTGGTGAGGGCCCGATTCATCAGGGGTTCCGCCACTCCGGGCGAAGACTTCGACCTCAGCCAACCCGTCAAGCTCGTTCCGGCCGTGGGTGGCCTCGGATCCCTGGGCTGGCTGCCCGTTCCAACAATCCTCGACGAAGTCAACGAAGGGAACGAGACGGCCCTCTTCGAGTTGTCGATCGACGGAAGCACCAATGCACCGATCCGCATCGAGGTGACTCTCCTGGAGAACATGAACCCCGGTCAGGTGGGCTTCGTCTCGACCCGCTTCCAGATCAACGAAGGCTCGACCAACGGCTACGCCCAGATCCGTCTTTGGCGCACCCTCAACACCCGGCAGGCGGCCACCGTCACCTACCGTCTGGAAGGCCCCGCCTCCGCGATCGCCGTTCTGGGCGGCCAGACCCGGCGGACCGCCACGTTCAACCCCGGCGATTCACAGATCTTCGTCCGGATCCCCCTCGTGAACGACACCGAGGCACAGGGAACACAGGACGTCAGGCTGACTCTTGAGCCCAACGATGGCACCGTCCTGATGGAAGCCTTCGGGAGTTCGCTGCTGACCGTGGCCGACGACGAGACGCCGGGCGTTGGAGCCCCTCTTTCGATCTCGGAGTACGAGAGCGGCGACGGCCGACGCGGGGTCGCCGTATCCACAATGGTGCTGCGCGGATATCAAGTACGGCTTGAGTACTCCGAAAACGGAATCGCAGGTCCTTGGCAGCCCTCCTGGATCTTCGAGGGTGCCGATGTCGAACGCGTCGCCTTCGACTCCTACGATTCTTCGACGATGCGGATGTACCGGATCCTTCCCCCCGAGCCTCTCGACTTCACCTTCCCTTGGTGAGGCACGACGAGAGGACTTCCGGCAAGGAACTGCAGAACTTGCAACCAGCAACCGCCTTAGAACTTGGGTGGGCCACCCCGGTTCTACGGCATTTTCGTGCCTTCCATCAACCCCTTCCCTCCGCCCCCATTCAAGTCGACAACGTTATCTTCCGATTCCCCACGGTTGTTCCGCGGTCAAGGACTCCCAGGCTGCTGTCGGCCGGAAAATGCCCGTTGACCCACGCCACAATTCACGCATCATCAAATCTTGATACGTAAATACGTTCACAACGCAGACATCATCACCACGCATCCACGCTCATGAGCAACCGCTTCATCTTCTCGTCCGAGTCCGTCGGCGAGGGTCATCCGGACAAGGTCGCCGACACCATCTCCGACGCCGTACTGGACGCCTGCCTGGCGCAGGACAAGTACAGCCGCGTCGCCTGCGAGACCTACGTGAAGTCCAACATCGCCATCGTCGGCGGTGAGATCACCACCAAGGCCAAGCTCGACTACGTGCAGCTGGCCCGCGAGGCGATCCGCGAGATCGGCTACGTGAACGACGACGATGTCTTCCATGCCGACAAGGTGATGGTGAACGTGTACGTCACCCAGCAGTCCCCCGACATCGCCCAGGGCGTCGATGCCAAGGCGGCCAAGGGCAAGAAGAAGGCCGAGCAGGGCGCCGGCGACCAGGGCCTGATGTTCGGCTACGCCAGCGACGAGACCCCGGAGCTGATGCCGGCCCCGATCATGTTCGCGCACCGTCTCGGACGGAAGCTCACCCAGATCCGCAAGGCCGGTAAGCTCGCTCCGTGGCTGCGTCCCGACGCCAAGTCGCAGGTCTCCGTCGTGTACGAGAACGACAAGCCCGTCGCCATCTCCAACGTCGTCATCTCCACCCAGCACTCCGCCGATGTCGACCACTCGACCATCGAGGAGTTCTGCGTCGAGGAGGTCATCAAGAAGGTCCTCCCGAAGGAGCTGCTCACCAAGGACACCCTGTTCCTGATCAACCCGACCGGCCGCTTCGTGGTGGGCGGGCCCCAGGGCGACACCGGTCTGACCGGCCGCAAGATCATCGTCGACAGCTACGGCGGGTACGGCCGTCACGGCGGCGGCGCCTTCTCCGGCAAGGACCCGTCCAAGGTCGACCGCTCGGCCGCCTACATGGGCCGCTACGTGGCCAAGAACATCGTCGCCGCCGGACTCGCGTCCCGCGCCGAGATCCAGTTCGCCTACGCCATCGGCTACCCCGAGCCCGTCAGCGTGTACGTCAACACCTTCGGCACCGCCAAGGGCGGCCTGACCGACGGTGCGATCACCGAGGCCGTGGAAAGCGTGTTCAGCTTCAAGCCGGCCGACATCGTCAGCCAGCTCAAGCTCCTTCGCCCGATCTACTCCAAGACCACCAACTACGGCCACTTCGGCAAGGACGACAAGGACCTCACCTGGGAAGGCACGGACAAGGTCAAGGCGCTCCAGAAGGCCGTCCGCTAAGGCGCGGAGTTTCAAGTTTCAAGTGTTCAGTGTTCAGCCGAAAGCAGGACACTGGACGCTTGGAACATCGCCCTTCGCAAGATGGGGTATCAATCGTTCGAGGAATTGGAGGTCTGGAAGAGATCCTGCCGTCTGGCGGTCGAAATCTGCCGACTCACCGCGGATTCCAAGAACTTTTGCCTGCGGGATCAGATGCAAAGATCAGCCATTTCGATCCCTTCCAACATTTCCGAAGGCTGTGAGCGGGATAGCCGTCTCGATTTCATCCGGTTTCTCCGAATAGCCAAGGGCTCGGCCGCGGAACTTCGAACCCAAGTCTATATCGCACTGAAGCTGGACATCATTCCCAAAGCCGAATCCGACCGCTTCATCGCCGAACTCAAGGAGATCTCGGCAATGCTGCAGGGCCTGATTCGTTCCCTGGCCACCCGGTCGGGGAAGTCCGTTCTGAACACTTGAAACTGAACACTTGAAACTGAAGTAACATGGCCAAAACAAAGAAAACAGCTACCGCTGCGTCAGCGGCCCTTGCCGACGTCGCCGCCGCCCTCCCCAACCTCGCCGCGTTCGCGGCGAACACCCCGTCCGGCAAGGACTACATCGTCCGCGACATCGCCCTCGCCGAGTGGGGTCGCAAGGAGATCGCCGTCGCCGAGCATGAAATGCCCGGCCTGATGTCGGTCCGTAAGAAGTACGCCAAGCAGAAGCCCCTCAAGGGCGTCCGCATCACCGGATCGCTCCACATGACGATCCAGACGGCGGTCCTCATCGAGACCCTCGTCGACCTCGGCGCCTCCGTGCGCTGGGCCTCGTGCAACATCTTCTCCACCCAGGACCACGCGGCCTCGGCCATCGCGGCCACCGGCACCCCCGTGTTCGCCTGGAAGGGTGAGACGCTCGAGGAATACTGGGAGCTGACCCTCAAGGCGGTCCTCTTCCCCGGCGACCAGGGACCGGAACTCGTCGTCGACGACGGCGGCGACGTCACCCTGCTCATCCACAAGGGCTACGAGCTCGAGAAGGGTGACAAGTGGGTCGACTCCAAGAGCGGTTCGCACGAGGAGCAGGTCATCAAGAACCTGCTCAAGCGCGTCGCCAAGGAGAAGCCCGGCATCTGGACCAAGATCGTCAAGGCCTGGCGCGGCGTCTCCGAGGAGACCACCACCGGCGTCCACCGCCTCTACAAGTTCGCCGAACAGGGCAAGCTGCTCGTTCCCGCGATCAACGTGAACGACTCCGTCACCAAGTCGAAGTTCGACAACCTCTACGGTTGCCGTGAGTCGCTGGCCGACGGCCTGAAGCGCGCGACCGACGTCATGATCGCCGGCAAGGTCGCCGTCGTCTGCGGTTACGGTGACGTCGGCAAGGGCTCCGCCCACTCGCTGCGCGCCTACGGCGCCCGCGTCGTGGTCACCGAGGTCGACCCCATCAACGCCCTCCAGGCCGCGATGGAAGGCTTCGAGGTCAACACCATTGAGAGCACCCTCGGCACCGGCGACATCTACGTCACCACCACCGGCAACTGCGACATCATCACCGTGGACCACGTCCTCAAGATGAAGGACCAGGCGATCGTCTGTAACATCGGCCACTTCGACAACGAGATCCAGGTGGACAAGCTGAAGGCGGCGAAGGGCGTGAAGATCGAGAACATCAAGCCCCAGTACGACCGCTACCACCTGCCCGGAAACAAGAGCATCTACCTGCTGGCCGAGGGCCGCCTGGTGAACCTCGGCTGCGCCACCGGCCATCCGTCGTTCGTCATGTCCAACTCGTTCACCAACCAGACGCTCGCCCAGATCGACCTCTGGCAGAACAAGGACAAGTACGAGAAGACTGTCTATCGCCTGCCCAAGAAGCTCGACGAGGAGGTCGCCCGTCTGCACCTCGAGAAGATCGGCGTGGTCCTGACCAAGCTGACCAAGCCCCAGGCCGAGTACCTCGGTGTCTCGCCCGACGGCCCCTACAAGCCGGAACACTACCGCTACTGATCGGCCCGGCCGCCCACCGGCCCGCCACCCCGGACGGACGCCCCAAAAGCGTCCGTCCTTTTTGTTGTCGGATGGGGTGTCGGCCGTTGCCCATTGCCAGTTGTCCGTCGCCTGTAGCCGCGGCTGCCAAGCTGCGGTCCCCGCTCCCTGCTTCCCCGAAGCCCGAAGCCGCTCTTTTCTCCCCGCTCCCCGCTCCCTGCTCCCTCAGGCCTCCGGCTCAGGAGGCGTGAGCCCGGTCCGCTGGTAGAACCGCGGCGTGTCCTTGTCATTCTTCAGGCTGGTCTCGTACTTCCGGGCCGCCGACTGCGAGAGCCCCTCGTGCTTCCACACCAGCGGCCACGGCCCTTCCTGACGCGTCCACTTCGCCACCTCCACGTCGGCCGTCCCGAGGAAGGCCACCAGGTTGTCGGTGTGGCCGACAAAGCAACGTCCGGCGGGATTGCGCAGGACGAACACGGTCCAGTTCTCGGCAAAGGTCGTTTCCACGGCCCTTGCATGTCATCCACACCCGGGTGTTGGGAAGGAAAACCCCGGTCCCGGGTCACGAATCACTGCGACCGCAGGAATGTCGGACACCGATTCCAAAGGATTCCGGCGCCGAATCGTTGTCTCTTGTGAACTTACGGCTCGCCTCTCGTCGGGCCGGTGCGATTACCTCTCGAAGTCCTTCAATCCGTCCCGTCCCCTTCCCATGAGCGAAACCGTCCGGTTCCTCCAGTCCTGCGCCTCCGACGCCGAAATCGATGTCGTCCGCCTGGTCGACTGCGTGATCATCGACGCCGTCCGGGCCGGTGCGAGCGACATCCACATCGAGCCCTGGGAATCCAGCATCGCCGTCCGCGTCCGCCTCAGCGGCGTGCTGAACGAACTCGTCCACCTGCCCAGCGACCTGCTTCCCAAGATCACCGGCCGGCTCAAGGTCATGGCGAACCTCATCGGCCACGAGACCCAACTGCCCCAGGAAGGCCGCGCCAACACCTTCCCCGAGGCCGGCAACGTCGTCCTCCGCGTCTCCACCTTCCCCACCGTCCGCGGCGAGAAGACCGTCATCCGCATCTTCGACCCGACCAACCGCGCCTTCAACCTGGAGTCGCTGGGCATGGAGGAGGACACGCTCGCCACGCTGCGCCAGCTCCTGACGCGCCCCTCGGGCCTTCTCCTCATGACCGGCCCCACCGGCTCCGGGAAGACCACCGCCATCTACGCCTCGCTCTACCACATCGTCGAACGCGCCGGCCCCAGCATCAGCGTCGCCACGGTCGAGGATCCCGTGGAGTTCAACCTGCCCCTCATCGCGCAGTCCCAATGCAACGTCGCCCGGGAATACACCTACCCGATCGCGCTGCGCTCGCTCATGCGGCAGGACCCGCAGGTGATCATGATCGGCGAGATCCGCGACGCCGAGACCGCCCAGATCGCCGTGCAGGCCGGCCTCACAGGACACCTCGTCATCAGCACCATCCACTCGGGCAGCACCACAGGTGTGTTCGCGCGCCTCATCAACATGGGCATCGAGCCGTTCCTGCTCTCCTCGTCCATCGCCGGCGTTCTCGGCATGCGCCTCATCCGGAAGAACTGCCCGGTCTGCTCCGAACCCTATCGGCCCGAGGACGCCGTCCTCCGCAGTCTCCCCGAGGAACTCCGGGAAACGACCGGCTTCCGCCGCGGCGCCGGCTGCCCCGCCTGCAGCCACACCGGCTTCAGCGGACGCGCCACGGTCATGGAGACCCTGCTCATCGACGAGGTCATCCGCGACGCCGTCATGCAGAAGATGGCCACCCGGCGTCTCCAGGAGGTCGCCGTAGGACAAGGCATGGAAACCCTGTGGCAGGCCGGACTGAAACGCGTCCTCCGCGGCGAAACCACCCTCGAGGAAGTCCTCCGCGTCATCGGCATGGAAGGGTTCTGAAACGGCGCCAGGCGTCAGGCTGAAAACCGAAAACTACCCCTATTCCCCATTCGGGTAGGATCCCAGCACCTTGACAAAGCTGCAGTGCTGGCCGAGCTGGGTGATCGCCTTCGCCAGCTTCGGGTCCTCGGCATGGCCGTCGACGTCGGTGAAGAAGAAATACTCCCATGCCTTCCGCTTGGAGGGCCGGGACTCGATCTTCGTCATGTTGATGTCCAACCGCCGGAACGGCGCCAGGCATCGGTGCAACGCCCCGGCTTCGTCGCGGATGCTGAAGAGGATGCTGGTCCGGTCCGCCCCGGTGCTCGGCCCGCATTGGCGTCCCAGCACCAGGAAGCGGGTCGCGTTCGCCGAGTTGTCCTGGATGTCCCGCTCGATCAACGGCAGGCCGTAGCGTTCCGCGGCCAGCTCGCCGGTGATCGCGGCCGCCCCCTTCTCCTTCGCGGCCAACTCGGCCGAACGCGCGTTGGAACTGGTCTCGATCAGCTCCGCATGCGGCAGGGTCCGCTGGATCCATCCACGGCACTGCGCCAGCGTCTGCGGGTGCACGTACAGGCGCACGATGTCCTCGCGACGTCCCTTCGCGGCGAGGCCGTGCGAGATCCTCAGGACGATCTGCGAGACGATCTTCAGGTCGCTGTCCACGAACATGTCCAGGGTGTGCGTCACCACGCCCTCGGTGGAGTTCTCGACGGGGACCACGCCGTAGTCGGCACGCTGCTTCGACACCTCGTGGAAGACGTCCGCGATCGTCTTCTGCGCGGAATAGCCAAGCGACTGCCCGAAGCGCCGGATGGCCGCCTGATGGGTGAAGGTCGCCTCGGGACCGAGATAGGCGATGGTCAGGCTCCGCTCCAGCGACAACGCGCTGGACATGATCTCCCGGTAGATGGCCCGCAGACCGTCGTTGGTGATCGGCCCCTGGTTGAGCTTGGTGACCCGCTGGAAGACGCTGCGCTCCCGGTGCGGGGCATAGATCTCCTGTCCCTGTCGGGTCTTGATCGCCCCGATCTCCAGGACGTGCTTCGTGCGCTCGTTCAGGAGACGGACGATGTCGGCGTCGATGGAGTCGATGGCCTGGCGGTGTTCCTGCAGGGACATTGCGCCGTGAGGATGACGGAAACGGGGAGCCCGGCGAAGGAGGTTTTTCCGTGGCATGGGCTCCCCGTCGCGGAAGGTCAGCTGCGGCGACGGCGCCAGACAGCCAACGCCCCAAGTCCCGCGGCAGCGATCGCGGCATAGGCCGACGGTTCCGGCACTGTCGTCAGGTACGCCGACACCGGGGTGTTTCCGAAGAAATAGCCGGAATGGACCACAAAATCGTAGTGGTCTCCAGAGCTCAGGACCCGGGTCTCGGAGAAGGAACCCGAGTCGGAACCGGTCCAGACGGTGGAGCCGTTGAAGAGGACGGCGAGGCTCATCGACCCGATGCTGCCCGCTCCGAAGGTGACGTTCACCGAGTAGGCGACACCGGCATCGCCCGCAGGAGCCGTCCAACGTACCGCCGCCCCCTGTCCGCTGGAACCCGGATGCAGGGCCACCTCATTCGGCTGGATGCCGAAGTGGGTCTGGGAGGTGAGGTTTTGCCAGGCCGAGGGATTGGTGTCTCCGGGATCCGAGCTGTGCCAGAAGCTGGAAGGGGCGTAAGGGGCCTCCGATATCCCGCTGATCACCCAAGGGGTGAACGGGGAGGACAGCGTGTCGAGCTGTCCGTAGGTCCAGACGCCGTTGGGATTGCCGTTTTCGACGGAGAAGTCCGAGGCGAGGTCGAACACGGCCGCCGAAGCGAATCCGGCGGTCAGGAGTCCAACGGTGAGGGTTGCGATGGTTTGGTTCATGGTGGGTGGTTGATTTTGATTGGCTCCGCCAAGACGAGCACCCCCGGTTAGACGCAGCGCGGTTCCAAACGTTACACTCCCGGCCGCACAATGTTTCCAAGGCGGAGGGAAGCGGTGACAAAAAAGGCCATCCCGACTGCGGGACGGCCTTTTGCGGAATTTTCGGAGGACGCGGCTCAGTCAAAGGCGTGGCCGGCGCAGCAGAGCACGTTCTTCAGCTTGTGACGCACGAGCTCCTTGACCGACTTGCGGGCGGGCGCCAGGTACTTGCGGGGGTCGAATTCCTTGGGCTTGGTGTAGAGCACCTCGCGGATGGCCGCGGTCATCGCCAGGCGCAGGTCGGTGTCGATGTTGACCTTGGTGCAACCCACACGACGGGC
>CAMASJ010000119.1 GCA_945860685.1 Akkermansia muciniphila
CTCGTGGTAGCCCTTGATGGCCGTCAGGTAGTGGCCGTAGGCGTCGCCATGGCCCTGCGGGAACATGCGGCGCGCATCCGAGGCGTTCACCACGCCGTCGGCGCCGTCGGCCGCGTTCTCGCGGATGTCGTAGTTGAGCGAGTAGACGACCTCGCCGGAGTCGATGCCGCGGGTGTAGTTCCAGAAGAGGCGGTTGTAGACCGGCTGGACCTTGACGCCCGGCTGGACGCCGTCGTCACGGCCGCGCAGCAGCGCCAACTCCTCCTCCATGAGGCTCGCGGTCTGGCCCTTGAACGAGAAGAGCGAGGTGGCGACGTCGCCGTAGTTTCGGTCACGCGTGCCGATTCCGATCGTGGGATCCGCGGCGTCTGCGTAGGCCTCGTTGCCGAGCAGGCTGTAGAGGTCGTTGAGGTAGCCGGCGGCGAGCAGCAGTGCGTCGTTGGCGCCGGGGTCGTTGATGCCCGCGTCCACGCTCAGCATCCGGCCGCGACGCAGGACGGTCTCGTAGATGGCGATGAGGCCGTGCTCGTTGATGTTCTCCAGGCTGAGGGCGACGTCGCCTTCCCAGCGTGCGCCGGCCTGGGAGATGAGGCTCGCCTCGGTGTTGACCTGGTTGTTGAAGAGGTCGGAGACGCGCTGGTTGAAGGGGTTGATGCCGGCGAGGACGCGCTTGATCCAGCCTTCCACGAGCTGGGGATCGGTCCAGGGCGACCACTGGCCGTAGAGCGGGTGGGCCGGGTTCACCGGGCGGTAGCGGAGCACGACGTAGTTGTCGGCGAGGACGTCCACGCCAGCGCCCCCGAGGGTGAAGCGCGGGACGTCGAGGGCGTTGGTGAGGGAGCGGTAGGCCGTCATGCCGGCGTCGGCGGCGGGCGGGATGCCGTCGACCGGACGCCCGATGCGCCACTCGTACTCGAACTCCCCGGAACGGCCGCCGAGGTCGGCGCTGTGCTGGAGAGTGAAGAGCTCGTTGAGCGGGTTGAGCGAGGGGACGGGCTTGAGCTGGCCGCGGTAGAGTTCGCCGGCGACGCGGAAGATGGCGAGGGACACCGGCTCACCCGGCGGCGTGAAGGCGCGGCCGTTGCCGAAGACCAGGGTGACGTAGCCGTCCCCGGGACCCGAGGCGCTGAGCGCGTAGGAGTCGACGGCGACGTCGGGGTCCGTGACCTCGGGCAGCGTTCCGGCGTCGGCCTTCCGTGTGAGCGAAGCCTCCGGACGATAGGTTCCGGGGACGTCCGGATCCTCGCGGAAGGTCTCCATGTCCGTCGCCAGGCCCTCGACGAGCGCGACCCACTTGTCGCGGTCGGGGTCGCCGGTCGGGCATTGGGCGAGGACGGTGTCCAGGTCGGAACCGCGCAGCACGTTGAGCAGGAGGTAGGCTTCGCCGACGCCTTCGTCGATGCGTTCACCCTCGAAGACCAGCGAGCCCTTGGTGCCACGGGCGGGATCGAGATAGAGGCGGGAGGCGAGGTGCGGCGGCAGGTTGGGGAAGAAGGTGCGACCGCCCGTGCTGCTGGTGCGGATGCCGGCGGGGAGCGATTCGAGCCCGGCGGCCTCCATGTCGGAGACCTTCTGCCGGGTGGTATCCGCGAGGACGACGGCGATGCGGCTGCGGTTGGTGTCGCGGGCGATGGACTGCTGGTAGAGCAGGCCCGCGCTGGTCTGTCCTCGCACCGCGGCGAGGCCGTTCTTCGGATCCGTGAGCGTCTCACCGTAGCGGAGCACCGGCGTGTTGGCCGGCCAGACGGGCCGGTAGACGATGTCCAGGGACGGGGTTCCCTTGGCGGCGGGATCGCCGACGAAGGCGTTGCCGTTGCGCGGCCGGAGATAGGGCACGATCGAGCCCACGGCGGGGGGCTCGTTGACCCCCGGCCAGGCGAAGCCGGCCTCGGTGCGGTAGTAGAACCGCATGGTGAAGGAGTTGGTCGGCGTCGGCGGGTTCGCGAGGAAGGGCGGACGGCCGACATGTTCGACGGCGACCCCGGCGTAGGAGTTGGTGCTCGGGATGCGGAGCGGCCCCTGGGCATCGACCGTTCCCGAGGAACGGACCTGCAGCACCAGTCGGTTGGTCGCGACCGCGCCGTCCTCGGTGGAGGTGACCACCAGCGTGACGGTGTTCGTCCCGACGTCACCGGCCGCCGGTTGGCCGGTCATGGCGAGGCCGGAGATGGAGGCCCAACCGGGCCGGGCGCCGGAGAAGGCGACGGCGAGTCCCTCGGCGCGCCGGGTGGCGTGCAGGGTGTGGGTGAATGGCTGTCCGACCACGGCCACCGCGGTGTTGGTCGTGGCCATGGCGCCGGAGTTGGTGTCGTAGCGGCCGACGACCAACGCGGGCAGACCGGCGTGGAGGCCGCGGTAGAGCCAGTGGGACTCCTTGCGGTCGCGGAAGGTGAAGGACCGATAGTGAGCGAAGGGACCGGCGGCGTCCCGCGAAGGATCCCATCCGGACGGCAGGTCGCCGGCGGTCGGGTTCGGCTCCACGTTGTAGTTCACGGCGGAGGCGCCGGTTCCCTCCACCGGGGGCGGCAGCAGCGGCAGCGGCATCGGAGCCTGCAGGATCCGGCCCGCCTCGGCGACATAGTCGAAGAGGATCCCGCTGGAGGGCTTCTCCCGGAGCACCTTGAAGGCGCGCATCGCGGGGCGTCCGTCGGCCTCGAAGTAGTCCACGAGGACGAACGGGGCGGACGAGTAGCCGTTCTGGGTGGTGATGTTGAGGTCGTCGCGCAACGCCCAGGCGCGGCCACCGATCATGAGCGCATGCTCCTCGTTGGGATTGTAGCCCGGAGCCATGGGGTCGTTCTGCACGTAGATGCGTCCGCGCGCCGCCAGGCTCGGCAGGTCGCCGCTGCCGGCGTTCGACGCGAGAACGATCTCAGATCCGCCCGACGGCCACTGGAGCGTGTAGCGGCCGATCACCGCAGGCCAGTTGACGTATCCGAAGCCACGGGTGAGGTCGGGCTGGTTGCGGCGGAACCACCAAACCTCGAGTCGGTCGGCGCCGGGGATGGCGTTGACCGGGATGATCGCACCCTTGTTGGCCTCGTCGAACCCCTCGGTGAACGGGTTCACGTAGGCGCCGGGATGGTAGCTGGTTCCCATCTCGGAGCGGATGTGGCCGGCCAGGTAGTTGGTCCCGGTCGCTCCGATCTCGCCGGCCGGCGCCGGGATCCGGTCACCGACGGAGACGGTCGTCTGGACGATGCGGGGCACCACGGAGAGGTTGGTCCAGCCGAAGGACCGGTTGTTCGGGTACCAGCCGGCGAGGTTGGTCGCGGTCGTGTTCGCCACCAGGCCCGGATCGACCACGGCGGCATCCAGCCAGGAATAGACCCGCTCGAAGGCGATCTCGTCGCCGGCCGTGAATCGGAGCAGCGCGCGGTGCACCGGGTTGGCGCGGTTCAGGTAGGTGTAGTACTCGAAGCGCTCGGTGAGCTTGCCGCGGGGGACGTCGAGGGGGTCCTGGTACTCGATGGCGGGTCCGTTCGAGAGCGGGAGCTGGACCGCTGTGAGCTTGGCCTCGGCCTCGGTCGCCACCTCCGGCCGGACATAGTGGCTGTAGCGGGCGGGGTCCGTGGGCCAGTTGAAGTCGTATCGCACCAGACGGTCGGGCCAGAAGAGACCCACCTCGCCCGCCTGCATCCAGTAGACCAGCTGGTCGTTCAGGTTCTCGGTCTCGCGGACGGCGAAGAAGCGGACGTTTTCCGAGCCCACGATCACGTGGCGGAAGAGGTACGTGGCCGTGCCCGACTGGAGCACCGGTTCGGCGCGGAGCGAGCCCGGGTCGGCGACGTCGGAACCCGGATGGATCACGTCGCCGATCTCGACCGCGACATCCGACGGCTGCGCCTGTCGGACGACGTCGACGATCTCGAAACCGAGGAACTGCCGGCTGACGCCGTCCTCGCGCCGGTCGCCGAGGAGCTCCACGAAGACGCGGCCCTCGCGGTTGTAGGCGAAGATCTGGCCCTGGCTCTGGTCGTACCAGATGGTGCGGGTCTCCTCGAGGCGGTTGGTCTCGACGATCGGGATCTGGCCGGCCTCGACCACCTCGCGGTCGACGCGGCTGGGGAGGTTGTTGTTGTAGACGATGTTCACGCCACCGACCCGGGCATTGGGTACGACGACCGGCTTCCCGAGGGTGCGGTAGTTGCCCTCGGTCCAGTAGAGGCGCTTGGGGGCCTTGACCGGGCTGCCCGAGACCACGTAGCGGGTCGGGTTGATCCGGTAGTAGAAGCCCGACTGCAGGACGTAGGCTGAGGGGTTGGAGGAATAGTCCTGGGGCTGCGCCGCCGAGGCCTGGGCGCGCTTCCACTGGACCTCGATGGGGCCGGTCTGGACGGCGAAGACCTGCTGCGCATGGCGGCTCCAGTAGTAGGCGGCGCCGACGTGGGAGTTCGTCGAGTGCGGTTCCGGAAGCCAGTACTCCTCGGGACGGATTCCGCGCTGGGAAAGGAGAAGACCGGACTCGTCGGTCTCGGGCGGCTGGATGATCCCGCCGAACTGCAGGGACGGCAGGCGGCTGAACCAGGATCCGGCCACCTGGGCCGAGCGCAGGACGGCGACCACCTGCCCCGAGGAGTTCATGCCGCGCGGCAGGTCGAGCGCGATGGCGTTGCCGACGTAGTTCGATCCGGAAAGCAGCGTGGAGGTGCGCGGGGCGGCGATGGCGCCGAACGACCCGAAGGCAAGGTATTGCCCCGGGGTGGGCGACGTGATCGGAAGTCCGTCGAGGCTCTGCTGCTGCGCGGTGGGTGCCCGGCCGTCGGATCCGGCCGGAGTCCCGGCCGTCGCCGAGAGGGGCACGCCCCGTTGCGAGCTGAGGTTGATGCCTCGGGCGAAGGTCGTGTTGTACAGCGTCGCGTCGTTGCGGAGTTCCAGTGGGAACGTCTGCGCCGAGGCCGCGGTCGCGCCCGCGGCCAAGGCGGCCGCCAGGACACGAAGCCGTCGAAGGAATGGTTTCATGGCTTTCGGTTCGGGCCGTGGGTCGCCGGGTTCACCGCGTTCAGCGTGTGCGCATGATGAAGGCCAGCGCGTAGTACGGCGGGCGGTTCTCGTGCGGTTGGCTTCCACCCGTGGAGGAGGTCACCTGGGTGGCGTTGTCGGCGCCGTGGCCGATGTTGCCCCACCGGAGGGAGAGGTAGTCGTTGCCGTCGCCCTCGGTGTCCCAGCCGCCATCGGGGTCGCCGATGTAGCGTCCCGCCGGTCGGTGGTTGTGGGAGGGCATCTCGGCGATGGTCAGGGTGTGCTGTTCCTCGCCGCCCGTGTTTCCGGGGGTGTAGCGGGTCAGTCCGGAGGGACCGGTGGTGCCGCTCGCCCCGACCACGAAGCGGGAGCGCAGGTCCGGCGCGGTATTGGCGCCGTCGCACAGGGCCCATCCCGACGGGATGTTGGCCACCGCGCCGGACCACATGATGATGCCGCCGACCGGGATCGTGCCGTCACCGACAAAGCGGGTGGCGGTGACCACGCCGTTGACGTCGAGCGTCGACGCCGGGGCGGTGTCCTTGCCGATCGAAACGGAACCGCCGCGGGGCTGGATCGCGATGACGCCGGCATTGCCGTTGTCGACGGCCTCGATGAGGCCCTGGGCCATCACGCCCGGCTGGAAGCGGTATCCGAGCTGGAGCGCGTAGTTGGGGCTGTTGAGGGTCGTGTCGGTGATGTTCAGCTGCTTGAGCGCCGCGGAGCTGGCCGGCCGGGTGCCGGCGACGCGCATGCCGCCGGTGGCGCGGATGGACATCTCGTTGTTGGCCTGGGAACCGAAGTCGGCATCGACGGCGTCGGACCACACGAAGGACCCATTGTGGGTGGCCTTGGCGCGGAAGCCGGCGGCCAGCGAGGTGGCGCCGGACGCGGTGTTGTAGCGGCCGCCGGGGACGGTGGAGTCGTTGCCGGAGGCGGTGCCGTTGCCGCCGCCTGCGACGGTGGCGCGTTCGCCCGAGGCGGTGTTGGAAAGGCCGCCACCCACGGTCGCGTTCACGCCGGAGGCGGTGTTGCCGTTGCCGCCGCCGACGGTCGTCTCGGTGGCCGAGGCCCGGCCACCGGTTCCGCCGGCGACGACCGACGACTGACCCGAGGCGACATTGGAAAGACCACCGCCGATCGTCGCGTTGTCCCCTGTGGAGCTGTTGCTGCCGCCGCCGGCCACCGTCGACCGCTGGTTCGCCGCGACGTTGTCGGTGCCACCGGCCACCGTGGAAGAGGCACCCGCGGCGCGGTTGTTCTGGCCGCCGCCGATGGACGAGGCGTTGCCGCTGGCCACCTGGTCCGCAGCCGAACGGGTCACCTGGAGGTCCGTCGCGGACGTGCCGCGGGAATTGCCGCCGGCCGCCTGGATCGGGACGTTGATCTGGAGCGCGGAGCTGCCGCCCTGGACGAGCGACGTTCCCGAGGCGTTCACCACCGAGACGGCCTGCCGGGCGAGGAAGCTGTACGGCGAGGTCATGAGGCGCAGGCGCGGCGCGATCTCGACGTCGCTCGACCCGAGGCCGGGCGCCTTGACCGTCACGCTCACATAGCGGTCCGAGACGTCCGTGCCGGTGAAGACCGCGGAGAGCGAGGGACGGCTCTCACCGCTCACCGCGCTGCCCTCTCCGAGCAGCACGTTGAAGAAGCCCTTGTCGACGGTGACCGTCTGCTGCTCGGACCAGAGGCGGTTGCCACCGGTCTGCGCGGTCCACACGCGGAAGACCACGTCGTAGTTGCGCGGCGCGGAGTTGCCGAGGGCGGTGCCGTTGGCATCCACCAGGAAGCCCTGGTAGGTCATGCGTTCGGGCGGATTGGAGTTGGCCTGCGCACGGGTTTCGACGGCGCTGGCCGCGGCGAGGAGCAGGGCTCCGAGGAGCGGGAGGAGACGGCAGGGTGTCTTCATGCGTTTCGGAAAGTCTTGGGTTCGGAGGGGCGAGAGGGCCGGTGGCGGATGGGGGTTGCGTTCGGTCAGTTGCGGGTGAGGACGGGGACGTCGGAGACGCGACGGAGGACCAACGATCCGGAGATGTCGTAGGTGCGGCTTTCGCTGCCGGTGCCGAGGAAGTCGAGGACCTCCTCGTACACGCCGTCGATGCGATCCGAGGCCGCGGTCAGCGACCTGAAATCGGCGCCCGGAGGCCGGATCCGCAGCCGCACCAGGCGGTCCACATCCCAGGATTCACGTCCGCGCGGAAGGGTCTGCGAGAAGCCGGCGTCAAGGGTGTCGTGGTCCGGGTGGTAGGTGTGGAGGAACGGGTTGGAACGGTGGTCGTTGTAGGGAAGAAGGACGCGGGTCTCCACGACGCCGTCGCGGACGAATCCGCCGTTGAAGGCCCATGGCTGGTTCGTGGCGCTCCATGGGAAGAAGACCGAGCTCAGACGCCGCGCGGAGGCGAGGGTCGAGGTCCCGAGCAGCTCTTCGCGCAGGGCGACGACGCGGTTGGTCGAGGCGTCCAGGCCGACATAGGCGCGTTGGAGCAGGAAGGCGTTGGTCCCCTCGACGTGGACCAGGACGCGGACGGGGAACGGCCGCGCGACCGGGCCGAGGCTGTTCATGCTTTCGAGCCGCACCGGCCGGCCGTCGGGCCCGAGGACCGTCGTCCCGTTGGTCCCGCGGACGTAGCGGGCGAGGGAATGCCGGACGCCGGTGATTTCGGCGTCGCCGATCCAGAGTCCCGACCAGGATCCCGCCTCGGCGGCGACCGGGATTTCGATCTGGCCCAGTCCGAGGGAATCGGTGAACCGCAGGATCGCGGCGAAGACGTCGCCCTCGCTGCCGCCCATGACGTAGCGGTCGAGCCCTAGGACCACCTCGATGTCCGAGTCGGGCTGCCCGGCGGGAGTGAGGGTCCAGGAACCGCCGTTGGTCTTCGTGATCGCGGCGTGGGAGAAGGTGAGGTTCGTGGTGTTCATCGCCCCGCGCAGCAGCAGCGGGGGTTCACCGGAGACGGCGGCCTGGCCGGAAGGGGCCTCTTCCGAGGAGACCATGGCCAGGGTCACCGTGACGGTCCGGGTCGAGCGGTTGCGAAGGCGGATCCGCTGCTCCCCGGTCCGGCGCCCGAAGACCACGCCGCGGGGGTCCTGAAGCACCACCTCGAAGGGGGCGAAGTAGCGGTTGAACTGCTCGCCCGCCTTCACCCAGTAGGCCTCACCGCGACGCAGCTTCGTGGTCCGCAGGGCGAAGACCCGGGCGGGGTTGCCCGCGTCCAGCTCGCCGGTGTTGTAGCGGTACAGCTCGAGTTCGCGGAGCAGGTCTCCGGCGGGGTTGAAGTAGCTGTCGATCGCGACGCCCTCACCGGCGACCACCGGGAAGCCGAGGAAGTTCAGGCCCGTGGCGGTCCACTGGTTGCGGGGGGATACCGGACGCCCTTTCAGCCGCAGGGTGTAATTCGTTCCGACCGCCCCCAGCTTCACCAAGCACGTCGCGTTGGGGGGAAGGCTGTGGAGCTCCGAGGCAGGCCCAAGCGCGCGCTTCCAGCTGCTCCACTGGGAGATGGTTGCCGTAGGAACCTGCGGGCTTTGCACGAACTGGGCCGTGCCGACCGCCGGCGTCCACAGCCAGACCTCCTCCACGGGATTCGAGGCGTCGGAGCCGATCAGCGTGTCGAGCTTGGCGTAGGACAGGTCCACGTGGAACTGCACCGCGTTCCAGCCCGGGCGGAGTTCCACGGGCTGGGTGAGCCACTGGGCGCGCAGGACCGGCACCACGGCCAGCAGCAACGCCAGGATTCGGAGGAGTGGGGACATCGGAAGGGATCGCGGGATCATGGCTTGCGGTAGAGGTGCCAGGTGGGAGAGGGGTCGACTTGGAACGGGGCGGCGATGGTTCCGGAGGCGCCACTGCCACCGAAGAGGAACAGACGTGAGCCGGTCCAGACGGCGCCCGAGGAATGGCGGGCGGCCGGGGACCCCGGATTGGAAAGCGGGCGCCACTTCGCGTCCGCGGGATGGTACGCCGCGCCGTCCGAAAGCGTTCCGGCCACGCCAAGGCCACCGAAGACCACCATCTCCTGGCCGGTCCAGATCGAAGCCGCGCCGGTCCGGGCGGAAGGCGCGAGGGTGGTGGGAAGGGCCGTCCAGGTGTCGGCTACCGGATCGTAGAGGGCACCCGTCGCCAGCGGCGAATCGGCGACGCCGCCCCACACGACCAGTCGGGTTCCGGTCCAGACCGCGCAGGCACCGCTGCGGGCCGACGGGGCGCCGGTGGCGGAGACCGGGGTCCATCCGGTGGGAATCCCAGAGGCATCGACCTCCAGACGCGCTCCATTGCCGAGGACACCGTCGGGCCCGATGCCGCCCCAGACCACCCAGTGACGTCCGCAGAGCACCGCGATCGGATCCATGCGGACCGAAGGGGCGCCGTCGGTGGGAAGCGCCGACCAGTTGCCACCGTTGGGATTCCATTGGGAGCCGTCGTCCAGCAGGCCGGCATCGTTGCGGCCGCCCCACACGAGCAGACGCGATCCGGTCCATGCGACCGCGTGTCCGTCGCGACCGGTTGGAGCACCCGAGTTGGGAATCGCCGACCAGTTGCCGGTGTCGGCGCTCCAGACGCCGCCCGATTGGAGGAACGCGCCGGACGCGAAGCCACCCCAGATCCACAGCGTGTTCGTCGAGGCCGAGAAGCCGGCCGCGGCCCGGGCCGAAGGCGCACCCAGCGGGGACAGCGTCCTCCAGGTGGAACTGGAGACCCGGTAGGCCGCACCGCTGGCGGTCGCGGATCCGTTGGCAAGAAGGCCACCCCAGACCACCACGTCGCCGCCCACGAAGGCGGTCACATGGTCGGTCCGGGCCAACGGCGTCTCGGAAGCGGCGGGGATGGATTCCCAAGACGGCGAAGGGAAACCGTGGAACCGCTCATATCCGGCGGCGATAAGGATCGGATCCGACGCGGACAGCGATGCGACGACGGCACCGGCCGGAGTCGCATTGGCGGCAACCGCGTTCGAGAGCGAGGCCAACGCCGCAGCGAGACTCAGCGCCGTGGCATCCAGCCGGTCCAGGTGATCCTGGGCCGAAACGAGGGAACCGTCATGGGTGTCGACCCGGTTCGAGAGGCCGGCGGCGGCCGAATCCAGTTGGGTCAACCGATCCTGCACCGTCCCCAGGGTCCCGTTCAGCGTCTCGACCCGGTTCGAGAGACCCACGGATTCCGCGCCGAGCCGGGACACCTGGTCTTGGACCGACATCAATGTGACGGTGTTGAGTTCGACCTGGGACATGAGGCCCGCCGTCAGCGACTCCATGTTCAACAGGAGCGCGCGGACCGGTCTTTGGAGGGAGTCGAGACTGATGCTGTCGTCTTCCACCGTGTTGGCCCTGAGGGCGGTGCCGACGGTGGACAGGGGCTGGTCGGGAAGGAGACGCGTCGGGGGATTCGTCCCGGTCTGGAACCAGACCCGCACCGCCAGCGGCATAGGACCGAGGGATTCCTGCGGGATCACGGTCATTCCCGGCAGGGAGTCGTCGCCGAGCGAGAGGGCGAAGACGCCGCGCTCCAAAGTGAGCGGGACCGGGTCATCGGGGATGCCGTTGGTGTCGGCATCCGGTGAGCTGAGCCAGACCGCGTCGCCACCCGCCGAAGGGACGAGGGCGAACCGGAACCCGGCGTTGCCGTGGTAGTTGGTGCCGGAAACCTGGAGCCGACCTTGGAATCCAAGGATCGGTCCGGCGATGCAGCGGGAAACCAGGACGCCGAAGATCAGGGCGGCGGCCAGGAACCCTTTGCCGGGGGCAGGACAGCAAATAGGCACACCGGGCCATCGGGTGTTCCCGCGGGGTCCTTTAGGGCAAACGCCGAGGCGAACCGAAAATTTTACCGGCACCCCGATCCGGCAGCGACCTGACCCACGCCGAATCGCACGAACCCGGTCAATCCACGCTCACGCCGATGACCTGCAAAACCCGGTCGAGTTCGTCGTCGCTGTGGAAACGGACCTCCAGCGAACCCTTCCCCGCCTTGTAGCGGAGGGCCACCTTCATCCCAAAGCGTTCGCGGATGCGGTTCTCGAGGTCGGTCTGGTGCGGATCGCGGGCAGGCCCCGTGGTCGGGGACGTCGGCTTTGCCCCCGAGGGAGGCGGCGCCGCGGAGCCGGCCTCCGACTCCAGTTGCCGGACGGTGAGGCCCAGGTCGATGGCACGCCGGGCGAGGGCCTCCTGGCGAGCCGACGATTCGACCGACAGGACGGCCTTCGCGTGGCCGACCGAGAGGCTGCCGTCCCGCAGCCATCCGAGGACGGACTCGGGCAGCTTCAGCAACCGCAGGGCGTTCGCGACCACCACACGACCGCGTCCGACCTTGCGGGCGATCTCCTCCTGGGTGAGGTCGAACTGGGTCTGGAGCTGGCGGTAGCCGAGGGCTTCCTCAACGGGGTTCAGGTTCTCCCGCTGCAGGTTCTCGATGAGGGCCAACTCCAGCACCTCGACGTCGGTGGCGATGCGTTCGATGACCGGAACCTCCGCCAGTCCGGCGAGCGCGGCGGCCCGCCAACGCCGTTCACCGGCGATCAGCTCGAAGAAGTCGCCGACCGGGCGGACGACCAGCGGCTGGATGATCCCCTGTTCGCGGATCGATTCGGCGAGATCGGCCAAGGCCTCGGGGGGGAAGTCCTTCCGGGGCTGGAGCGCCGAAGGACGGACGCGGTCCCGGGTGACGAGTCGGACCACGGTCCCCGGCAACGGTGCGGGTACCGCTGGCGGCGGCGGGGGCACCGGAGTCGCAGCGACGCCGGATTGTGGACCGGAGGAAGCCGCAAACGGGTTGGCCGGAGGCGCCGACGGGGAGGCGGCGGCCGGGGAGCTCCCCTTCCCCGAGCCACCCAGCAATGCGCCCAAGCCTCGTCCCAACGCCGGTTTCGACATGGGAGGGACTCTACGGAGCGCCGGTTCGGGATATCAAAAGGGAATTCCCCGGATTCAACCCCGAACCCCGAGCCCCAGCTCCTCACGGCAGTAGCGGATGCTCTTCTCCAACTCCGACCGCTGACGGTCCCGGTTGTTGCCGTCGTATTGATCCATCGCGCTTCCCCGGCGGACGACCGAGAGGAACCGCGTGAACTCGGCGGCGGACTTCTTGGGGAAGGATTCCCAGAAGGAGTCCTCGTAGAACGGGAACTCCACGGCGAAGCCCCCGATGGTCTCGATGTTGACCGCCACGCCCGGACACAGCTGGGCAAACCGGGCGAAGTACCTCTTCAGGTCGACGCAACCCCCGTCGCCCATGGCCGTCCACTGCACCTTGCAGCCCTTGTCCGTAATCCAGGCGCGGCTGTCCCGCAGGCTGGTGGTCAGGGTGTAGGGCCCGAGCTTCTCCAGGCTCTCGATCGGATCCTCGAGGGTCCACATCGCGTTGCCCGAATCCATGTTCACCCCCACGAACTCGCGTCCGGCCGACTCGACCAGCCAGACGAGTTCGTCCGCGGTGAGGTCGCCGGCGTGGTTCTCGATGGAGACCTTCACGCCGAGGTCGAGGGCAAGGTGGCGGCAGGCCTTGAGCACGCGGACGGTGTCGAGCACG
>CAMASJ010000120.1 GCA_945860685.1 Akkermansia muciniphila
GCCGCGGTCCTCGGTTCGACCCCAAAGGCTTCCGCCGCCGCGCTCAGCGTCACCGTCGGACGCCAACTCGCTTGGGCCCAATTGCGCTGGTGGGTCGCCGCCGGTTCCGCCGCCGTCGTTGGCGGCACCACCGCCCACCTCGCCACCCGCGACTCCGCTCCCGCCGCCGTCGTCCGGCCCGCCGCGGATTCCGACGACTATTCCGTGGCCGGATTCCCGAAGGCGGCCCAGGTGCACGACTTCATCCAGGAACTCCAGGCGAGGACGTCGGTCCGCGACGCCGCCGGCGTCGCCCGCCTCATCGGGTTCCCGCTGCGGGTCAACCGTTCCGGTCAACCGACCCAGATCGCGGACGCCGCGGAGTTCACCGCCGCGTTCGACACGCTCTTTCCCCAGTCCGTCGCCGGCATGGTCCTCAAATGTCCCCGCTCGCGCCTGTTCGCCAGCAGCCAGGGGGTCATGATCGGGACCGGCGAGGTCTGGATCGCCCCGCGTGAGGCCGCGGACGGCAGGACCGTCCCGCGAATCATCGCCATCAACATCGAATGATCCGTCTGTCGGATGCATGACCCTTCCCGTCGGCCATGACGGGAACCGGTCGGGCAGGGTGGAGGACGCCGCGCGTCCGTTCCGCCCCCGCCGACCCATGCCCCCGTCGCCCGGGTCGCCCGTCGTCAGTCGGGGTGGCTTCACCCTGGTCGAACTGCTCGTGATCGTCGCCATCACCGGAATCCTCGCAGGTCTGCTGCTGCCCGCCCTCGCCGGCGCGCGGCGTCGCGCGGATTCCGCCCGGTGCGGCCAGAACCTGCGGCAGATCGGGCTCGGCATGCGGCTGTACGCCGACATGGATTCCGCGGGCCGCCTGCCCGGCGACGACCGGCCGCCGCCCCGTCCCATCGGCCTCGATCCCGGACCCGCCTGGATCTTCAACCTCACCAACGCCCTGGGAACCGTGGACCAGATCCGCATCTGTCCCTCCGACACCCTCCGTTTGTGGATCCGGACCAACTTCGCCTGCAGCTACGTGCTCAACGAATACACGTCCACCGACCGCCGCACGCAACCCGGTTCGGCCCGCATCATCGATCCCGACGGCGGGACGGTCGGTGTCTCGACCACGCAGCGGCGCCTGGACCTGTTGCCCCAGCCGACCCGCACCATCCTGGTCTTCGAGGCCTCGGAACTCGGGCAGCGCATCGGCGATTCGAAGACCCATCCCGACACCTGGTTCCTCGGCTGGAGCAACGTGGTGGCCGACATCGATCCCTACCGCCACGGGCGCTCGGCCAACTACCTCTATGCCGACGGCCATGTGGAGGCCATCCCGGCCGCGGCGGTGAGGACCCGGGTCGAACGCGGCGACAACCCGGCCGTGCCACCGGGCCTATGAACCGCCTTCCCCAGGCCGATGCTGGACGCCTTGCCCGGCTTCGCGGCGGGCTTCGACGGATCACGCTGGCCTTCGCCGGCATCGTGGCCGTCGCGCAGGCCGACGAGGTTCGTCCGTGGGACGTCGGGATCCTTTCCGGCCTGGTGAGCCCGTTCTCGGTCCGCGGCTGGGGAGCCGATGCGACCACCAACGGCAGCCCCTATGACCAGGGCCAGGTGGTCAGTTCGCCGTCGATCGTCGCGGGATGGATCCAGACGGCCGGACTCGTGCCGCGCTACGGGCTCGCCGTCTCCCTCGACACCGCCGCGTTGCCGGAGGTCACCGCCTTCGCCCAATGGACCAACATCCCCTTGGCGGAGGTCACCGGGATCGCTTCCGCACTGCCCAACACCAACCTGACCCTTCGAGCGGCGAGCGGCGAGGTCCTCGATCGGTTTCGGCTCTGCGCCCAGGTCATCGGGATCGCCTGTGGCGAGTTCCACACGCTGATGCTGCGGCGGGATGGGACGGTGACCGCCTCGGGATGGAACATCGTCGGCCAGGCCGAGGTCCCGGAATCGGCGACCAACGTGGTCGCCATCGCGGCCGGACTCGACCACAGCCTGGCGCTCCGGGCGGATGGCACCGCGCTGGGTTGGGGCCGCTTCATCTGGCGCAACCAGCCCATCGCGGAACCGCTGGTGCCGCCGCCCGCCGAGAACCGGGATTTCGTGGCCGTGGCCGGCGGCGTGGCCCACGCCATGTTCCTGCGCCGCGACGGCCGTGTGCTCATGACCGGCCGCGATGCGGCCTCCCGCTACTCGGTGCCTCCGTGGCTCACCAACGCCGTCTCCATCGCCTCCGGCGCCTACCATTGCATCGCACTGACCTTGGACCACCGCACCGTCGAATGGGGCTATGAACTCGACGACGAAGGTCTGTCCCAGAAACCCGACCTCGCAGGTTGGCCGCGCGTCCTCAACCAACCGGACGTCGTGTCGGTGGCCGCCGGTGGGTTCTTTTCCATGGCGTTGCGCCGGGACGGAACCGTCTCGGTCTGGGGGGAGAACGACGAGGACTTCAACGTCCTGGGGGTTCCCGCCTCGGTGACCAACGTCGTCGCCATCGCGGCCGGTACCTACCACGCCCTGGCGTTGCGGGCCGACGGCACCGTGGTGGCCTGGGGCGCCCCAGGCGTCGCCGACGTCCCGCCCGACCTGCAGCGGGTCGTGGCCATCGCCGCGGGCGGCTACCACAACCAGGTGTTGATCCAGAACCAGGAGGTCCTCTCCTGGCCCCGCGTCGAGGGCGGACGCTTCCGCGCCGAGATCAACCTGCCCGCCGGGACCCGCTACCGCCTCGAGTCGGCGGGGCAGGACGGCCGTTGGATCCCCGGCGCCCCCGGCGTCGCCCGTCCCGGCAACCTCACCGTCGACGCCCCGATCACCGGCACCGAATCCCGCCTCTTCCGCGCCGTACCGCTCGGCCGCTGACTCGGCCGCCGACTGCGCCGCCTCCAGCCGTCGATCCACCGGCTTTCTCAATTCACTTTTGAACACAAAGTGAATTTCCCGACTCCGTCTTGCCTGATGGCTTGTCATGACAGCTACCTTGCGTCACAAGGTACCAACTTATCGGGCCGCCTGCGAATGGGGAGGCGGCGTTTCGGTGCGGGTGTGGAACCCGGGAGACGTGCCATGGACGACTTCTTCAACAACTGGGTGGTGCAGGTGCGCAAGGGGGTGTTGGAGCACCGGGTCCTGCGTTCCCTCGCGGAGCGCGAGCGCTATGCCTATGAGCTGGTACGGGAGATGGCGGCCGCACCCGGACTGGGACTCAGCGAAGGCACCTTGTATCCGCTGATGTCCCGTCTGCGGCTGAACGGCCTGGTGGCCTCACGTCTGGAGGAGTCCACGAGCGGCCCGGCGCGCAAGTACTACACCCTGACGCCGGAAGGCCGCCAAACCCTCGCGGCGATGGACCATTTTCTCGGTGAACTGAACCGGCCGGAAGGCCCGAAGCGGGAAGGAGGCAGCCGATGACCCAATGGACACAACCGGCGCTGGCGCTGGCCCATCGCATCCTGGAGAACCATCGCCGACGCTTCGAAGCCGAAGGCGCGGACGCCGCGGAGGTGGTGGCCGACCTGCACGCCCACCTCGACCGGGAGGTGGAACGCCTTGCCCTGTCCGTCGTCACGGAGGAGGACGTCCGACGCATCCTCGCCGCCGTGGATCCGGCCCTGCTCGACCACCTTCCCGCGGAAGGCACGCCGATCTCCACCAGCGACGCTGAACCTCTGCCGGTGCCGACCTCGGTCCCGCCCGTTGGACCCGCGTCCACTCCGGTTCCGTCCGCGGCCCCCGGCTTTGTGGCGACGCTCTTCTTCGCCTTGCTCGGCGTGCTGTTGCCGCTGGTGACGGTCGTCTTCGAATGGCAGCAACGGCTCTGCGCCTCGGAACTCTTCGAGCCCTTCCCGACCGGCTTCCACATAGCGGCCGTGCTTTGGGTCCCGGCGGCGGTCGCGGTCGCGCTGCTGCGGCTCCACTCCGGCAATACCGCCGCATCGGCGTGGCTGCGGCGCTCCGTCGGCATCGCCGCCGGCATCGCCGCCTTCTACGCGGTGCTGCTCCTCCCGTTCCAGCCGTTCGCCGCGATCGGCGTGCTCTACTTCGGGATCGGCCTGCTGCCGATGTCTCCGCTGATCTCCTGGATCGTCCTGTGGCGGATCGGAAGCCGCCTCGCCAAGGCCGCCAAGGCCGGCGGTGCCCCGGTCCGGCGCATCTGGCCGTACGGTCTCGCGGCGTTCCTTGCGCTGTGGGGGGCGATGGTGCCCGAGACGCTGACCCAGATCTGGGCGCGTCGTGTCGCCGCCGAAACCGAACCCCGGCCCGGCGCCGCCTTGAGGGCCTTGCGTCTCTTCGGATCGGAGTCCGCGTTGCTCCGCGCCTGCTACGGCTCCGGCGCCCAGGTCCAGAGGTTCCTCGGCTTGCCGACGGTCGGCGAGGAGGACGCCCGCGCGATCTACTTCCGCGTCACCGGCAAGGCCTTCAACGAGGTGCGCCCGCCGCTCAGTCCCATGAAAGGGGCCGGACGCGGACTCTTCCGCGAGTTCGAATGGGACTCCGATCTCGGCGGCGAAACCGTCGGCGGGCTGGCCTCGGGACTTTCGCTGCAGAGTTCGAGGATCGACGCCATGGCCCACGCGGCGGACGGTTGGGGCTACACCGAGTGGACCTTCGAGTTCCGCAACGACCACGAAGGAAGCGCTCGCGAAGCCCGAGCGATCCTGCAGTTGCCCGCAGGCGGCGTGGTGTCGCGGGTGACTCTCTGGGTCAATGGCGAGGAACGGGAGGCCGCGTTTGCCGGCCGTGCCGAGGTCCGGAAGGCCTACCAGGAAGTGGCGGTGATCCAGCGGCGTGACCCGATCCTCGTCACCACCGCGGGCCCCGACCGCGTCCTGATGCAGTGCTTCCCCGTGCAGCAGGGCGGCGGCGTGATGCGTGTCCGCGTGGGTTTCACCGCTCCGCTCCTGACGCTGCCGGGGTCCCAGGTGGCGTTCCTCTGGCCCCGGATCGCCGACCGCAACTTCGCAGTCCGCGACAGCCTCCGTCACCATGCCTGGCTGGAGATCCCGGATGGGGTGCCCGACGCGGCCGTCGGTTGGGATCGCGACGCCGAGCGTTCCCAGGCGCTGCATGCCTCCGCGTCCCAGGCGGAGTTCGAGCGCCGCCTTTCCCCGATCCGCCTCGGCCGGGTGCCGGCGAATGGGGGCGGCTGGGTAAAGGAGGATCGCGGCACCGAGCCGGCGTGGCTGCGACGGACTCTCGAACCAGTTCCCATTCGCGGGGTCGGCCGGGTTGCAGTGGTGATCGACGGCGGGATGCGCGGGGCTCCACTGGCCAAAGTGGTCCGGCAAGCCTTCGAGAAGGCGGATTCCACCACGGCCCCCGGACGCTTCTCGCTGTGGTTCGCCCGCGACGGCTTCCGGCGTTGGCCGAAGGACCGCGAGTTGCCCGACGCGTCCTCGGTCGCCGGGGCGATCGCCTCCTGGCCTGAATCCTTCGTCGGCGGCCACGACCCGTTTCCCGCCCTCGAGGCGGCCTGGAACTGGGCCGCGGGATCGACCAACGGTCTGGTGCTCTGGATCCACGCGACACAGCCCCTCACGTTCCCCACTTCGGCGGGTTTGGCCCAACGCCTGGAACGCGCCGGCGTCCGGGGGCCCCGTATCCTGGACGTCACCGACCTCGCCGTTCCCGACCGTGTCCTGGAATCGCTTCCCGCTTCCCCGCTGCTCCAGCGCATGCCCCGGGTCGATTCCCTCGCGGAGGACCTGAGCCGCCTGCTTTGGGAACTGGACGGCAGCCCGACGCGGTTGGCCTGGAAGATCGAACGCAAGGTCGAGGACCCCGGGAGCCCCGCCGGTCCGCAGACGTCGCGACACGTGGCAAGACTCTGGGCCTTCGAGGAGGTCCACCGCCTGCTCGCCCTGCGTCGCAAGGCCGACGCGGTGGCCCTGGCGTCCGTGTGGCAACTGGTGACGCCGGTGACCGGCGCAGTGGTGCTCGAGACGAAGGAGCAGTTCGAGCGGAACGGACTCTCCGCCATCGACCCGGCCACCGCACCCGGAGTCGTGCCGGAGCCGGAGACGTGGGCGTTGCTGTTGGTCGGCGCCACAGTGGTCCTCTGGCAGGCCGGCCGACGCCGGCGGAAAGGCTGAATGGACCCTGCGAAACCCGAAGCCAGCACCCCTTCCGCCGGCCGAGGCCAACGGCTGCTGCTGACGATCGTCCTCGCCGGACTGGTGGCTCCGGCGTTGCTGGAAGCCGGCTACCACGGCGCCTTCGGACTCTCCGATGCGGAGGGAAGGGAGATCGGGTTCAACCACCCCATCCTTCTTTCGCACCTTCCCGTGATGGCCCGCGCGATCACGCCGGCCGTCCTCGTCAACGCGTTCCTTCCGTGGACCTTCGCCGCGATGGTGGCACAGGCGTTCCTGACCCGCCTGCCGTTCGTGCCGCGAAGGGTGATCCTTGTCCACGCGGTCGCCTTCCTCCTCCTGCAGGTCGGCGGCCTCCTGCTCCTGCTCATGGACGGCCACCATCCCACGGGCGAGTGCGTCGTCGAGGGCGAGTGCAGCACGGCGATGGCGCTCCTGATGTGGGGCGCGGCCTGGGTGCCTGCGATCCTGTCTGCCGTTCCCTGGAGCCGGTTCGTCGCCCGGTTCGTCCTACGAGGAGATTCCCAATGAGACCCGGTTGTCGAAGCTCACATCCCGCGCGCCCGTGGGCCTTCGTCTCGGCTGCCTCTGTCCTCCTTCTGCAAGCCGGGTGCTCCCGGTCCCCGCAGATCGAACTGCACAACCGTTCCGCCGCGACGTTGCGCCACATCGTCGTGTCCGGCTCCGGGTTCTCCGATGAGCTGGAGGACCTGTCACCGGGTGGGAGGCTGCGGACGACCCTTCATCCGGCCTCGGACTCGGCGCTGCGGTTCGCCTTCGCTGCCGACGGAAGGCACGTCGAGACAGGCCCGGTCGGCTATGTGGAGGCCTCTGGCGCATACCGGATCCAACTCGCGGTCACCCCGACGTTCGAGGTCCAGTTCCTCGACCCGGAAAGCGGTCGTGCACAGCCGGCGAAACGGGCGCCATGAAGTCGCCCGAAGAACTGCGGCCTTCCTGGGCCTGTGCGTTGGCCCCGTGGGGATTCCTGATGCTTCTGGCGTCCGTGATCCTGCACCTCCGCCTTGGATTGGGCCGCTTTCCCAAGCCCATGTGGGACGACTACCTCACGTCGGCGTTTCGGGTGCACGCCTCGATCGTACTGGCGGCGGGATGGGTGTCGGCGTTGGTGGTGCCGCTGGTGTGGCTTGCGATGCAGGCCTTTCCCCGGCTGCGGGCGCCGACTGCCGTCTTTCTCCGCCAGTTCGCCGTGACCGTCCTGGGCTGGGCCGTGTTCTTCGCCTTCGCCATCGGAGACCCCTGGCGGCTCGTCAGTTGGTACCTCGACTGACTTCGGTGCGCCCGAACGTGCCGACGAAAGAGGACACCTCCAGCGGTTGCCAGTCTGTGGTCATCGATGCGGCGTCCCAGACCGAGATCCGCAAGGACTCCACCCTACCTGGATCACACGTAACCCGGGCGTGAAGGGCAGCTCCCGCGGCTGTGTGGAGCGCGTGAGCGTCGTGGAGTGCGCGAGTCCGCTCGCGCTTTATTGGTGAGACACGGATTACACGGATGCTCCCCGCACCTGTAGGAGACGACGTGAGGAGTCTCAACCCACTTCAGGCCGGCTGACCGCGAGTCTCTCGTAAACATTCTATCAAATGCTTCTCCCGCTGAGACTCTGAGACGCTGAGAAGAAGTTCACAACCAAGGGCGCCAAGGGTGCCAAGCGCCCTCTGGGGTATGGAGTCCCGCCTTGAGGCGGCAGAAATCGAATCCGCCCGAAGAGGTTCATCTTCTCCAAAGGCCCAAAACGACCAGTTCCCTGTCCCCCGTTTTCCCCACTGAAAACTGGAAACAGAAAACTGAAAACTTCTTTGGATTGGCCACCGAGACACGGAGGGCACGGAGAGGTGGGTAGGCATCCTAGGCCATTGGACGCACCCGTGGTGGCCTCAACACCAAGGTCACCGCACTGGTGGACTCCAAGGGCCGCGCCCTCCAACTCGTCGTGGATTCTGGCAACCAGGCCGACATCCGATGCGCGGACCGGATCGAGATTCCTTCAGGCCACCGGTTGGTGGCCGACAAGGGCTACGATTCCACCGCTCTCCGCGACCGGATCTGGGATGCCGGGAGCTGCCCTTGGATCCCCAACCTGAAGAACCGCAAGAACCCGGCCCGTTGGCACCGAGGCTTCCACAAGCTACGCCACCGCGTGGAGAACTTCTTCCAACACTTCAAACGCCTCCGCCGCGTCGGCACCCGCTACGAGAAGCTTTCCCTCCACTTCCTCGCCTTCGTCCAACTCGCCGCCATCCTCGATGGGTTCAAGTCGACCTTTTGAAGACACGCCTTGGTTGGCCCCTCGACATTTCCGGCCAAGGTCACACCACCCTGCGGGTTTCACCCCATGGCAACCTGCCCCTCCTCCGTCAGCTTCAAGCCGGTCAGGCCTCCTTCCGGAAGGCGGCTGCGAAACCACATCGGAACCATTGAACGAACCAACCATGAGAACAGGCAAGATTGCACTGCTGGCGGCAACCTCGGCTTTGACGCTGTCACTTCTCACGACGGGCTGTGACCGCACCGTTTCGCACACCGAATCGGAAAAGGTGAGTCGCGACGGCACGGTCGAGAAGAAGGAAAAGACGGTCACGGAGTCGTCCGACGGGACGATCAAGAAGGAAGAGAAGAAGACGGTCGACAAGCCCTAGCAGTCGGCGCCTGCACCGTTGAGGAACGGGCGCAGACCTTGATTGGGGACACGTCCTACCGAGCCGTCCTACCGATCGGGAGAGACAGTGCCCGCGGTTGTGTGACGCGCGTGAGCGTCGTGGAGTGCGCGAGTCCGCTCGCGCTCTATTGGTGAGACACGGATTTCACTGAAGGGCCTGTGGACGTGTCCCTAGTGGATTCCGGGGCGTTCCGGCTTGGACGGTTTCCGCCGGCTGAAGCCGGGACTCCATACCCTTCGGACCCGCTCGTTTTCCGGTTGGCCGGGGTTCGATGTCGACGAAGCGGACCGCTAGGCAGCCCGTCCGCCGGTGGACACCGCGTAGCCATCCGATTCGGACTGGAGCCGACGGAAGCTGTTGGCCACTTGCCGGGCCGTCTCCGAGGCGCTGCGGAAATCGACACCCACGAGGATGTCCGATTCCTGGTACGCGGGACGCCGCTTTTCGAGCAGTTCGGCGATCTTGGCCTGGGGGTCCGGGGTCTGGAGCAGGGGACGGTGGCTCTGGTGCCGCACCCGTTCGTGGATGACGCCGGGCGAGGCCCACAGGCACACCACCAGGCAGTGGCGTCGCAACGATTCCAGGTTGGCCGGATTCACCACGAAGCCGCCACCGGTCGAGATCACCAGCCCGGACCGCGCCTCGAGTTGCGTGGCCAACGAGGACTCCAGCGCCCGGAACGCCGGTTCGCCGTCCTGCGCGAAGATGTCCGCGATCCGCCGTCCGGTGTGGGACTCGATCACGCGGTCCGTGTCCACGAACTCGAAACCCAGGTTCGTCGCCAGGATCTGTCCGACCGTGGACTTCCCCACACCCATGAACCCCACCAGGGCGATGTTGCGGTACTGTCTCTTCGGTGGCACGGCGGGAAGGTAGCGGTGGCCGCGCGGCCGTGGAATGTCGGAATCCGTGCCGGCTCCGGCCACTTCGACAACCGCCCGCTTGTCTCGTCGTCGCCCTTGCGGCGAAGCTGGCCACGCGATGTGGCGAACCCTCCGGAGCATTTCCCTCACCCACTGGATCTTCGTCGCCATGATCGGCGGCGTGGCGTTGGGCTACGCCTTTCCCGGCCCCTCCCAGGAGCTGAAGGTCGTCTCGAACGTCTTCCTGAACATGATCAAGTGCATCCTGGTGCCCTTGGTGTTCAGCACCCTGGTGGTCGGAATCGCCGGCCACAGCGGCGACCTCAAGGCGGTGGGCCGCCTCGGGTTCCGGTCGATCGTGTACTTCGAGATCGTGACCACCGCCGCGCTGGTGATCGGCCTTGTGGCCGTGAACCTCTCCAAGCCCGGCGTCGGGGTCGTCCTCCCGGCCGCCGGTTCCGCCGCGAGCGCCGTGACGTCCACCAAGGTCACCTTCGCCGGGATCATCGAACACATCGTGCCGAAGAGCTTCTTCGCGGCAGCCGCGGCCAACGACGTCCTCCAGGTGGTCTTCTTCGCGCTGGTCTTCGGTGTCGCCCTCGCCCAGGTGCCGGAAGGACCCCGTGAACCGATGCTCCGGTTCTGCGAGTCGCTCGCGGAGGTGATGTTCAAGTTCACCGCGCTGGTGATGAACTTCGCCCCGATCGGCATCGGCGCCGCCATGGCCTACACCGTGGGACACAGCGGGCTGAAGGTCTTGGTCAACCTCGCCCACCTCATCGGCACCCTTTACGCCGCGCTCGCGGTCTTCTGCGTGCTGGTGTTGCTGCCGGCAGCGCTCTGGGCCCGCGTGCCGGTGATGAAGTTCCTGAAGCTGCTCAAGGAACCCATCCTCCTCGCCTTCACCACCACCTCTTCCGACGCCGCCATGCCCGACGCCATGAAGCGCCTGGTTTCGTTCGGCGTGCCCAAGCGGATCGTCAGCTTCGTGATGCCGCTCGGCTACTCGTTCAACCTCGACGGCTCCACGCTCTACCTCGCCGTCGCCTCCATCTTCATCGCCCAGGCCGCCGGCAAGGACCTCTCCATCGGACAACAGGTCACGCTTATGCTGACCCTGATGCTCACCTCGAAGGGCATGGCCGGAATTCCGCGGGCCTCCCAGGTCATCCTCGCCGGCACCCTGGTGAGCTTCGACCTGCCGCTGGAGGGCATCCTCCTGATCATCGGCGTCGACGAGCTGATGGACATGGCGCGCACCACGGTGAACCTGGTCGGCAACTGCCTCGCCACCGCCGTCATGGCCCGTTGGGAAGGGGAGTACCCTCCGAAGACGCCTCCCGCCGAGGCCTGAGCCGGAGTAGGAAGTTCCTCCACGCGGAGACGCGGAGACGCGGAGGCGGGAAGGGGGCCATGGATCCCATCGGCTTCGCCGATGGCGTCCCCAAAAAGCAGGGAAGGGAACCCAACCGAGCCGGTATATCAGGCAGCCGCCTCAAGGACGTGTTTGCCTTCCCGGGATCCGTGAAATCCGTGTCCTCCCAACCGCCCCCTCAGTTCGCCCCGGCCTGGATCCACTTCAGCACCGCCAGGACCTCGGCGTCGGTCAGCGGTTCCTTGCCGTCGGGCGGCATGACGTCGTCGTGTCCGCGCGGAAGCAGGATCAGGCGCACGAGAAGCGACTTCGCCGGATCGCCGGGAACGACCGCCGGTTCGCCGCTGTCGCCGCCCTTCAGGAGCGATTCCCGCTGGTCCACCCGGAACTTCCCCTTCTGCTTCTCCGCCCCGTGGCAGGAAGCGCAACGGGCGGCGAGGATGCGTTGGACCTCCGCTCCGCCGGGCGCGACCCCCGCGTCGGAGGCCTGCTTGGGTGTGTCTACCGACTCCATGAGGCTGCGGAGCGGCTCGGGGCTGTATTGGGAGAGGAAGCCTCGGCCGTGGGTCAGCGTTCCGCCCTGGTGCCCCGCAACGGTGAGCACCAACAGGGTGGCCGCCATCGACGCCCGGTAGCCCCAGAGCCAGGCACCGCCCGACTTCAGCGAAGAGCCGTGCAGACCCCAGGTGAGCGCGGTGAGCAGCACCAGACCGAGGCCGGTGTTGCGGTGGAGCAGGAGGGTCTCCGGCGAGTATTCGCCGCCGTTGGCGCGGAGCAGGCCGAGGACCGCGGTGAGCGAGCCGGTGACGAGGCTCAGGCCGAGGACGATCCCGATCAGCCGGCGTATGCCGTCGAACGGCCGCACGGCGGCCCACACCTCGATCGCGGAGGCCAAGGCGAGGAATCCGATCGGCAGGTGCAGGAACACCATGTGGAACGGCCCAAGGAACGAGGACCACTCGAAGCCGGCCGCGGCGGCCGTCGGGGCGGACTGGGCTGCACAAAGTCCCGGCACGAGGACCAGGGACGCCAGGATGGCACGTTTGGGATGGATCACGCTCACCGTGACCTTGGACTCCGACGCCCGGCCGTCCACTCATCGTTTGTCCGGGATACCGCCGGAATTTACCGGATCCGCGGCCCAAACCGCCCCGAATCGGCGTCGTTCGCAGGCGATCTCCCGAAACGGCGGCAATCCGTATGGCCCAAGGCGAACGAAAATACACCCACCCCTGTAACGGACACCCTAGGGCGTTGTACGGCTCACGTGGGGGAACCCGGTCCCGATGTCTCGGAACCGGGCTTTCCCCTCCTGACCGGGCCTCCGAAACTGCTCCAGGGGGTTCGAGAGTCCTAAGCG
>CAMASJ010000121.1 GCA_945860685.1 Akkermansia muciniphila
CCAGCAGTACTTCGGCACCGTCGAGATCAGCGCGAAGAACCGGGCCGCGAAGGTCACCCACTTCAACCGGGACGGCGACCGGCTCTGGCAGATTGAATTGCCGCCCGCCGAGGCATGAATCCGACGGAGACTCCTTCGGACCCGGGAGCCCAAACCGAACTCCACCGCCGGATCCAGGCCGCCATCGTGGAGGCGGGAGGCGCCATCCCGTTCGAGCGGTTCATGGAGCTCGCCCTCTACGAACCGGGCCTCGGCTACTACGAACGCACCCCGGAAAACGTCGGCAAGAAGGGCGACTTCTACACCAGCGTCTCGGTCGGTCCGCTCTTCGGCGAACTGCTCGCCTTCCACCTGCTGCCAACCCTCGAATCCCTTGTGCAGACCGGCCCGGTGGAGATCGTGGAGGCCGGTGCCCATGACGGGCGGCTGACCGCGGACCTCTTGGGCGCCCTCGACCGCTTTTCGCCGACGCTTTCCGGCGTCGTCACCGCACGCATCGTCGAGCCCTCGCCGATCCGACGCCGATGGCAGGAGTCCCGCCTCGCACCGTTCACGGACCGCGTCCGCTGGAGCGACGGGCTGCCGCATCGGTTCCGCGGCGTCCTGGTCTGCAACGAGCTTCTCGACGCCTTCCCCGTGGAACGCTGGCGCTGGCGTTCGACCCACGGCCGTTGGACCAAGCAGGGCGTCGCCGCCGGAACCCGCGGGTTCCATTGGGTGGACCTGCCGGATCCGGCGCCGGAAGCCTGGATCCCGGAACCGGCCTTGGCCGCGGTGCTTCCCGACGGCTTCGCCCGCGAACGCTGTCCCGCGGCGGCCATCTGGTGGTCTTGCGCCTCCGAAGCCCTCGAGGAAGGCCGCCTCCTCACCTCCGACTACGGCCATGCCGACGCCTCCCTTCCCGACCCGACCCGTCCCGAGGGCACGCTGCGCGGGTACCGGAAGCATCGGCATGTCGAGGATCCGCTCGCGGATGCCGGAGAGGTGGACCTCACGGCCCACGTGGACTTCGCGGAGGTGCGGCGCGCCGGCGAGGCGGCGGGGCTGAGTACCCTCCACGACGGGGCGCAGTCCGGTTTCCTGGTGGGGGTGATGAAGGAGACCCTGGTCGCGCCGGATCGGTTCGGCGTATGGGACGCCGCCCGCGTCCGTGCCTTCCAGACGCTGACCCATCCGCAGCATCTGGGACGCGCCTTCCGGACGCTGGAGCAGTCGAGAACGGTTTGAACTTGCCGTTGCCGCACGCCCGGTCGTGCTCCAGTTTCCGCTCTCGAAGCAGGATGCCCAGCGCCTTGCCCACCTTCCCGACACCGGACCACCGGCCGACGAACCCCCGCCCGCTGCTCTGGGCGCTGGGGGTTTCCTTGCTGCTGCATCTGCTCGCGGCCTTCACCTACACCGTGTTGGAGGTGTGGGTCGCACGCAGTCCGCAAACCGCGCCGGAATGGGCCAAGGAACTGGTCGCTCCCAGCACTCCCCCGGCGGCGCTCGCGGCCGCGAAACCCGAGGAGCCCGGCTGGCAGGAGATCCCGCTCGAATTCATCGAGGTCGATCCCGCCAACGCAGTGCCAACCGAACCGAAGGACGCCCGCTTCTACTCCAGCGCGAACACCCGCTCTGGCCAACCGGTGCCGTCCGAACGGAATCTTCCGGATCCGCAGGTCACCGGAACCCAGAAGAACGTCGCAAAGACCTTCGACACCGTTCGCCCAGCCCAACCCCAGGCCCAGGAGAAGCCCGCGCCGCCGGACAAGGAAACCGCCCGGGAAACGCCTTCTCCCCACAAGGAACAGGCGCAGAAGCAGCCCATCCCGGCCGGCGGACCCAAGGAATCCGGCGAGATGCAGATGGCCTTGGCGAAGCCCAACGCCGAGGTTGAGAAGATCCAGGACGAACAGAAGGCGGTCGAGGCCCGCGAGTCCGGCGCCCCGCGTCGCAAGCCGATCAAGCGCCTCGCCGAGGCCCGCGAACAGAAGGGGATCGTCCTCGGTGAGAAGATGTTGAAGGAAGGCGGCTCGCCGAGAATCAGCGTCTCGCCGTCCTTCGACGTGAAGAGTTCCCCGTTCGGGGACTACGACCTCCGCATGGTCGCCGCCGTCCAGGAACGCTGGTGGGCGATGCTCGAGGAACGCCGCTTCTCGCTCGAACGCACCGGCAAGGTGGTCCTCCGGTTCAACCTCCACGGCGACGGGACCATCTCCCAGCTCCAGACACTCCAGTCCGACGTCGGCGAGACGCTCGGATTCACCTGCGAGGCCGCCCTGATGGGCGCGTCGCCCTTCGGACGCTGGCCCTCCGTCCTGCGGGCCCAGGCCCTCGATCCGAGGGAGATCACCTTCACCTTCACCTACTACTGATCCGAGCCGCGGCGCGCCCCGGAGCGCGCCGCACCCGATTCCACCATGCGCGCACTGATCGACGGCGGTCCCTTCGTCTGGCTCCTCGTGGGCCTCTCCCTCGCATCCCTCACCTTCATCCTCGAACGCGGCTGGGCCCTTCGACGCTCCCGAGTGATGCCCCGCGCCCTGCTCGACGCCCTCGCCGACGGCGACGCCGAACGTCTCCGCAACGCCTGCCTCGCCAATCCGTCGCCCCTCGGACGCCTGATCACCTCGGTGCTCGACCATCTCCCGTGGTCCCGGGCCGAGAACGTCGCCGCGCTCGAGGTCCGGGCCCGGCAGGAGATCGCCGGACTCGAACGCGGACTCGTCGTGCTCGAGATCGTCGTCGGCATCGCACCGCTGCTCGGGCTGGTCGGCACCATCTACGGCATCATCCCGCTGCTCGGCGACTTCGGGAAGAACGTCCAGGCCGACAACGCCTTCATCGCCCGCGGCATGTCGATCGCCCTCTACAAGACGGTCCTCGGCCTGATTGTCGCCATGCCCACGCTCGCCGCCTGGAGCTTCTTCAACAAGCAGGTCGAACTGCTCGGCCTGGACCTCGAAAGCGTCTGCGACGCCCTGCTCCGCCGCCACTACCTCGGCCGCCGCGAGGAAACGTCCGAACCCACCCCGCGGCCATGAAGTTCCTTCCACGTCGCCGGCGAGCCGCCCCGGCCATCATCATCATCTCGCTGATCGACGTGCTCATCGTCCTGCTCGTGTTCCTGATGGTGACGACCAACTTCAAGAACACGCCGTCGGTCGCGCTGAAGCTGCCCGAGACCGGCGAGGCGCCGAAGGCCGGGGCGTCGAGCGAGAAGCCGCCGGTCGTCGTCACGATCGCCAACACCCAACCGCAGTTCTTCGTGGGCAACCGCGCGGTCACAGCGGACAAGCTCTTCGGCGAGCTCAAGGCCGCCGCTGCCGCGGACCCCAAGATGAAGCTCGTGCTCCGCGCCGACGAGGAAGCGAGCTGGCGCGACGTGGTCAAGGTCATGGACTTCGCCAAGCAGGCCAAGATCCAGAACGTCCGGGCGTTCACCCGCACCGCGGGTAGCCGGTGAGGGTAGGTTGCTGTCCGTCGTCCGTCGTCTGTGGCTTCCGCGTCCTCCGCCCGACAACTTGAACGACCCACGTTGAGCCACACGGGGTTCAGTACCCTTCCAGGATGCCCGAGACGATGGACGGGATGATGCGGCGCTCGTTGGCGTGGTCGGTGGTGAAGGTCACCACGACAAGCCGACGTCCATCCGCGAGGCGGATCAACGCCGCATCGTGACGCGTCTCGCTGGTGAGTCCGCACTTGGACCACAGGGTCGTTCCCGACTTCAGCGCGATGCCGCTGTAGCCGTGCGCCTGATCCTCGGGATCGGTCGCCGGCGCCTCGAAATCCCGCGCCATCAACTCCAGCATCTGCTTCGAACGTTCCGCCGTGACCAATCTGCCCTGGGCGATCTCCGACAGCATCCGCGCGGTGGCCTCGGTGGTCAGGAAGTTCCGCTTGGGTTCGAATTCCCGGATGGCCTGGCTTTCACGTCCGTAGGGCCCTTCGCACCACGGCTTCTTGCTCGCGTTGATCGACGCCGGATAGCCGAGTTCCTTGAGCCACCGGTTGACCGCGTTGCGCCGATCCCACCAGTCCCGCAGATCCGTCGCCGGTAGCTCCGGACCGCTTGTGGTCCCGGTCAGCAGGTCGATCAGATAGTGGGTCGGCTCGTTGTAGGACTCCACGATCATGTCCCGCATCGCCCGCCGCACCTCGGCGGTGTCCGCGATCCGGCCATCCTCCATCCACCGGTGCACCGCGCCGAGATAGAACATCTTGATGACGCTCGCGGGATAGATGACCGCGGTTCCGCGATGACTGGCGAAAGTCGGCCGGTCCGACTCGGAAAGGTCCACGACGGTGACCGCGACCTGGTTCGACGTCAGGGCAGGCTTCCATGTCTCCCCCAACCTGCGCGTGACCGCTCTCTCCACCCGTTGCTGCAGCTTCTCCGAATGGGCGGCGCCGGCCAAGCCGGCCAAAGGCGGCTCGTCGGCGAAGGCGGCGGCGGCAGTGGACATCATGGCCAGGAGAAGGCGGGACAGGAACCGCAGCGGGGAAGGCGTTCTCATGAAGGTCGGTGCAGGAAGCGCATGACCGTGTCGCCGTGGCGCATCTCCTTGCGTTCGGTCCAGACGGAAGGGATCTCGAGTGTGTCGCGCTTGGTGTGGCCTACCACGAACAACCCGCCGGTCGCCAACAGCCCGGGCAGCACAACGTCGTCGAGCAGCTTCTGCGCGAGCGAAGTGGACCGCCGCCCCACGTTCTTTTCCCCGTAAGGCGGGTCAGCGATGATCAGGTCGAAGCTGCGTCCCGCTTCCGCCAGCTGGGGAAAGGCGGTGAATACGTCCTGAACCCGCAGCGTGACCAACCCCGCGGGCAGTCCGCTGGACTGGAGGTTCTGGCGGAAGAACCGGGCATGCTTCTCGGAGAGTTCGATGCTGACCATCTCGCGGGCGCCGCGGCTGAGGCATTCGAGACCGAGGGCGCCGCTGCCCGCGAAGAGGTCGAGGACTCGCGCCCCGTCCAAGAAGGCGCCCAGGCTGTTGAAGACCGCCAGCTTGACCTTGTCGGGCGTGGGCCGGACGCCGATTCCGTCCGGGACCTTGAGCAGACGCCCTGCGGCGAGACCTCCGATGATGCGCACCCGCGGAGGTTGGTCGGTTGAAGGACGCCGGCAAGGCCGCACTCCGCGGATGTTTGGGAAGCACGGTCCGGTTCCCGCTGCATTGACTCCGCCGGAAACCACGCAATGTTCCTACGAACATGAAACTCAGCCACTTCACCGGGCTTCTGCTCGCCTCCGTCCTCTCCATGACCGCCGCCACTCCGCTCCAAGACGTCAAGATCCAGGACATCGACGGCAAGGAGACCTCCCTCAAGGCCTACTCCGGCAAGGTACTGCTGGTCGTCAACGTCGCCTCCAAGTGCGGTCTGACTCCTCAGTACGAACAGCTGGAGTCGGTGTACCTCAAGTACCAGAAGCAGGGACTCGAGATCCTTGGCTTTCCCTGCAACCAGTTCGGCGGACAGGAGCCGGGCACCGCGTCCGAGATCAAGACCTTCTGCGCTTCCAAGTACTCGGTCACATTCCCCCTCTTCGCGAAGATCAACGTCAACCCGCCGGAGCAGCACCCGCTCTACGCCGAGTTGACCGGTGAAAAGGCCGCCTTCCCCGGACCGATCAAGTGGAACTTCAACAAGTTCCTGATCGGTCGCGACGGCAAGGTCATCAAGCGCTTCCTCCACGGTGTGAAGCCCGACGCCCCTGAGATCATTGAGGCCATCGAAGCCGCGCTGAAGGCGCACTGATCGGGCCCAGGGGTCAGGCGCCGGGAATCCGGAATCGGATACAGAAAGGCCCGCCGGAATGGCGGGCCTTTTCGTTTCTTGAGGAAGCCTCGGGCCAACCGGTCAGAGACGCGGCAGCGCCACCACCCCGGTGCGGGTCAGGTCCTGGATGCCGAAGTCCTTCAGGAGGGCCAGGAACTGGTTGATCTTCCCCTCGGCGCCGGTGATCTCGATGACGAGGTTGTCCGGCTGGACGTTGACCACCTTGGCCCGGAAGAGCTCGGCCATCTGGCAGATCTCCGCGCGGTTCTGGCTGTTCGCGGCGACCTTCACCAGGACCAGTTCGCGGTCGATGTAGTCGGTCTTGCTGTAGTCGATGACCTTTACGGAATCGATCAGCTTCTCGAGCTGCTTGCAGATCTGCTCGACGGTGGCGTCGTCGCCGCGGGTGACGATGGTCATCCGGCTGAGGGTCGCGTCGTGGGTGGGGGCGACGTTCAGCGAGTCGATGTTGTATCCGCGGCCGCTGAACAGGCCGGCGACGCGGGTGAGCACGCCGAACTTGTTTTCGACGAGGACGGAGATGGTGTGGCGCATGAAGTTGTCGGTTTTCAGTTTTCGGTTCTCGGCCGGGCGCCGGGGCGGACCCGGACTTCGGAAACTGGGCCCCGCCAAAAACCGAAGCCCGCGATCCGTTGCCGGGGACGCGGGCGACCTGGAATCCGGACAGCCAGTCGCACGCATCAGCCCACGAGGGCTACGCGTACGAACATGAGACTGCGGTCCGGAATCACAAGCGAACGCTAGCCACTCCCTCCCCACACCGGCAACGGGGAAATTCCATTCCGGCCATGGACCGTTTGTCACACATCGGTCACATTCACATCCATGAAGCACGCGCGGAACTGGCTCGCACTCTTCGTCCCTTTGTGGGTCGTTTTGACGGGCGAACTCCGGTCCCAATCGGTCACCTGGATCCCGGCGGGAAGCACCTGGCAGTTTTTCCGCGGCACCGTCGAGGCTTCCACACCCGACACTTCGGTCTGGCGCGGGGTTGGCTTCCCCGAGGCGGGCTGGGAAACCGGCCGGTTGCCGCTCTTCTACGGCGAATCCCTCGCCGGCACGGAGATCACCGACATGGGTGGTCGCTATTCCACCCTCTTCCTGAGGAGGACCTTTGTGGTCACCAACTTCCTGGATGCACGGACCCTGTTGCTGCGGGTCAAGGTCGACGACGGCTTCGTGGCCTGGCTGAACGGCAAGGAGGTCGCCCGGCTGTCCGCGCCCGAGGGCGAACCCCGCTTCGACAGCCTGGCCACGGCCAACGCCGAGGAGCCGGTGGACTTCGAGGAGTATGCCGTCGCGGATCCGCAGTCCATGCTGCGCAACGGGACCAATGTCCTCGCGATCCAGGTCCTGAACGGCAGCCTGGGCAGCAGCGACATCGTGCTCGACGCCTCGCTCGAGGGAACGCTGGACACGGAACCTCCGACCGTGGCCCGGATCCAACCGAACAACGGGGCGGTGGTCCCGCGGTTGGACTCGATCGAACTGCTCTTCAGCGAACCGGTGCAGGGGGTCGAAGCCTCCGACATCCGCATCAACGGGAACCCGGCCACCTTCTCCTTCCAGCTCGCCCCCGAGCAGTACCTCTTCTCGTTTCCGTCGCCGGCGGCGGGTCCGGTGACCGTGACCATCCCGGCCGGAAGCGGCATCACGGACCGCTCCAGCGCGGCCATCCCGTTCGCCGGCGGCACCTGGCGTTTCACCGTGGATCCCAACGCGGCCCCGCCGGGAATCAGCATCAGCGAGTTCGTCGCATCCAACGAACGGGGAATCCGCGACGACGACGGGGACCGCTCGGACTGGCTCGAGATCTTCAATGGATCGTCGTCGACGATCTCGCTGGCCGGATGGTCACTTCAAGACAGCGGCGACACCTGGAGGTTCCCCGCGGTGAACCTCTCCGCCAACGGGCGGCTGCTGGTTTGGGCTTCCGGGAAGAACCGGACCAACGCCGCCGCCGCGCTGCACACCAGCTTCCGCCTCAGCACGGAAGGCGAACGCCTCACGTTGCTCGGTCCCTCCGGCGCCGTGGTCTACCAGTTCTTCCCGGCCTATCCGCCTCAGCGCGCAGACGTGTCGTATGGCCACGCTGAAGGGGCTTCGACCCGGCTGGGCTACTTCACGACGCCAACCCCGGGACAGCCCAATACCACGCGAGGCGACGGCTTCGCGCGGGACGTGGTGTTTTCGATTCCCGGCGGCACCTATCCCGCGGGGATCCTCAGGCTCGCCCTTTCCGCCTCCACAAACGCACCGGCCATCACCAACGCAGTGATCCGGTACACGCTCGACGGCACCGTGCCGACCGAGACCTCGCCCGCGTACACGAACGTCCTGACCTTCACCAACCTCGCGGTCCAGGTCCGCGCGAGGGCCTTTTCGACAGGCCTGTTCCCGGGAACGCTGAGGAGCGAGAGCTACTTCCCGCTGTCCACGCCGGTGGCCGCGTTCCGTTCGGACCTGCCGGTGATGTTGGTCCACGACTTCAACCGCGGACGGCCTCCCGCCAATGCCCGCATCCCGGCGACCATCCAGGTTTTCGAGCCGCGCACCAACGGCTTCACCTCCCTCACCAACCCTCCCACGCTGAGCGCGCGTGCGGGAATCTCGGTCCGCGGTTCCAGCACGGAAGGTCTCCCCAAGGCCAGCTACCGCCTCGAGTTCCGCGACGAACTCGACAACGACCGGGCCGTCTCGGTGCTCGGTTTGCCGGCCGATGGCGACTGGATCCTCTACGGTCCGAACTCGTTCGAACCCGTGCTGATCCACAATCCGTTCATGCATCAACTCAGCCGGGACATCGGACGCTACTCGCCGCGGACGCGTTTCGTGGAGGTGTATTTCGTCGGTTCCGGCACCGGCCAAATCCAGCAGGCCTCCTACTCGGGGATCTATGTGTTGCAGGAACGGGTCGAGATCGGCGGCGACCGGGTCGACGCCGGGTCGCTACAGCCGCAGAACCTCACTTCCCCGTCGATCACCGGCGGCTACCTGATGAAGGTGGACCGCCTGGATCCCGGCGACTCCGGCCTTTTCGCCGCAAACCAGGTGATGGGCTTCGTGGAGCCGCCCGAACGCGAGATCACCCTTCCGGCACGGGTTCCGCAGCTGAACTACATCCGGAACCACATGAACGCCTTCGGCAACGCCCTCTACGGCGCCGGCTACATGAACCCGACCAACGGATTCCGCGCCTATGTCGACACGCCCTCCTGGATCGACCACCACCTGTTGAACGTCCTTTCGTTCAACGTCGACGCCTTGCGCCTCAGCGCCTTCTTCTACAAGGAGCGAAACGGCCCGCTGAAGTTCGGCCCGCTTTGGGACTTCGACCGGGCGCTGGGATCCACCGACGGCCGGGATTCCAACCCGCGGGTTTGGCGATCTCAGACCCAGGATGGCGGCACGGACTTCTTCAACTTCACCTGGTGGGACCGGATGTTCCTCGATCCCGACTTCTTCCAGGACTACATCGACCGCTACCAGTCGCTGCGGCAACGCGAGTTCAGCACCACCAACCTGTGGCGTCTGATCGACCAGATGGCCAACCAGGTCCGTGCCGCCCAACCGCGCGAACAAATCAGATGGGGCGTACTGCCCCGGGGCGGAAGCTACCAGTCCGAGGTGAACCTGATGCGGGCCTGGATCTCGAACCGGGCCGATTTCATGGACCGCCAGTTCGTCGCGCGACCGACGTTGGCCACGGCCGGCGGTCGGGTCACGGCCGGCTTCGGCGCCGCGATCAACCCGCCCGCGGGACTCACGGTCTACTACACCCTCAACGGCACGGATCCCCGCGCCCCAGGCGGCCGCACCAATCCGGCGGCCTTCCGCTACAACGGCGTCCCGGTCCGGATCAACGCCAATGCCAAGCTCGTCGCTCGGACCGTCAACCCGTCCCACAACGCCCTCACCGGCCCGAACAATCCTCCGCTCCGGTCCATCTGGTCGGGACCCACCTCGGCGACCTACGTGACCGATCCGATTCCCCTGACGGTGACCGAGATCCATTTCCATCCCGACGACAACGGGGCCGAGGGCGACGCCGACGACTTCGAGTTCGTCGAGTTGACCAACCTGGGCACGCGGACGGTTCCGCTGGCAGGAATGCGCCTTCGCGGAGGCGTGGACTTCGACTGGGCCACGACCAACCGGGCTGCCCTGCCGCCAGGGCAGCGCGGCGTGGTGGTCGCGGATGCCGCGCGTTTCCGGACCCAATACCCCGGTGTGACCAACATCCTCGGCAGCTATTCCACCAAGCGGCTTTCCAATGGCGGTGAACGGATCGCACTGTTCGGCGCGCTCGACGAGCCGGTGTTCGACTTCCGATACGGCGCCGACTGGCAACCCTTGGCCGACGGTGGCGGATTCTCGCTGGTGGTCGTCGACGAAGCCGCTCCCGGTGATCCCGCGCTTCCGGGGACCTGGCGGCGGAGTTCGGTCCCTTGGGGTTCCCCGGGCGCCCCGGATCCGGCCCCCGTGTTCAGGCCGGCCACCCTGGGCTTCTCCCCCGTGGTCGGCGATCGGCTGGGTCTCCAATTCCAGGCGCCGGCAGGTACCTCACATCGGCTCGAGGAACTCGGCGAACTCGGATCCGGCCCCTGGAACCGCATCGTCGAATTCCCGGGGGCGCAGACCAACCGGGTCGAATCGCTCGAGGTCCCCATCCTGCATTCCACCCGTTACTACCGGCTCCGGCGCTTCTAGGAGAGTCGGCGCGGACTTTGCGCTTGCTGGCCCCCCGACGGATCCGCAGAAACAGCGGGCCGTGGAGGGCCGGTCCGCTCGCCGCCACCCAAGGCCACGCACACCCGATGCACATCCCGCTCGTCGCCCGCCTCCTCGGTCTCGTTCTCGCCCTCGGCGCACTGCTCGCACCGACGGTCTTGGCCGCGAACTCGACTCCCTTCCTGCGCATCCTCCGTCAACCGGTGACCCAGGGCATCTTCGCCGGCGCAAACACCGAACTCTCGGTCCTCGCCGAAGGCGACGCCCCCCTCACCTACCAGTGGTACCAAGGGACCAACCCGCTGGTCGGCGCCACCAACAACTTCTTCACCAACACCACCTTGGCGACGTTGGCGTTCAACAACACCTCGGTCACCAACGCAGGCGACTACAACGTGGTGGTTCGTTCCGGCGCCCTGTCCGTGACGAGCTCGGTGGCGACGCTCAAGGTGCTCGTGGGCCTTCCCTCCATCCTGCGCCTCGCCAACTCCACCAACTCCGTCGTCAACCTCACCAACGTCGTCGACAATGGCGGCGGCCCCGTGACGAACGTCACACAGTGGAATCGTCACGTCTTCCCGGTCTCGTTCACCATCCAGGGTGACGACCGGGTCGTCGCGCTGACCCTCGGCTACTCCAACGGCGTGGTCGCCAATCCCCGTTTCGAATTCCTCACCGACTACGTCGGCAGCACCAACCACGTTCTCTGGGTCACCAACCACCCCTCCGCGCTGTCCTTCGTCTTTGCGCTGACCAACTCGACGTTCTTCACCAACGTCTCCCAGTTGCTCGGAAACTTCACCTTCGAGACCCCGGCCTCCTTAGCGGCGGCCGACGCCCTCCGTCAGGCCGGCATCCAGGCGGTCACCACCCTTCCGGTCACCAATCTCGTCGCCCCCTACATCGCCCTGCCCTCCGCCAGCCGACGGGTTTATGGGACCAACGAGGGTGACTTCCCCCTCCTCATCTCCCTCCAACCCCAGATCATCCCGGTCGGCTCTCCGACCCTGAACCGCCAGACGGGCTATCTCGTGCAGCCGGTGGACGTCGTGAACATCTCCCCCGATGAACTCGCCGACATCCGGCTGCTGATCACCGGATTGACCAACGACACCCGCGGCGTGCCGGTCTCGCTGGTCACCTCGGTCGGCCCTGTTGGAACCCCTCCCGTTCCGTCCCTCTTCCTCGGGCCGCTCGCGGCCTATGGCGGACCGCGCCGGGTCCAGCTCGAGTACTACGTCTCGGACGGCCGCATCGAAAGCCTCGGCACCCCCGGCTACGTCGCCGAGGCGGCCGTGGCCTACTCGGTCACCACCAGCACCGGCCGCCGCAGCATCACACCCATCCCCACGCGGGTCGCGGACGGCGTCCTGCTCGAGTTCCCGACGCTGAACACCTTCAGCTACTACGTCCGGTACACCGACACCCTGACCGATTTCAGCGCGCAGACCACGAACGACACCGCCATCCGGACGGCGCTGCCCCCGTTCCGCGGCAACGGCCGCACCGTGCAATGGCTCGACAACGGCCCGCCCAGGACCGTCTCGGCCCCGACCACGAACCGGTTCTACCGGGTCCTCGAGTTCCGCTGATCACGGTCCCGGTACCCGCATCTGCAAGCCGCCTCCGTTCCTGATCCACAGCCCCTTTTCCTTTCCAGCCGATGAAGCCCCAGATCCGACACACCTTCCTCGCCCTCGTCGCCACCGGAACCGCCGTCGGCGTCCGGGCCCAATCCCAGCTTCCCGACGAGGACCAGCCTGAGCCGTATGGCATCCGGATCCGCGTGCAGGGGCGCGTCCAGTTCGGGCTCCAGGCCAAGTTCACCGACACCAAGCCCGCCCTTTCCAC
>CAMASJ010000122.1 GCA_945860685.1 Akkermansia muciniphila
CCTTCCCGTCGGATCCTCCGATGCGTGCCGCGGTGGACGCCTGCCGCGGATTGCGCCTGCTCCGCCAGGAACCGTGGGAATGCCTCGCCAGCTTCATCTGCTCCTCCACGAAGCAGATCGTCCAGATCCGGCAGATCGTGCGGGAACTCGCCGGCGCGTTCGGGGAACCGGTCGCGGCGCCCGCCGACCGTGGACCGCTCCATGCGTTTCCCGGACCGGCGGCGCTGGCGTCGGCGGGGGAGGCCGCGTTGCGGGCGTGCCGCCTGGGATTCCGGGCGCCGTACCTCCTGGATGCGGCGGAACGGGTGGTCGACGGACGGTTGGATCTCGAGGCGGTCGGGCGGATGCCGACCGTGGAAGCCCGGGAGGCGTTGATGTCGGTGGACGGCGTGGGCCCGAAGGTCGCCGACTGCGTGCTGCTCTTCGCCTACGGACGGCAGGATGCGTTCCCCATCGACGTCTGGGTGCGGCGCGCGTTGGCGGAACTCTATTTCCCGAAGGCCAGAAGGCTCAGGCCGGAGAGGCTCGCGCGGTTCAGCACCGTGCACTTCGGGCCCTACGGCGGCTACGCCCAACAGTATCTCTTCCACCACATCCGCCTGCGTGCGGGCCGGGTCGGACCGACGCCGACGGCACGGGTCACGCCGACGGGCGGGTCGGAAGACGGACGGTGAACGTGGAACCCTCGCCCGGCCGGGAGTCCACGTGGATGCACCCGCCGTGGCGTTGGACGATTTCCTTCACGATCGACAGACCCAGCCCGGTTCCCGGGGCGTGCTGTCCCGAGGAAGGGGCCCGATAGAAGCGCTGGAAGAGGTTCGGCAGGTCCTCGGCCCGGATGCCAATGCCGGTGTCGCGGACGGAGACGACCGTCTCCCCGTCGTCCTTGCGGACCCCGATGCCCACGCTGCCGCCGTCCGGCGTGAACTTGATGGCGTTGGTGAGGAGGTTGACGAGCACGGAGCGGATCTGTTCCCGGTCGGCCAGGATCTCGATCGCCTCGTTCGGTCCGTCCCAGTCGATCGCGACGGATCGGGAGGCGGAGATCGGGGTGAGTTCGGCGACGATCTCCCCGGCGAGCGCGGTGAGGTCGAACTCGGCGAGATCCATCTTCTGGCCCGCCTCCAGCCGGGAGAACTGGAGGATCTTCTCCACCATGCCGGCGAGGCGCTTGAGCTGGCTCCGCACCACGCCGAGGAACTCCGTCCTCACCTCGACCGGCATCTCCGGGTCGCCCAGCACCGTGTCCAGGAACCCCTTCATCGACGTGATCGGCGTGCGCAGTTCGTGGGAAACCGCGGAGACGAAGTCGCGTTTGAGTTCCTCGACCTCAAACTCCTTGGAGACGTCCCGGAACACCAGGATGAGCCCCGCGTTTTCCACGCTGCCCCGGATCGGCGCGATTGATGCCACCACGCGCAGATGTCGGCCGTCGAGGGTGTCCAGCCATCGCCATTCCTTCCGGCTGGAGCCGGTCTCCCAGGCGACGCCCGACTCGAGCACCTGGGCCACCGGATCGACGTCGACCGAAGGATCGGACAGGCGGAGGCGGAACACCTCTCCGAGTGGGAGACCAAGGACCTCGGATTCGACGGTCCCGAGGATCCGGAGGGCCGCCGAGTTGAGCAGGGTGATCGCGCCCGACGAATTGGTCGTGATCACACCGTCGACGATGTTGGCGAGGGTGAGGGACAGCCGCGACGTCTCCAGGCGAAGGGCGCGTTCCGCGGTGATGCGGTCGGTGATGTCGCGGTAGTGCCAGAGATGTCCCTGGTAGGATCCTTCGCTGAAGATCGGGACGTAGTCGCGCTCGAGGATGTGCCCGCTCCGCAGGGTGAGGATCTCGCCGGTGAGGGTGCGCCGGTTTTCCAAGGCGAGCCGGATCCCGGTGACGAAGGCCTCGGGCTCGGCGAACAGGTGCTTGGACTGCTCCGCCGAGTTCGAGCAGTCGAGTCCGACCAGTTCCGCCGGATCCGCCGGGATCCCGAACAGGGTGCAGAAGGCCTGGTTGACGATGAGGATCCGGCGTTCGGGGTCTTCCACCAGGACGCCGCCGCGAAGGTTCCCGATCAGCGCGGAGAGCCGTGCGCTGAGGCGCCGGGACTCGGCCCGCTGCTGGGACAGCTTCTGCATGATCGCCTTCATGTCGTCGAAGGCCATCTGCTGCGCCTGGAGGATCTGGAGGACGTCGGCGACCGTGTCGTGGGCGGCGAAGTCGCCGACCTCCAGGCCGTTCCTCTGTAAGTCGGAAGGCTGGGTGAACCACGGCGAGCCGAGGAAGATCCAGCCCGAGCCGTCGGCCAGCGGGAGGAGCTGGCCCCGGAGCCAGTCCTTGGAGGCGACGGTGCGGAAGATCACCGGTTGGCCGTGCAGGGTGGGGATCCGCTCGGGTTCCAACGGAAGGGAAGGGCGGTAGAGCAACAGCGTGTCGGCGAGGGGTTGTCCTACCCGGAAGCTCGGCAGCATCCGGCCGAGTGAGCGGCCGATCGCGAGCACCTGCAACTCGCGGTCGAAGGCGAAGTGGAAGGGGAAGACGTCCCCGACCTGCGCGGCATCCAGTCCGATGTCCGGCGGAGGGGTCATGCGGCGCCGCCGGCCGACCAGATGATCCGAAACGTTTCGTGGTCCGAACCCGTGTTGCGGCTGCCGATGTGGTCAACCTGAACGGCCACCTGGAAGCGCTTGCCGAGTCCGCGGAGGATCCCCAGCAGGAACGGTTCGAGGCCGGTGCGGTTCGAGTGGTAGTGGAGGACCAGCGAATCGGGGGTCCGGTCCGAGGTCTCGAACCGCGGCGGCTGCAGGTTGGGGAAGATCATCGCGATCCTGGTGTGGAAGTGGGGCAGGTTCTCCAGGAAGTCCGGAAGCGTTCGGCCGGCGCTGTCGAGCATCGCGCCATAGCCCGCCGGGGCGACTTCCAGGACCCAGTACTCACCGAAGGACTCCAGGATCGCCGCGGCGGGAAGTCCCAGCTCGGCGCTGGCGGCGGCGACCAGTCCGTAGGTCATCGAATCCGGATACGACTCGTTGCTGGCGAAGAACTCCACGTCCACCCCGGCCCGGGCCTTGATGCGTTCCCAAGCCGGCTCGCCGAATCGGGAGCATACCAATTTCTCCACCGCGCGGTTCACCAGTCCGTACATGCCGACAGCGAAGCACGGCGGAACAGGCCAAGTCGAGAAACAGGAAGCTCAACGGGCCTGTTTCGGGGCGTCGCGATGCACCCCGGGATGGTTGTTTCCTTTTTACAGGCCACCCCAACCCCGCGGGTAAATGCTTTCCAATACTGCCATCCGGTAAGGCCCTGATGTGGCACCCTAGGGTGTCCAATCCCCGCAAAATAGGACCTGCCGGGTTTTGGCACGTCGCCTGCGATGGGATGGGCGTGAGCATGTCGGTCATCGAAAACTTTCTGGTTCCGGAGCGCCTCGAATCGAGGGAGCCGTCCGCTTCCCGCGTGACGCTGTCCGCGGCCGCGGCCGCCACCCCACGCACCGAACCGGCCATCGCCGACGCGGCTCTGCTCCACGAAATCCGCAACGCCCTGGCCGCCGTCCTAGGGCACGCCGAGCTGATGCCCGTGCTCGACGACCTGAATGCCGACGCGACCGCGAGCCTGCAGCAGATCGTCCGTGGAGCGCGACGCGCATTGGACCTGGCCAACACCCGTCGTGTCGCCCAGAAGTCTCCGGTCCAATCGTCGACCTCGAAGCCCTCGGCCGTGGTGGAGGATGTGGTCGAGGCTCTTCGGCCCGTGTGCCGTGAACGCGTCGCGATCGAGGTCTCCAACGGCCCAGGCCTGCCCCGCGTAGCCTGCCCCTCCGACCGCCTGCATCAGGTGCTCTCGAACCTCGTGAAGAACGCGATCGAGGCCTTCGCGGGCGGCACCGGCAAGATCCGGGTCTCCGCAAGGGCGTCGCGTTGCGCCGCCGAACGGGGACATCAGATCCCCGCGGTCGAGTTCACCGTCGCCGACGACGGTCCCGGGATCTCTACGGAGGTCCGTTCCCGCATCTTCGACCCGTTCTTCACCACCAAGGCCGAGCAGGGCGGCACCGGCGTGGGCTTGACCGTCGTGCAGTCGATCGTCCGCGAGCACAGTGGGTTCGTGAACTGCGCCAGCCGGCCCGGTGCCGGAACTGTCTTCCGTGTCGTGCTCCCCGCCATGCCCGGCGAGTAGCCCGCGTCCCCTTTCTCCAATAGGAGTGCTATCAATGCCAAACCCCGCCTTCGGGACTGTATCCCGGTGGCGGGGCCTTTTTCCGTCCGATCACTCTCCGTCCGATCACTCCACGCCGTAGCGCGACATCATGTTGTAGATCGTCTTGCCCGAGACCCCAAGTCGCCGGGCGGCCTCGGTCTTGTTGCCGCGGCAGAGCTCGAGCGTCTGGCGCAGCGCCTTCTCCTCGAGAGTCGCCAATGGGATCCCGCCCAGGGACAGCTCGTTCGCCGCGTTCGCCGCAGGTCCCGCCACATCCGTTGGCGGATCCAGGAACAGGAGGTCCTCTGGCAGGTCGTCCCTGCGGATCACGGCGTTGGCGGCGAAGGCCGAAGCGCGTTCCAGCACGTTCTCCAGTTCCCGCACGTTGCCCGGCCAATGGTACTTGAGCAGGATCTCCTGGACTGCCGGATCAAGGCTGCAGACTTGGGTCCGCCGTTCCTTCGCCACGGATTCCAGGAACCCCTCGGCAAGGCCCAGCACGTCCTCCTTGCGCGAGCGCAGCGGAGGGAGCTTCAGAGGGATCACGTTGAGCCGGAAGTAGAGGTCCTCGCGGAATTCGCGGTTGCGGACCTTCTCCGCGAGGTCGGCGTTGGTGGCGGCGATGACGCGCACGTCCGCCTCCAGGTTCTCGGAGCCACCCACCCGCTGGAAGATGCGTTCCTGGAGGAAGGTCAGCAGCTTGGGTTGGAGGTTCAACGGGAGGTCTCCGACCTCGTCCAGGAAGAGCGTGCCGCCCTCGGCCATCTCGACGCGGCCAATCCGTCTTTGGAGGGCCCCGGTGAACGCGCCCTTCTCATGGCCGAACATCTCCGACTCCAGCAGTTCCCGCGGTAGGGAAGGGCAGCTCACCGAGATGAACGGGCCCTTTGAACGGGAGCTGGCGTAATGGATCACCCGGGCCAGCAGGCTCTTGCCCGTGCCGCTCTCGCCGGTGATCAGCACCGTCGAGTTCAAGTCGGCGATGCGCGAGACCTGGGTGCGCAGCCGCCCGGCCGCCTCGGAGGTGCCGCCGAAATCGCTGCTCGGACGCGAGTTCCCGACCGCCTGCTGGAGCCGCGCGCCTTCCTTGAGTCCGCGGCCGACCGTGACCGCCTGACTGACGATCGCCAGCAGTTCCTCCAGGTCGAAGGGCTTCGTGACGTAGTCCAGCGCCCCCTGCTTGATCGCCTCCACCGCGTCCTTCACCTGCCCGTGAGCCGAGATCATCACCACCGGGGTCTCGGGATGGAGACGCTTGATCTGGCCCAGCGCGGCGATGCCGTCCAACTCCGGCATCTTCAGGTCGAGCACGCAGGCGGCGACGTCCTCGGTCATCATCTCCACCGCCTCGCGTCCGTTGCAGGCCACCTGGACGTCGTACCCCAGCTTGGTGAAGTTGTACTTCAGCAGGGTACGCAGCGTCTCCTCGTCGTCTGCCACCAGCACCTGGGGCTTTCGTCGGGAAATAGTGTCGCTCATGGCGGGATGAGTGTGCCCCGTGGGGACGCGCGGAGGAAGTGCGAGGTGCCCTATTCGTGCGGCAGCCGTTTCCGGTTCAGTAGTCGCGGAGGTTCCGTCCCGCGTTCCTCGGGGCAGTGCCCCTGCTCCCCTGCTGGTCGATGCGGGGCGGGCCGTCGAGCGGCGGCCCCGGCTGCTGCTGGAGCGGTCCCTGGCCGGGTCGCTGTCCACCCGGCTGCGACTGTCCTTGCTGTCCGCCGGGCTCCTTCCCGCGGTCGGCCATCCCCTGGCGCAATCCGTCGAGCTCCTTCCCGACCTGTTCCGCCTTCTCCGCGGTCGCGTCGCTGGGCCGCATGGACTGGAGCTCCCCAAGGGCCTGTTCCGCCCCTTCGAGGCGGGCCGCCTTGGACTCCATGGACTCCCCTTCGCCGGGGGACTTCATCAGCCGGTCCGCGAGCTTTTCGAGCGCCTCGGCGAGCTTGTCCTCGGCCTTCTTCTGCTTCGCCTCCAGCCGTCGGTCTTCCGGCCGCAGCTCGCCGGCCTGTTGGAAGTGGTCCACCGCCTGGCCCAGCTGCATGGTCTGCTGCTCGAGGTTTCCGAACTGGGACTGCTGCTCCTGGAAGTCCCCCTCGTCCTCGTGCACCTGGGCCATCCGGCGGTCGATCTCCTCGCCGAGTTCCTTGGCCTCCGCATGCTCCGGGGCCTGGTCCAGCGCCTTGTCCACCTGTTCACGGGCCATCCGCAGCAACGCCAGCTTCTCCTTGGCGATCGGGATCTGCTCCTCCAACGCCATGAACGTCTCCGCCTGACGGACCTTGGCGTCGGCCAGCTTGGCCTTGGCCTGCTCGATCGCCGCCGCGGTCTCCGGATCGCCCGGCTTCAGCTCCCGGCTTTCCTCGAGCTCCGCCATCCCCTGTTCCAGGCGGCTCGTGTCGACGTCCGGCAACCTCGGCTCGCGCCGGTTCGGACGCAGCATCAACGGCGCCCCGGCGTCCTTCAGGCCCTCCTGCTTCAGGGCTTCGGCCAGTTCCTGACGGAAGGTTTCCTCGCCGGACTTCGCTTCCGCGTTGTCCGGGGCCACCCCACGGGCGTCGCTGAACTTCTCGAAGGCGTTCCGCAGCAGGGCCAGCTTCCGCTGGGGTTGCTGCTTCGGCCGACGCGCCTCCGCGGCCGACTTCCGTGCCTCCTCCAACAGCAGCTTCGTCAGGCGGTCCCGCACGTAGGCCTCGTTGCCACGGGCCCGCGCGTCGGTCGGACGCTCCTTCAACACCGCGGAGAAGGCCTCCAGCGACGCCTTCCAGCGCGAGATGGTCTCGTCCAGGTTGGACGCCTGGGCCTCGACGCCGAGCTGGAACTCGGAGTTGCCCCTTTGGAACCGGGCCATCGGCGACAACGAACGGTGTCCCGAGGCCTCCACGCGGTCGAAGGCCACCAAGGCGTCCTCCCACCGCTTTGCCGCATAGGCCGCCACGCCGAGGTCGTAGTGCAGTGCGACGTTCTCCGGCGACCGCTCGGCCGCCGCCGACAGCAGGTCCGCCACCGCCGCCGGGGCGCCGTTGGTCAACTGCCGCTGCAGGGACGGGATGTCGAGGTCCGCCTCTGCCAACACCGCTTGGGGAGTCGCGGCGGAGGCGAGGGCTGCCGCCAGGATGAGGGTCCGGAAGGATTCGTTTCTCATGGCCGGGGCGTTTCGATGATCCGTATCGGAGTGGCTGTGACCGGACGGCGGTTCCTTCCGGCGCCGACCGCGAATCGGGCGAGCAGCGCGAGGATGGCGGCCCCGAGGGGGACCTGGTAACCCTCGACGTAGTTCCGCAGGTCCTGGCGAGCGGCGCTTTCGGTCAGCGGCCTAAGGAATTCCTCCCGCAGCTTCCGGAAACCTTCGCCCTTTTCGCCCAGCGGATGGTAGCGCCCGCCGGTCAGGGCGGTGATGCGCTTCAGGTTGGCCTCGTTGAGCCGCGAGACGACCTCCTGGCCGGACGAGTTCTGGGCCGATCCTCCGGAGACCATGCCGCCGTACTGGATCCGCGGAACCTTCGCCCCGGCGCGCGTCCCGACGCCGATGGCGCAGACCTTCACACCCTGCCGGGCCCAGCGCCTTCCCACCTCGAGCAGGGCCGTACCCGAGTCCTCGCCGTCGGTGACCAGCACCACGACCCGGGGCTGGATCGAGTTGGTCACGAAGTAGCGTCCCGCCTTGTCGATCGCCGCCCCGAGGTCGGAGCCCGCCGTCTCCCCGTCCATGTCCACGCTCAACGGCGAGGTGTAGCGCAGGATGGTCTGGATCGCCCGCGTGTCGAAGGAGAGCGGCGCGTTCAGGTAGGCGACCCCGGAGAAGGTCACCAGTCCCACCCGGTCGCCTCCGGCCTCCTCCAGGAACCCGGCGATCGCGTTGGTCGCCGCGGTCCAGCGGTTCGGCCGGACGTCCGGGGTCAGCATCGAACGCGACAGGTCCAACGCGAGGATGTAGGGGACGCCCCGCAGCTCGGACTGGGTCGACGCCTGGAAAATCAGAGGACGTGCGGCGGCGAGGCCGAGGCCGACGGCCGCGACCACGACAAGGACCGCGTCCAACCGACGGCGGATACGGTCCGCGCCGTCGTCGGCCCAGGTTCGTCCGGGACCGCCGGCGAACTTCGCCGCGGCGTTCCTGCGTCTCCGACGCGACAACCAGCCGGCGATCGCCAACGCCAACAGCGCCGCGGGCACGGACCAAAGAAGCTCGGGTTGGGCGAACCTCACGGGATCCTCCTTCCCAAGTCGGAGACGAGCCGTCCCGCCAGCCACAGCAGGGCCCCGGCCGCCAAGGGCCAGGGGAACAGCTCCCGCCAGAGCACGAAGCGCTTCTGGATCAGCTCCCGCTTCTCGATGCGGTCGATGAGGTTGTAGATGCCCTGGAGCGCCCGCGTGTCGTTGGCCTGGAAGAACTGGCCGCCGGTGACCCGCGCGGCCTTGTTGAGGTCGTGGGACGCCGCCGCGGTCGGCGTGACCATCTCGGGCCCGATCAGGACCGAATAGAGCTTCACCCGGTCGGCCACCAGCTGAGAGACGACCTCGGAGGCCCTCGGACCCGACGAGTTGTCGCCGTCTGTGATAAGGATCACCACCTTGCTGCGTTCGCTGTCGCGTCGCAGGAAGTTCCCCGCCGCCATCACCGCCCATCCGATGCCGGTGCCGGTGGCCAGGTCCGTCTGCTTCATCGAGGCGACCGCCCACTTGTGGTCGAGGGTGAGCGGGCTGACGAGGAACGGCGTCCTTGCGAAGCAGACGATGCCGATGCGGTCGTTGGGACGTCCCTCGATGAACTTCTCGGTCACCGTCTCCAGCGCCAAGCGGCGTGTGACCCGCTTGCGGTCCAGCCGGAAGTCGGTCTCGGCCATCGAGCGGCTGAAGTCGAGGGTGAGCATGATGTCGATGCCCTTGCTGGGATCCGGCGTGTCGCCGCGGGGCATCCGGGGCCGGGCCAGGGCGACGACCAGCAGCGCGATGGGCACCAGCGGCCACCACCATCCGACGCGGCCGAGATGGCGCCGAACCGGGCGGCCGAGATGGCCGCGGCCGGCGAGCGTGGGCACCACGATGGACGGGACCGGACCACGGGGCCGCCGCCACCAGGCCAACACCGGAAGCGCCAGGAGTCCGAGCAGGAACCACGGATGCAGGAACTCGATCAGGGCGAGGTCGTTCATGTCGTCGCCCTCCCCGGCGTCTGCGCCCCGGCGCACTCCGCCACGAACCGCTCCGCGGTCTCCACCAGCCCGGTCTTCCGGTCCGCATCCACGTCCTGCCGGGCGAACTTCACGGCGTCACAGAGCCCAAGGAAGCCGGCCAGGGTTCCCCGATGCACCGGATTGAAACGGCCGTCGGACGCCACCGAGCCCAGGAATTCCCGGGTGGTCTGGTAGCGGATGCCGAAGCGGTATTGGGCCTCCAGGTAGGCGCGGAGGATCCCGCTGACCTCGATCGCGAGCGGATAGGCCTCCATCGCCGCCGCCTTCGCACGGAGTTCTCGGAGCAGGCGCAGGTACTCGTCGTGGACGGGTGGGCCCACGACTTCGACCGGCGCCAGGGAAGGGGGGCGACTGGACATCCACCAGCGTGTCGCCAGGTAGAGGAGGACGCCGGCCAGCGCGGGGACGCCGAGGAGGAACCACGGGTTCTCCCACCACTGCGGGAGCGGAACCAGCGTCAGGTCCTCGACAAGTTGCGTTGGCGTCATCGGTTGCCGGTCGGGTTGCGGAAGTCGACGGCAGGCAAGGGTGCGCGGGATCCGGCGTTCACGCGATCCTCCGTCTCGCGGCGCCGTCCAGGAAACGCTGCAGCCGCTGGGCCCACGGCTGGTCGGTCCGCACCTCGAGTTCGGGCACGCGTCCCGAGCGGAAGGTGGCGAGGAGTTCCGCATTGCGCCCGGCCGCCTGTTTGGCCCAGCCCTCGCGGACCGCGGGATCCGAGGTGTCCACCTCCATCACCTCGCCCGTCTCGGCGTCCTGCAACAACGCCCAGCCGACGTCCGGCAGTTCCATCTCGCGCCGGTCCGTCATCCGCAACGCCATGAGCTCGTGCCGGCGGTTGGTGGACTTCACCGCCCGGGTCCAGGATTCCGTGTCGGGATCATGGAAGTCCGACAGCACGAAGGACAGGGTCGGCCGGCGGTAGAGGTTGTTCAGGAAATTGAGGCCGGCGGTCAGCGAGGTGCCGCGGCCGGCGGGGACCACGGACAGCAGTTCGTGCAGCAGGCGCGTCACGTGGGAACGGGTCTTGCGGGGCGGCACGTAGCGCTCGACGCGGTCGGTGAAGAGGATGGCCCCGACGCGGTCGCCGTCGCGCACCGCGCTGAAGGCCAGCGCGCCGGCGAGGATGGCGGCCTGTTCCCGCATCGTCTCTGCGGCGGTGTCGCCGGACGCGGTGCCGAAGTGGCCGCTGGCGGAGAGGTCCACCAGCAGCATCACCACCAGTTCCCGCTCCTCCACATGCCGCTTGATGAAGGGCTTCCGCAGCCGGGCGGTGACGTTCCAGTCGATGCGGCGCACGTCGTCGCCCGGCACGTATTCCCGGACGTCGGCGAAGTCCATCCCGCGACCCTTGAAGACGCTGGCCATCCGGCCGCCCATCAGCTGCTCGCTCACGAGCCGGGCGCGGACTTCCACCAGCCGAAGGCGCTTCAGGTAGTCGGCGGGGAGCATGGCGGGTCAGCGGACGGCCTCAATGCGGTCTTGAAAGACCTGCACGAGGCAATGTGTTTCGGAGAGTCGTGCCGCCTCGGGCCAGGCGACCAGGAGTCGGGCCCGAAGTTCCCTCAAGCGCATGTTGCCAAGGCGGACATGGATGACCGGGGGAGGCGGTCCCTCGACCAATGCCCGCTGGGAGAAGTCGGCGTCCTTGGTCACGACCACGAGTCCATTGGCCTTGGCATCCAGCCAGATTTCCCGGTCGGTGCGAACCGGGTCGATGTCCGAGTGCTGCACGAAATCGGGACCGTTCCAGAACGCGAGGTCTCGGGGCAGGTTGACGTCGATCAGGAAGCGGGCCGGCATGGTCCTCAGGCTGTCAGGACCACCGTGTAGTTCCGGGCCATCAGGCGGGACGCGAAGTCCAGGCAGGCCTGGACCTCCTCCCGCGTCAGCACCGGGAACGCCTGGAGCACCTCATCCACCGAATCGCCCGCGGCGAGGAACTCCAGGATGCTCTGGACCGCGATCCGTTTGCCGCGAACGGACGGCCGTCCGTTGCAGACTTCCGGATCGATGGTGATGACGTCGTTCATGCGAGGAACCTAGCGCTCGGAAGGGGGCATGCGATGTCGATTTTCCCGGGTCCTGACGGAGCCGGCATACTCGGGTGCCGACTCCGGTCATTTCCAAAGCGTCAGACGAATCCCTGTCTCACTTCGTCGTCGCCAGGTACTCGATCAGGTTGCGCAGGTCCTGGCGGGTGAGCAGGTCGCCGAAGCCTTCCGGCATCCCGGACAGTCCCTTCTCCCGGCTCTGGATATCGGCGGCCTTGACCTTCACCAGGCCGTCCTCGGGCGAGTTCAGCAGCAGTTCCTCCGCGGTCTCCGACTTGATCACGCCGGCGTAGGACTGGCCGTTCTTCAGGTTGACGAGCACGTTCTCGTATCCCTGCGCGATGGTCGCGTTGGGATGGATGATGGCGGTCAAGACGTAGTCGCGTCCGTTGCGCCCGGCCAGGCCTGTGAGGTCGGGTCCGACCTCGCCGCCTTCGCCTTGGATCTTGTGGCAGCGGACACAGCTGACCTCGGCCCGCTCGTGGAAGACCTTGCGCCCCTCCTCGACGTTGCCGCCGGTGAGACTGACCTTCCACTTGGCGATGGGATCCTTGGCGTCGAGGGAGGCGTCGAACTTCGCGACCAACGGCTTCAGCGCGTCGCGCTTGGCGGCGGCGTCGAGCACGTCGAGCTGGAGTTCGGCGACGACCTTTCCGGCGAGCAGCTGTTCCATCCAGCGGATGAGAACGCCGTCGGCCTGGGTGCCCGGAAGGGTTCCCAGCGTGGAGAACGCGGCCTGCTTCTCGGTCAGCGTTCCCGAGGCGAGCGCCTGCTCGAGCGAACCGAGTCCAGAGGCGCCACCGGCCGACTGGGCCGAGGCGCGGACCGCGGGCGGCTGCTCGACCGCGAGCTTGGTCGCCAGGCTGCGGACCTTGTCGTCGGAATCCTTCGCCGCGGCGGCGAGGGCGTCCGCGTATTCGGGCG
>CAMASJ010000123.1 GCA_945860685.1 Akkermansia muciniphila
GAAAGTCGGACTCCAGCGCAACGGACCGTCGGAGTTTCACGGCTTCGCCAACCGGATCCGGATCCGGCGGTACTCCATCTGGCCCATGTCGCCCTCGAGTCCGATCGGGCCGGTGGCCGGCACCTTGAAGGCGGCCTCGATCACCTCCCCGTTGCAGGTGCAACGGGCAGTGCCTCCGGTCACGACGACTTCAAGGTCGTTCCAGTCCTGGGCGCGGTAGTTCTTCAGGTCCTTGTAGGGACCGGCGATCGGGTAGTCGCGGCACTGCAGCTGGGGTCCGCGAAGGAACACGCCGCTGTCCGCGTTGGGTGTCGCCCGGAATTGGAGCCGCAGCGTGAAGTCGCCGGTGAACTCGCGGGTCGTCCACATCTGCTGGATGCGTCGGGTCTCCGGCGGTTGGGTGACAATGATCCTTCCATGGCGCGCCACGTAGCGGTGGTCCGGGCTCTTGGTCAGGCCGTCGAACGCCTGGGCACGGCTCACGATCGGCCAGTCCGGGGCGTTCGGATCGTTCTTCTTCCAGTTGGCGGCGCCCTGGATGTCGGCTTCCGGCGTCACCCGGACGCCCCAGCCGGTCAGGTCCCGGCCGTTGAAAAGGCTGACGAATCCCGGCTCCGGGGTGAACGGTTCCGGTTCCCGTTCGAGGAATCCCATCGTGCCCAGCACCGGCCGCAGGGACGCCGCCCACTTGGCATAGCCGGCCGGGTTGGGGTGCAGGAGGTCGGGGAACTCGGCGGACTTCGCGTCGCCCTTCGCGTCGGCAAACAACGGCCACGTCTCCAGGAGGAAGGTGTTCCGGTCGCCCTTCTTGATCTCGGCGTACAGGCGGTTGATCTCGCGGATCTTGTCGGCCGGACGCCTCACCGTCGCGGACGCGGGGAACACCTGGCACAGCACCACCGGCACGAAGGGATCCTGTTCCCGGAGCCGCTGCAGGATCAGGCGCACGTTGGCGGCGATGACCGCGGGGTCGGCTCCCTCTTCGAGGTCGTTGGTGCCGATGAGCAGGACCACGGCGGCGGGCCGGAGCGCCAGCACGTCCTCCTTCATGCGGACGAGGATGCCCCGGGTGGTGTCTCCGCTGATGCCGCGGTTGGCGACCTTCAGTCCGGGGAACGCGCCGCCCAGGTCGTCGCCCCAGCCTTGGGTGATGGAATCGCCAAGGAAGACCACCGCATGCCGGTCCTGTTCCACGCGGGTCGCCCAGGTGCTCCTCTTTTCCAACCACAGGTTCCGGAACCAGTCGTAGCGCCGGATCGGGCCTGCGCCCGGAAGCCCTTCGTCCGTCGCCGGAATCTCGAGTTGGGAATCGGCACCGTGGGCGAGGGGAAGGAGGCCCGAGAGCAGCAGCGGAAGGAGGAGGCGGAGGCGGGGCGCATTCATGGGATCGGGTTGGGATCCTGTGGACCGACGGCGCCACGGCCAAGTCAGGAATGGCCGCGGTGCAGCCCACGTGCCGGTTTTCGAGGGCGAGATTGAGAGTCTCTGGCCAGTCGGCGGGTGCCTTGGACAGTGATTGGTTTCGGGGGGAGTCAGAGACTCGTGACCTCGTCTCCTACGGCGTGCAGGGGTGCCGATGGGGACAGATTGGGCATCCCATCCGAAAACTCCCCGAACTCGCCGTGCTCACCTGCATCTCTTGCCAGCCCTTCCCAAACCGATAGCCTACGGACGTGTCCCGAATGGGTAACTTAGGGCAATGGTACTGAAATCTTCTATAATTCCTGTGCCCTAAAGATTGTCTATGAATTTGAATCGCCATCGTTGGAGGATTGTTCATAGAAGTAGATTCTCGACAGGTGTTTACATGGATTGTGGTCCCGGTGCAAAGCTGGTTGGGACAATGAATGTTGTTCAGTCAGGGAAGCTGGCTTCTCGATTCATTTGGAATTTCGGGGATGGAAGAATCATTTCGAATGAGATACCTTATAATCGAAGAGGCATGATTTCATTTCCTGGCACCTTATCGAGCGGGGAGCTTCCTCGCTCCTTTTCGGGGTTTATCAATGGACGTTTTACCCAGACCGGATGGGGGATTGAACTCCTAGCAGACACGGTGTCGGCTGCAGTGCTTCCAAGTATTACTGAGGGGAGTATGAAGTACAGTTGGCCAACAATTCTGAATGGTCGTAGAGTTGGAACTTGTGACGTTTTCTGGTTTGGTGTTTGGCCGATTGTGCGCAAAGTGGGTATCAATAGAGCGTTAACACGCGCCTTCTGTCGCACTCTTTCATCGACGGCTGAAATTGAATTAATTCAAGATCGCTCCTCCCTAAATGCAGTTGGAATTGTGCTTACTTTAGGGCATGTTGTATTGCAAGGATTGAGAGACACTTAATCAAAACTGATTCTGGAGCGCGGATGGGAAAGGTCCGGAATCCCGACTGACCCCCCTGAGCTTCCCGTGCCTGCCTACGTATCTTGCAAGTCCTTCCCAAACCGATAGCCTAGAGACGTGTCCCTAATGAACTTCTGGAACGGCTTTTCGGCTCTCTTGAGCAGGGATGAAGCCTGTTCCGACAGCCCCCATGTTTGCCGATAGGGACAGGAACTTGGCTGCACTTTTTCAGAACCAAATGAATGCCGGCTGCGTTTGGCCAACGAGGTCAGGTCACAGCGCGAGAGGTCCTAGACATTCCGAATCTGGCTTCATTTCGTGACTCCTAGAAACCGTCATCGATAAAACCAACTTTCCCATATCGCGGAGCGGCAAAAAGCAAATTCCTATCAGTTTGCCGGCGCACTGCGGTAATAGAAATACGAGCACCCTAGGCTCGTGGCGGTGAGGAGGTGCCAGAGGGCGTGGCCTTGGAGCCAGGCGTCGGGGCCGGAGAAGCGGCCAGCGACGTCGAGTTGGCGGCAGGTGACGGCGGCGATCAAGGTGACGATGGAAAAGAGCTGCCAGCGTAGCAAGGGCTTCGGCACAGGGCGGAAACGATCTATGAGAGCGCAGGCCGCGACGGAAAGGATGAGCGTGCTGAGGACGCGGCTCGCCGACATCGACCATTTGTAATAAAAAAGCAGGACGCTGGTGAGGACGACGACGGCGCCCGAGAACGGCCAAGAAGGTGTGTCCAGCCGGAGTCGGGCGCAGGTAAGGCGCGGCCACCAGCGCCCGAGGTTGAAGGCGAGAAACATGAGGAGCGGTCCGTACATGGAGGCGACGTCGAGTTGTTGGCCGAAGCGGGTGAGCGTGGCGTGGAAGTAACCGCTGCCGAGGCCGAGCCCGCAGCAGGCGAGGCCGAAGAGGACGCTGAGCGCGGGTGTGGCCGCGACGTAGGAAGGAGCGACGGGGAGCGGCGCGGAAGTGGGCGAGGAGGCGCGGCGGCGGTCGTGCGCGGCCCAGGCGAAGGCGTAAAAACCGAGGGCAACATAGGCAAGGTTGGACCAGGTGTTGGCGCGGGTGCGGAAGAAGTTTTGACGGTAGATACGTTCGGCGTAGGTGACGCGGCGGAGGTCGCTGCTCTCGGTGAGGGATTCCCAAACATTGCGGCCGGCGTAGGTGTGGTTGAGGGCGATGAGCGCAAGGATGACAGCGACCAGGGCGCCCCATACATAGAGGTGGAGGCGGAGCGGGAGGCGGGTGGAAAGCATGGGGTGGGCGTGGAGGTGGATTGGGTCAGGCAGGTATTGGGCCAGACGACGGTTGGGTGCGACGCAGGCTCAATCGTGAGCGCGAGAGCGGGAGGATAACGTTCCGCGGTCTTGCAGGGGAGACGAGAGTCGGGAGCGTCGGGCCGATAGCGTGGGTGCCCATAGGGACAGGTCCGCTATCCCTTAGGAATCCGTGGGAATCGGTGCAGTCGGTGTCCTTCCCTTTGGTCGGGAAAAGGTTCCTGGCGTGCTGTGGTGGATCGGTTGCCGCAGAGGCGCTTTCACAAGCGCGTCTACCGCTCCCGATCCGCCTCTCAAGGCCGGGAGTGTTGCTGGCCAAGTCACCAAGGGTTCCCCACCGTCTTCAGCGCATGATCCTGGCAATGAGCGGCAGCTTCCTGATGGCCTCCCTGGTCTGGGGTTCGGTCGGCTCGGGTTACCTGCTCTATGGATTCCGACTCAAGGAGCCGTGGTCTCTCGGGGGTGGGGCGGCGATGTTGGCGACCTCCTATTTCATCGAGTCGTGGTGGCTGATGTCCGCGGCCTGTATCGCTGTGGCCTTCGGGGTCTATCGGGGTGCCACCCGGGGCGGATTCTGACCGCAACGCTCGTGTCCGGAACGCGAAAAAGCCGCAGTCCGTCGGGGCGGACTGCGGCCTTTGAAAGAAAGAATCCGAACCGATCAGCGGCCCTTCGGGAGGGCGCTGCGGCCGGCGTAGACGGCGTTCTTGCCGAGCATCTGCTCGATGCGCAGGAGCTGGTTGTACTTCGCGGTGCGGTCGGTCCGGCTCAGGGAACCGGTCTTGATCTGGCCGCAGTTCGTCGCCACCGCGATGTCGGCGATGGTGCTGTCCTCGGTCTCGCCGGAGCGGTGCGAGAGGACGGCGGTGTAGTTGCAGGTCTGCGCCAGGCGGACGGCGTCCAGGGTCTCGGTGAGCGTTCCGATCTGGTTCACCTTCACCAGGATCGAGTTGGCGGTACCGGTATCGATGCCCTTCTGGAGGAACTTCACGTTGGTGACGAACAGGTCGTCGCCGACGAGCTGGGTGGTCGCGCCGAGCTTCTCGGTCAGCTTCTTCCAGGTCTTCCAGTCGCCCTCGGCGCAGCCGTCCTCGATCGAGACGATCGGGTACTTCGCGCAGAGCTTGGCGTAGAACTCGACCATCTCGTCGCCGGAGAGCTTCTGGCCGCTGCTCTTCTTGAAGACGTAGGTCTCGTTGCCGGTGTAGAACTCGGAGGCGGCGACGTCGAGGGCGAGGAAGATGTCCTTGCCCAGCTTGTAGCCGGCGTCCTTGACGGCGGCGGAGATGGCGTCGAGGGCGGCCTCGGCGCTTTCGAGCTTCGGGGCGAAGCCACCCTCGTCGCCGACCGCCGTGCTCAGGCCCTTCTTCTTCAGCACGGCCTTGAGGGCGTGGAAGATCTCGGTGATCGCCTGGAGGCTCTCGGAGAAGGTCTCGAAGCCGTGGGGCATGACCATGAACTCCTGGAAGTCGATCGGGGCGTCCGAGTGGGCGCCGCCGTTGATGACGTTGGCCATGGGCACGGGCAGGACCTTGGCGTTCGGCCCACCGAGGTACTTGAAGAGCGGCTGGCCGAGGGTGGCGGCGGCGGCCTTCGCGTTGGCGAGGGAGACGGCGAGGATGGCGTTGGCACCCAGCTTCGACTTGGTCTCGGTGCCGTCGAGCTCAAGCATCGTCTTGTCGACGGAAAGCTGGTCGAAGGCGTCCGCGCCGGCGAGGGCCGGGGCGATCTTGTCGGTGACGTTCTTGACCGCCTTGGTCACGCCCTTGCCGAGGTAGCGCTTCTTGTCGCCGTCGCGGAGCTCGATGGCCTCGTGCTCGCCGGTGCTGGCGCCCGAGGGGACGGCGGCGCGGCCGACGGCGCCGGAGTCGAGGAGGACGTCGACCTCGACGGTGGGATTGCCGCGGGAGTCGAGGATCTCGCGGGCCTGGATATCAACGATGTTGCTCATGTGCGTGGTTCAGGATTCTTACGGAAGGCGCGAGGGAAGCGCAGGGGACCGGGAGCGTCAAGGAAGGGCCGGGCGCCCGCGGTCGGGGATTGAGCCCCGACCGGGTACCCGTGTTCACTCCGACTCATGACGACGCTCTTCATCGCCACCGGGAATGCGCACAAGGTGGAGGAGATCCGGCAGGTCCTCGGCACATCGGTGACGGTGCTCTCCCAACGCGACGCGAACGTCCGGCTCGAAGTGGAGGAAACCGGGGCGACCTTCCGCGAGAACTCCGGGATCAAGGCGGTGACCTGGGCCGGATACCTGGCGGTGGATGTCTGCAACCTGGGTGCGGACTACGTGCTGGCCGACGATTCGGGCCTGGAAGTCGATGCCCTGGGTGGGGCGCCCGGGGTGCATTCGGCGCGGTTCGCGGCCCTGGACGACGGCCGGAAGGGGAACTCCTCCGACGCCGAGAACAACGCCAAGCTGTTGCGCCTCCTGGCCGAAGTCCCGGCCGGGAAGCGGACCGCGCGGTTCCGGTGCGTCCTGTCGTTGACGCCGGTCCTCCATGGCGAATCCCCGGTGGCAATGGCCGCAGCGACCGAGTTCTTCGAAGGCACCTGCGAGGGGCGCCTGCTCGAGGCGCCGAGCGGGGCCGGTGGGTTCGGCTATGACCCGTTGTTTAATCCGGACGGGTTTGACGGGACGTTCGCCGAGCTCGGATCGGAAGTGAAGAACCGCATCAGTCACCGGGCGCGGGCGCTCGTGTTCCTGCGACAGCGGTGGGCGGGATCGGGGTCGTGAAACCATGCCTTCTGGCCGGGCACCTCCGCCGGGGCTGGCGGCTGTCCAATGACGATTCCCCATTCCCCAGTCACCTCGACTCCTTCATCAGGAAGAGCATCTCACGGGCGATCTGGCGGCTGCGCTCCTCGTAGGTACGGGTCTCCGCATCGGTGCCGTCCGAGATCTTCGGGTCCACGTAGGAGACGGCCACGCGAAGAACGCTGCCGAGCACGAGGGGGCAGGCCTTGTCGGCGCTGTCGCAGGTCATCAGGGCCACGAATTCCGAGGTTGGGTTTTCCTCGCTGGAGTATTCCTTGGAGAAGACCCGCAGCGGTTCGTTCTTTGCGCCGTAGCGGACGAGGTAGATCGGGTTGCCCATGGTCGGTGTGGTGTTGGTGATTTCGAATCCGGCCCGTTGGAGCGTGGCGACGATCCTCGCGTTGCAGGCGGTGACCTCGGTGCCGCCGGAGTAGGTTTTGACGCCGGGCACGTCGTAGTATGCGGCTGCGGTCTGCGCCCAGATCTGGCCCAGATGGCTGCGGCGGCTGTTGTGGGTGCAGATGAAGAGGAGCTGGGAGGTGTTCCCGGCCTGGGCCTTGGACCGGATGTGGTCCGCCACCCTCTTCAGCACCCTCTGGCGCTCGGCGGGGATCTGGTCGAACTCCTGCGTGATCTGGGCGATCACTGGACGGAGCGGCGGGAGCACGTCGCTGTCCTTCGCGGAGAGGGAGACGACGGTGGCGAGCAGTGGAGCGAGGAGTGGTCGGAGGTGCATTCTATCATGGGGTTGGAAACCGCATGGGAACGGACGTGACGAAGGGAAGGGTCCAGGGCCGCCTTGCCTGGTCCAAGCGACCGGCGGCATATGCCTCGAAGACGCCTCGGATCTCGTCCCGCACCCGGCGGAACACGGCGAGCTTCTCATCTTCGGTGCCGATGGCGTGGGCGGGATCCTCAAAGGGCCAGTGATGCCGGTTCACCTGACCCGGGAAGATCGGACAGGCCTGGTCGGCATTGCCGCAGACGGTGATCACCGTCTCCACCGGTTGGTCCAGGAATCCATCCATGTGCTTCGACGTGTGGGAGGTGATGTCGATGCCGATCTCCGCCATAGCCTGGATGGCGAGCGGATGAACGTAGCCGGCGGGTTTCGAGCCGGCGCTGGCGACCAGGAACCGGTCCTTCGCCGCGACGCGCAGAATGCCTTCGGCGAGGTGTGAACGACAGGAATTGCCCGTGCAGAGGATGAGGACGGTGGGTTTGCACATGGTGTTGTCTTTGAAAGCCGGGAAGGGGCGGGGTTCAGGGCCAAGGAGTCGCCCGACGCCGATAGACTTCGGCAGCCAGCAACAGGGAGGGAGGCGAGGGCTTCATGCTTCAGCTTCATTCATCAGGCCCCGATTCGCCGATGAGCTTATCCATCCATGGTCGAAGCCCTGCCGTGCAGCCGCCTGACGGACGTTTTCCTCCAGCGAGGGACACCTTCCGAAGCCGTCTTCAAGGAACACGATCCTCCTTATGGCGCTTCGGGATCAGCAGCAGCCGCCGGGGCCGCAGCCACATCCCTCCTCGGAGGCGCCAAGCCGGGTGGCCCCCTTCATCAAGCCCCAGCCGCCGAGGATGACCCGGCGGATCGGCTCACCGGTCTCGGGATGCCGGTCCAGCGGTTGGTCGTGCATGCCCTGCTTGATCTCGAAGTGCTTCACGGGATCGCCCTCGTGGGCGGGGACGGATTCGTAGAGGTAGTTCATGGCCAATGGATCGGGTTGGATGGACGGTGTCCGCGGAGGGAATCGGACGGCGGTCTTCGAGAGGTGAGCGAGTGCCAAGGGACCCACCGGTTCCTCGGCCTGCCAGGGCAGCCAAGCCGTGTGGGTCGCGTGCCGTTGCACCACTTCGCTGATGTAGGGGTGCTCGGCGGCTTCGCGACGTTTCAACAGCGGATCGCAGGAACCGCAGTCCAAGAAGCTCTGGTTGATGACCCAGGCGAAAGGTTCTATGCGCGCGCGGCGCAGGTCTTCCTGCAGGGCAGCCGCCTCATGCACCGGGGTGGCCTCGGGCAAGGTCACCAGGAGAATGCGGGTGAAGGCTGGATCCCGGAGGCGTTCCAGCAGGCGCAGCACGGCTTCGGGCTGCGAGTCGCGCGATTGCCGCTGGAGTTCCCGGTTGTAGGCCTCGCTGGCGTCCAGCAGCAGCAGCGTGTGTCCGGTCGGCGCCGTGTCGAGGACGACGATCCGGTCGGTTCCCCGATCCACTTCGCGGGCGAAGGCACGGAACACGGCGATCTCCTCGGTGCATGGCGACCGCAGATCCTCTTCCAACAACGCACGTGCGGCCGCGTCCAGGTTGGCCCCGTGTGCCTGCAGGACCTCGGCCCGGTAGGCGGCGGTCTCGGCGACGGGGTCGATGCGGCTGACGGTCAGTCCCTCGACCCGTCCCGCGAGGGTCTGCGCGACGTGTGCCGCGGGATCGGTGGTGCTCAAGTGCACCGCAAGACCGCGCCGGGCTAGGTTCACCGCAATCGCAGCGGCGACTGTTGTCTTGCCGACGCCGCCCTTGCCCATCGTCATCACGACCCCATGGCCCTGGCCGGCGATGGTGTCCACCAGGTCGCCGAGACTCTCCGTCCTCGGCGGTGCCCAATCCGCAACCGGCCGTGGGGTTCCACCCAGTTCGCGGTCGTCCTCCAGCAACTCCCTCAGGCCGTCGATGCCGAGGATGTTGATCGGCCGCAGGGGCACAGCGAAAGTCGGAAGGCCGCGGATGAAATCCGCGGAATCGGCCAGGGCTGCGGCGCCGCGCTGCTGCATCGCCTGCGCTGGGACATCCTCCGGACAACGCGTCTCGAACATGCCGTTGACGACCAACTGCTGGTTGGCCACCCCGAGCGCACGCAGTTCTCCCGAGGTGCGTTGAGCCTCCCGCAGGGCGGCCCCCTGTGGCCGGCTCACCAGCACCAGCGTCGTCGCCGACGGGTCGGCGAGCGTCTCGACCGTCTTCTCGTAGATCACCCGCTGCTTCTCCAGGCCCGCCAGCGGTCCGAGGCAACTCGTGCCGCTGGTGTTGCCGTCGAGGAACTGGTCCCACGCCTTCGCAAGGCTCATCAGTCGGAGCGTGTGGCCGGTGGGGGCCGTGTCGAAGACGACGTGGTCGAACGCCCCGGCGGCGTCCGCGTTTCCGATCAAGCCGCTGAACTCGTCGAACGCGGCGATCTCAACGGTGCACGAACCGGACAGCTGTTCCTCCATGCTGCGCAGGGCCGCAGGGGGAAGGAGTCCGCGCATCGGTCCGATCAGGCGTTCCCGGTACGCCTCGGCCGCCGCGACCGGGTCGATGTTCAGCGCGGACAGCCCGGTGACGCCGGGCACGGCGGTTGGCTGGTTGGTCAATGCCACCGACAGGACCTCGTCGAGGTTCGAGGCCGGGTCGGTGCTCACCAGGAGGACGCGTTTCCCGGCCTCCGCCAGCCTCAGGGCGGTGGCGCAGGAGAGCGAGGTCTTGCCGACGCCACCCTTGCCCGTGAAGAACAGGAAGCGGGTGGCCGTCGCGGGATCCGGGCGGAATGGCGGGAGCTTCATCAGGCCGGCTTCCCTTCCGCACCCGTGGCAAGCAGCCATTCGGAACGTTCCGCGTCGGTGGGATAGCGTCCCTTCATCCGCAGCGTTCCGTCTTGGAACAGCACCGGCAACGCCTCCATGCCCTCGGTGTCGAGCAGGGCCTTCACGGCCGGGTTGCGGACGAAGGCCATCGGCTCCTGGCCGAGGTTGTGCCGCTCCACCTGGACGCCTGCGGCGCCAAGCTGCTTGAGAAGCGCTGCGAAGCGCACCAAGGCGGGGTCGACCTCGGTGCCGCAAATGCCGGTCGAGCAGCACATCGGCGGATCATACACCTGGAGCGTCTTCATGGCTCCCACAATACTTGGTAAAAACGCCAAGTAAAGCTCTGTGGAGACCGGTTCGGGTCGGATCGTGGACGTTACCTGGCAGACCGACGGGATGCGGGCTCCGGAACAAGGCCGTCCAGGCACTCGAAGAAGTTCATCAGGCAGGGACAACGCAGTCGGTAGAAGACGTTGAGCCCCCGCTTTTCCATGTCCAGCAACCCAGCCTTGCGCATCACCGTCAGATGTTTTGAAACCGTCGAAAGGTCGGCTCCAACCAGGTCACGCAGTTCGCATACGCAGCGCTCGCCGTCCTGCAGCGCCTCGGCGATGGCCAGGCGGGAGGGATGGGCCAGTGCCTTGATCACGGCGATCCGGCGGGAGTCGCGGGCGGCGGAAGACGACATCGGTCCGAACATCCGGATGGCATGTGCTTGCAGCAAGCGCCGTTATCACTCAGGCGATTGGAAAAGGGACACGTCAGCGTGCCGGGCTTGGTGCCAGGGCCAGAGGGTTGATCGATGCCGCCTCTGGTTATCGATGCATCCCGCAGGATGCCGGGCCCCGACGGGTTCGTTCGGGCAACCTGTGCAAGTGAGCTTCGGCCTTGGCGCGTTGCGTCGGCGAACGCAGCCCTGCGCCTCCTCCGGCCCCCTCCAGCGGCACGCCGAGTGGGCCGCGCAACCCGGGAGGGTGTCGGGTCACGCGTTCGGAGGAGATCTCGCACACCATCGTGCCCGGAATGCTTGGCGGGCTCGGTGGGGAATGCGGCCGACTTCACCTGATGGGTGGCGGGATGGCAGATCGGGTGTCTCTGATTCGCCGCCCCGGAGGCGTTGTTGGGGCGATGCGGACCGGATTCGCCTCGTTCATTCCATTGTCCAGTGCCTGCCCAACATCGTCGCTGTTTCCTTCGAAGGCGGTCGCCTTGGATCCCCATCCGCCGTTGGGGTCCCAGTGGCGCAGTTCGTGGTTCGGCGCCGGATAACGGAGCCGGCACCGTCGGCGATTCCAACCGGGCCTACTGCGAACTGGGCGCCCAGGTTTGGCAAACCTCCCCAATGTCCTTCCTGCAGATCATCCTGACCCGGGTGCTTCCTCCCTGGTGGGCGGCGGCCTTCGAACTCGAATCGCGGTCTTGGACCCTTCGGTGTTCCTGCGGATTTGAACGTTCCGACTGGGACTCCGGCGGCGTCCGGTGGGGTACGGCAGGCGGAACGCGGACATCCACCCTGCTGAAGTGCCCCCGGTGCGGCCTCCGGGGTAGGCATCGGCTGCACCGGAGAACCTGACACCCGATCTGTTCGGGGTTCGTGTTCCGGAACGTTGGGGCGGTCGATTGCCGGCCGTTCCGCCGCCGGGGCGGCTGGGGGGAACTCCTCCGACGCCGAGAACAACGACAAGCTCCTGCGCCTCCTGGCCGAAGTCCCGGCCGGGAAGCGGACCGCGCGGTTCCGGTGCGTCCTGTCGCTCACGCCGGTCCTCCATGGCGAATCCCCGGTGGCGATGGCCGCAGCGACCGAGTTCTTCGAAGGCACCTGCGAGGGACAATTGCTGGAAGGGCCGAGCGGGGCCGGCGGGTTTGGCTACGATCCTTTGTTCATTCCTGAGGGGTACGACCAGACCTCTGCTGAATTGGGACCCGAGGTGAAGAACCGGCTCAGTCACCGGGCACGGGCGCTCGTGGCGTTGAAGGACCGGTTGAAGGGGTTGAAGGGGTTGAAGGGGTTGAAGGGTTGAAGGGTGAAAGGTGATACGGAGGATTGGGCTACCCGTGGGGGATGTGGTCGGATTTGATGCGTGAACGTGCCAGCACGATTGAGAGGGACTTCGTTTCGATGAATGGAATCGATTCATTAGCTCTGACTTTCGCGAGACGTACACAGCCTCCAACGTGAGCCTTCTCCAGAGACTTCTCCTCCGAATCCTTCCCCGCCGCCGGGCGGAGGCCATGGAGCTCGAATCGCGGGCATGGGTCCTCCGGTGCTCCTGCGGATTTGAACGGTCCGTCTGGGAAGCCGGCGGTATCCGGTGGGGAACGGCGGGCGAGCCGCGTACAGCCACCGTGCTTAAGTGCCCTCGGTGCGGCCACCGTACGTTGCATCTGCTACACCGGGGA
>CAMASJ010000124.1 GCA_945860685.1 Akkermansia muciniphila
CATCAACGACCCCTCGCTCGTCTTGGGGCTGACGCTGAGGGCCCAGATCGACGACGGCTTCATCGTGTGGATCAACGGCCGCCGTGTCGCGACGGTCAACGCGCCCGCCACCGACGCGGCCTCCACCAACGGCGCCTTTGCGTTGACCACGGTCGAGTATGGCGCCCCGGTCGACTACGACCTTGGGACGCCTTCCGGCTACCTGATCGCCGGGGTGAACACCATCGCCGTGATGGTGCTCAACGCGACCCTCGGCAGCAGCGACCTGCTCTTCGACGCCGAACTCGTCTCCACGGAACGTCCCACCGCGCCCCCGGGGATCCTCTTCGTTGACCCGAATTCGGGAGTGGTCAGCAACCTGACCTCGGTCACCGTCGGATTCACCCGCGCGGTCACCGGGGTCGCCGCCAACCAGTTCCTGCTTTCCGGCATCCCGGCCACCGGCGTCACCGGTTCCGGATCGACCTACACCTTCACCTTCCCCCGCCCCGCCTTCGGCCCGGTCACCGTCGCCTGGGGTCCGCTCCACGCCATCACCGACCTCTCTTCCCCGCCGATCCGCTTCGACGGCGGCGCCGCAGGATCCACTTGGAGCTACGAGTTGCTCGACACCACCGGACCGGCCCTGCTCCAGCGCCTGCCGCTCGCCGGCACCACGCTGCGATCGCTCTCCGTGGTCGAGGTCCTCTTCAACCGCCCGGTGTCCGGCATCGACGCCCGGGACCTCCGTATCAACGGCGTCCCAGCCACCCACGTCTCCGGCATCGGCGCCGGCCCGTACCGGTTCGGGTTCCCTCCCGCGGCCCCGGGAACCGCCAATGTCTCCTGGGCTCCCGATGCCGCGATCGTCTCCGAGGAACCGGTGCCCCGCCCATTCCAAGGCGCCGGCTGGACCCATGTCGTCGACCCGAACCGGCCGACGCCGGCGGTGCGCATCAACGAGATCCTCACCGAGAACCTGTCGGGGCTCCGGGATGAGGACGCGGACGTGGAAGACTGGATCGAGCTGCACAACCGCGGCACCAACGCCGTGAACCTCGCCGGTTGGTCGCTGGTGCACGACGACGACCCCGAGGAATGGCGTTTCGGCTCGGTGAGCCTGCAGCCGGGCGGCCACCTGGTGGTCTTCGCGTCGGGCAAGGACCGCACCGGCGAAGCCGCCGGACGCCGGCCGCACACCACGTACAAGCTGAACCCCAACGGCGGACGCATCCGTCTGCACGGCCCCGAACTGCCTCGGGTCGCCGTGGACACGCTCGAATACCCGGAACAGGCACCCGATTTCTCCTACGGTCGCGTCGACCTCACCACCAACAGCGTCGACCGCTACTTCGCGAGCCCCTCCCCGGGTGCCACGAACGGGAACAGCAACGTGACCGGGAAGACCGAGGAGGTGCACTTCAGCGTGGAGCGCGGTTTCTACGGATCGCCATTCCGCCTGTCACTGGTCTGCACCACCCCCGGCTCCGTGGTCCGCTACACCACCAACGGGAGCCCGCCTTCGCTCCTGAACGGGTTCAACTACACCACCCCGATCCTCATCAACGCCAACCGCGCCATCCGGGCCGCCGCCTTCGCTCCGGATCATCTTCCTTCCCGGATCCGCACCCACACCTACCTCTACGCCCAACCGGCGTCGCGGCGGCTCCTCCCCGTCCTGTCCCTGGTGACCGCCACCAACAACCTGTACGGACCCAGCGGCATCATGGAGTACAACCCCCGGAACACCCAGAACCACGGCGTTGCCTGGGAGCGGCCCGTGTCCGTCGAGTGGATCCGACCCAGGGACAACGGCGGCTTCAACGTCGACGCCGGACTCCGCGTGGCGGGCGGCGACTACATCCGCAGCCTCTACAACTACCGCTCCACGGAACTGCCCATCAGCAAGTACTCGTTCCGCCTCTACTTCCGCGGCGAGTACGGCGACGGCAAGCTCGACTTCCCTGTCTTCCCCGGCACCGCGGTGGAGTCCTTCGACACCATCCACCTGCGCGCCGGCATGAACGACCATTCCAACCCGCTGCTTAAGGACGAGTTCGTCCGCCTGCTCTGCTCTCAGGTGGGCCTGGTCGCCTGCCACGGCACCTTCGTCCACCTCTTTCTCAACGGCGTCTACCGCGGCATCTACAACCCCACAGAACGCGTCAACGAGGACTTCCTCAAGCAGTACCATGGCGGCGGCGAGCTGTGGGACGTGATCGGCGCCCAGAACCAGCTCCTCGGCGGCGACCTCACGGCCTGGAACGCCTTCCGCACCGCGGCCACGCGCGACCTCGCCCTCGCCACCAACTACCTCAACGTGGCCTCGCGGATGGACCTCGTGAACTTCGTCGACTACCTCCTGCCCCACATCTGGGCGGACAACGACGACTGGCCGCACAACAACACCCGGGCGGCGCGCGAGCGGGTCCCGGGTTCGCGGTTCCGCTTCTATCCCTGGGACGCCGAATTCGCCTTCGGCTCCCACGACGTCTCCTACGACACCATCGCCAACACCCTCTCCACCACCAGTCCACCGTGGGGTTCCGCGGACTACCAGGCCCTCTTCAACGCCCTCAAGCGTTCCCCGGAGTTCCGTCTGCTCTTCGCCGACCGCGTCCATCGCGCGTTCTTCAACGACGGCCCGCTGACGGATGCCCGGATCCGGTCCGCCTACGACGGCCTCAAGGCCGGTCTGGCCCCATCGATCTCCGGCTTCAACGACGTGATCACCCCGTGGATCAACGCGCGGCGCCGCCATGTGACGAACGCCTTCTTCCGCGCCGGATTCCTCGTCTCCTCGAACGCCCCCGGACTGAACCGTTTCGGCGGGACCGTCCCGGCCGGCTTCCGGCTGGTGATGACCAACCTCGCCGGGACCATCTGGTACACCACCAACGGCATCGATCCCCGCGTCCCCTTCGCGTCGACCAACCACGCCACAGCCATCCGCTACGTCGGCCCGCTCTCCGTGGCGCGTCCCCTTCGCTTGCTGGCGCGGTCCCTCAACGGAACCAACTGGAGCGCGCTCGTCGACGCCACCTTCACCGTCGGCCACGGGTCGGTCCCCATCCGTTTCACCGAGATCATGTACAACCCGCCCGGCGGCGAGGCCTATGAGTTCCTCGAGCTCCAGAACACCGGCGGCGTGCCGGTCGACCTCTCGGGCTTCCAGCTCGACGGCGTCGGGTTCCGTTTCCCGGAGCCGTTCCCCGTGGTACCTGCCGGCGCTCGCTTCGTGCTCGCAAATGGACTCCGCACCAATCTCTTCACCGGAAGGTACCCCTCGGTCGCCGTCGCCGGCTGGTTCTCGGGTTCGCTCTCGAATGGCGGTGAACGGCTGGAACTGCTCGACCGCGCGGGCCGGGTCGTCACCTCCGTGGACTACGGCGACTCCGTCCGTTGGCCACGCAAGGCGGACGGCGGCGGCGCCTCCCTGGAGAACGTCCGCCCCGACGGCGATCCTGACAACCCGGCCTACTGGCAGGACGGCCCGTCCGGCGGCACTCCCGGACAGGCGAACTCGGCCCCGCCGAACGTCGCCGTCCGGCTGAACGAGATCCACGCCAACGGTTCCGCCGACTGGATCGAACTGCGCAACCCCGGGGCTTCCGCGGTCAACCTGTCAGGCTGGTCTCTCACCGACGACACCGACCCGCGCCGGTTCGTCTTTCCGTCGGGCACCCTCCTCGCCCCCGGCACCCACCTCGTGGTCCACTCCGCGTTCTCCACGAACTCCGGTCCCTATCGGGCGCCGATCCAACTCGATCGCTCCGGGGAGACGCTGGTGCTCTTCGACGCCGCCACCAACCGCGTCGACGTCGTCCGCTACGGGATCGTTCCAATGGGCTTCTCCATTGGCCGCGGCGGGAGCCTCGATTGGACACTTTGCGAGCCGACACCCGGATCGGCCAACGAACCGGTGACCGCCTTCGGCCCCGCCTCCGCCGTCGCCATCAACGAACTCGAGGCCAACTCCGGCGACGGCAACGATTGGATCGAACTCCACAACACCTCCGCACTCCCGGTGGGCATCGAGGGATGGTCGGTCGTCAACACCAACGGCATCGCGCCCGTGGGTTCCCCCATGTTCATCGGCCCCGGCGGCTTCCTCGTCCTCAAGGCCGACGGCGAACCCGGCCCGGACCACCTCGACCTCCGACTCCCAGCAACGGGCGGCTTCATCATCCTGCTCGACCCAAGGGCCGGCGAGGTGGCCCGCATCACCTATCCCAACCAGATCGCCGAGACCGCCTACGCCCGCATCCCGGACGGAACCGGCGCCTTCCAGTCCCTTTCGTTCAGCGCGACCCCGGGCGCCAGCAACAGGGTCGCGGATCTCGGACGCGTCGCACGCTTCTCCGAGTTCCTCGCACGGTGGACGACCGATTGGATCGAGCTGGAGAACGCCTCCACGAATCCCCTGCCCCTCGGTCCATTGGTGCTGGAGGTCAATCCTCCGGACCTACCGCCGCTCTCGGCAGCCCTCGGCGGCACCCGAATCCTCGCGCCGTCGGAACGCGTCGTCATCCACTGCGGTTCGTTGCCCCAGGGACTGGTCCCCGGCCCCGGTGTCCTGCTCTTCCCCATCCCGCTGCCGGACGACGGCGCGGTGGTGTCCCTCTTCGACGCGGCCGGAAGGATCCTGGACCGCGTGGAATACGGTCCCCAGGTCCCCGGCAGGTCGCTCATCCGCATCCAGCCCAACTGGTGGCTCTCGGCCACCAACACCCCCGGGACCGCCAACTCGGTCGTCGCCGACATGGCCGGCGGCTCCCAGATCCGCATCAACGAATGGCTGGCCTCCGCCGGTGGAACCAACGAGTTCGTGGAATTGTACAACGCGGAGACGCTGCCGGTGAACATCAGCCGTTGGGCCCTCACCGACGACCCGTCGATCCAAGGTGCCACCAACCGCATCCTGCCGTCCCAGAGCTTCATCCCCGGATCCGGCTTCGCCTGCTTCCGGCTTGAGGACACCGGACCCGGCGTCCCCGGGGCTCCGCTGAAGTTCCGGCTGAGCGCGCTCGGTGAGACGATCCGGCTCTTCACCGCGACCGGCGGGGTTGTCGACACCGTGGACTTCCTCGTCCAGGAGCCCTGGGTCTCCGAAGGCCGCTTCCCCGACGGCTCCACCAACATCACGCGCTTTCCCGACGCCATGACCCCGGGTGCGCCCAACCGGGGTCGCCCCGTCGACGTCGACGGCGACGGCATCCCTGACGCCTGGGAAACGCAGAACGGACTCCGTCCGAATTTCGCCGGCGATGCCGTGCTGGACGCCGATGGCGACGGCCTGTCGAACCTGCACGAGTACCTCGCGGGAACGGATCCGCGCAATGCGGCGAGCGGACTGCGCGCCGGCTTCACGACGAGTCCCAGCGGACTGCTCACCCTCCGTTTCCAAGCGGCTGCCGGTCGCACCTACTCGGTGCTCCACGCCACGTCGCCGACTGGAACCTGGTCACGGCTTTCCGATGTCGCCGAAGGCGAAAGCCGGGAAGTCTCCGTGCCGATCCAGATGTTCCTGGCCGGAACCCGGTTCTATCGGATCGTCACTCCAGCCCAGCCCTGACATGCGCTACCTGATCCGCGAGAAGATCCTCTGCCTCGGCGACGACTTCTCCATCCGCGACGAAGACGGCCGCGAGCGGTTCTACTTCGACGGCAAGGCATTCACGCTGTTCCGCGAGCGGATCAACATCCGCGACGAACATGGTGCCGACGTCGGCTTCGTACGTCAGAAGATCACCCTGATCCGGAAGGCCTGGGAGATCCACCTGCGTGGCCGCCACGTGGCGACGGTGAGCAAGGACATCCTCACCCTGCTGCGCTGTTCGTTCACGGTCGACGTGCCCGGCCCCGACGACTACGAGGCCCAGGGCGGTTTCCTGCACCACGACTACACCTTCAGCCACCGTGGCGGCGTGGTGGCCACGGTCTCCAAGAAGTGGCTGTCGATCCGCGACACCTACGCCGTGGACATCGAACCCGGCCAGGACGACCTGCTGATCCTCGCCAGCGCCGTGGTCATCGACCAGATCTGCCACGACGAGGACGAAAACTCCGCCCACTAAAGAGAGGCATCACCGACGGCAAACAGCCAACCGTCAAGGAGACACCCTGTAGAACTCATGCGACCCTGCGTCCTGTTCGGGGATTTGCACCTCAATCCCCTGCCCATCCAAGAAGAAGGCGTTGGTCGCGAAGCTCCACTCGGTCAAGTTGGTCGACCTGACAATCCGCGGTTGTTGGTGCAGTTGGGGGCCCAAACGCATCCGGAAAGAGCGACCACCGTTTGGCATCAGGCTTAAGTTTGGAGAGAAGGTACCTTCGACTGCTCCCACCTCGATCCCCGGGTCCAAGTCGCCCAAGGCCAATCTGACGCGACCGGAGAATCGGTCTCCAGTTCTCATAAGGTAGATCTCGTCCGGAAAAACTCGGGTTAGGAATCCCTCCGAACCAATTCCGGAGATCTCGTTGACCATCAGCTTCAGACCTGCAACTCCATCAAAGGCCACACGGACATGCTGGAAAGAATCGGAGTCTAGAAGAACGCCGGAGCGATCGTTTCGCGTCAATGCGGAGTGGAGCACACGATACTTGGTAGATCGGAAGTCGGCAGTGCCGTTGACCTCGTCCAGAAACCAAGGCTGATTTGTATCTTGGGGGATCGCGGCTGATCCAGAGGGATCACGGAACAAAGTGGCAACTCCGCTCCCTCGTCCGATATGCCCCCGAGGATAGACGGACCAAGTCGCAACGCGATCCCAACGGAGCTGATCGCAATCGCCGGCAACAGAAAACGCCAAACCCTGCTCCCGATACCACCAACTGAACTCCGCGTTCCATTTCAGATCGTACTGGATGTCCAAGTTTCCAACTCCATCAAATTGGTACTCCAATGAGCCGGTCATTCCATAGGGAGGTAGTCCGGCAAGGATCCCACTAGGAGAGTCGGTCGTCACTTTGACTCGAACCAAATCCCCATCTTGCGCGGCTTGAACATACCAGCCAGGCCAGCCTGAGGTGTGGAGGCCAGTCAACCAGAAGTCAGGCCCCCCCTGGAAGATCTCAAGCCCCTTCCAACGGCCGGAAGTAATACGGCCCACCCGTTCGTCGACACTCCATGAGGCAAATCCGGACTCGATTTCCAGCGAGGAGGGACCTGAGCGATGGAGCCGAGCCACGCCACCCGTCGGCTTTCGCCAAACCGGACCAACACGAGCCGAGCCAATCGGCAAGCGATACTCGTCCACCAAAAATCCTCGTCGGTCCAAAAAGCGAAGCCTAAGTTGCGAGTCAGAATCGCCATTTTGGTAAGGAATTTCCAGAAATCCTCGCGACCTCGAAGGAATATTCGGTTCCAAACGCCCACTCCTACCACCAACACTCCATTCTGTAATCAATTCCGAAATATTTGAGAAGTCGTAGCGATTCTCAACCTCCACTCGGACTCGATTGCGGTCCGATACGATCTGAGCAATCTCGTCCAGCAAATGTACAGGTGAATACACCTTCTTGAGGTGCCAATACTCCGGTTTTGGGCGACGATTCCTGTCTACCACTCCCCATGGCAAATCACCATACTGGCCATCAAGATAGTCCGCACCTGCGAAAACGCATCCACCCGCTACAGAGGGCGCAGAGTAGATTCCTTCCCACATCCTCCGAAAAGCTTCACCCCAGTATTCCCGAACTCCGGGGTCCGCTGTATGCTCCGCCACATTATAAGTATTCACAGAATGATACTCAGTGAACAATATCGGGCGAAACCTATTTGTATATATACTCATATCCTGCAAAGGATAGTGAATAGAATCAATATCCAACAGTTGCCACTCGGGCTCCCCAAACGGCCAAGAGGCAAGAATTGGGCGGTTTGGGTCCATTCTCCGAAGATGCCGCGCCACATCAGAAAAGGGCTGCGTCCAAGTAGACTCATTTCCAACCGACCAAATAATCACTGAAGGATGATGGCGAAGATGAGCCAGGTTTTCTTCAGCAATACGCAGAAAATCTGCAGAGCTACCCGCAGGCACCTCCCTTTGAAATGAGATCGGCAATTCTCCCTGCACCAACAAACCCGCCTCATCACAGCTATCATAGAAACTATCCGACGAAGGCCAAGAACGCAGATAATTACAATTCGCGTTACGAAAGATGACAGGGTCAGCAATGTCCACCACTTCGGGTACCGCCGACCCCTGATCTCCATACTGATCGAACCGAACAATCCCCCTAATTTTAATCGGCTTCCCGTTAAGCTTGACTTGATCACCTACAATCTCCACTTGGCGAAAACCGATCCGCCTGTCCAAGGACTCGACTGCGCCATTGGAAGAATCAAGGAACGTTTTCAAACGATACAGTCTCGGATGTTCAGGATCCCACTTCTCTGGATCGGCAATACTGATCGCAAATTCTAGATTCGTCGAACTCAATGCCGGCATCTCAGGCACCTCTAGCGAGAACTTTCTTAAATCAACCATTTTTCCACTTGGATCCTCAAGTTCCCAACGCAATCGATATGACTTTGCCTCTGACAGCTGATCATTTGAAACTCTAACTGCTATACGCAGCGTCGAATTGCGATAGGCCCCATCAAACTCCGTTTCCTGGTAAACCTGAGAGAGGTTGACCTTAGGAACGGAGAAAACTGTCACTCTACGTATAACCCCACCCTGCCGCAGACGGTCAGCCAAACGAGCAGCCACTCCACCCTCATTCAATTCGATCAACACAATATTTGTCTGCCCAAACATCAAATATTCGGTAACATCAAATTCAAACGGAAGCAAAAACCCATCATGCCTACCCACCTTGCGACCATTGACGCTCAATGAAACTACATTGTTTACAGCTTCAAATCTAACTTTAACTCGGGCATCACCCCAATCTTTTGGCACATAAAAGGCGCGCGAAAGGCCAGCGACATTACTAATCACCAACCCTTGTCGTTCATATTCAAATGGGATTCGAACCTGAGCCCACCCATTGGTGCTAATATCCGGAGTCAAATCCGCAGCATTGAATGGAGATCGCCAGAACCAACCATCCTCCAAGTGAAGCTCTTTATGAGACGTGTGAGCAGTCCATGTAGGAATTGGAGTTAATCGAACTCCTGAATCCTCGTTCAATTTTGACGAAACCGACTCCATGCCCTCAAGAACCAGAATGGAATCCCCATTCCCAACACCCAACACGAAAATATATGCAACCACGATCAGATCCAACCTTAAAGATCGTGCCACAAGACTTCTAAACCCACCCAGCATTAAACACAAGCCTTTCATTAACGACTTAGCAACCCGAATAACATTACAGAAACCAGAAACCAACCTAAACAAGACAGCTCCATGGATTAGCATATCATGATTCCATTTCCATGATCGATTTACAGATTCCCGTTAATATTACTCAAGGTTAAACCCTGTACAGAAAATCAAATAGCACATTCCAGCGCAAGAAATCGACAACAACCGCTCCTGCATGTACCATACACCACTTGAAGCGATTAATCTGAATCTATTTCACCATTCGCCAGCCCAAGGCCTGCAGTGCGGTCTTCACCGCCCACCGTTCCCGCTCCAGCGTCTCCGCGGCCTCCTCACGGGTCGCCCCGGTCAACTCCACGACGATCCTTACGGCCCGGTCGCGCAGCTTCACGTTGGAGGGGTTCAGGTCGACCATCAGGTTGCCCGCCACCTTGCCCAAACGCACGAAGGCCAACGTCGTGAGGGTGTTCAGGATCAGCTTCGTGGCCGTACCCGATTTCAGCCGGGTCGAACCGGTCAGCACCTCGGGACCGACATCGACCGCCAACACATGGTCCGGACGTGAACCGCGGGCGAACTTCAGGTGCGGCTGGAACGACACCAGCGCCGTGGCCGCTCCGCGTTTCCGGGCCTCGCCCAAGGCGCCCCAGACGAACGGCGTCCGCCCCGACGCCGCGATCCCGACCACGACGTCCTTCGGTCCGACCTCGCGGGCGGCGATCGCCGACATCCCCGCCGCGGCGTCGTCCTCGGCGCCTTCCACCGCCGAATGCAACGCTTTCTCCCCTCCGGCCATGATGCCCTGGACCTGCTCCGGCGCGGAACGGAACGTCGGCGGGCACTCGCTGGCGTCGAGCACGCCCAGTCGGCCGCTGGTCCCGGCGCCGACATAGAACAGCCGGCCACCGGAGCCCAAGGCATCCGCGGCGCGCCGCACCAAAGCCGCCAGTTCCCGCGAATGGGTTGCCACCGCCGGGGCCACTGCCGCCTCTTCGGACAGCATCAGCTCCACGGCCGCCTTCAACGGCATCCGGTCCAATTCCATCGAGCGCGGATTCCGCAGTTCGGTCGGCGAGACCGCGGTCGCCTCCGGACGGAGGACGGTTCCGACCTCCGGGACCCGAACATCGACCGCAGCAGCGGTGGCCTTCTCCGCCAAGGCCACCGCGCCCCAGGCGGACTCGCGTTCCAGCACGCGGACCCGCGCCCGGCTTCCCGCCGCCTTGAGACACCGTGCTATGAACGGGCGCCAACGCGGCTGCCTCGCGAAAACGCTGCCCGCGAGTACGAACTCGATCTCCGCGCCGTCACGGCCGGAGCCGGCTTTCGCAACCAGCCTTCCTGCCGTGCCCACGGCAAGGTCGAAAAGGCCGCCCAGGGATTGCTCCACCACGTCCTTCATGTCGCGGTCACCTTCCGCCGCCGCCTGGAAGACCAGGGGAGCCAAGGCCGCGACGTCACGTTTTCCCGCGCCTTGGATCCACCCCACCAGCGGCTCGAAGTCGTTCAACAGAAGTTGCCGCAACACCAGCGGACCGAAACGCCCACCGGAACCCGTACGATCCAATCGGTGGATCAACCGCCGCAACGCCGAGTGGGCGATGTCATAGCCGCTGCCGCAGTCGCCGAGGAGGTGTCCCCAGCCGCCCATCTTCGCCGTGGTTCCAGCCCGGTTGCGGCCGAAGCAGCAGGAACCCGTGCCGCTCAGCACGACCACGCGGACGTCGACGGAATCCGAACCGTCCATGGCCGCCGCCTCGAGCGCCGTCACCAGGTCGTGGTCCACCACCGCCGGGACACCGGACCAGACTCGGCCGGCGATGCGCAGGATCCGCTCCCGATCCTCGGCCGTGCGGACGCCCGCCATGCCGATGCCCAACGCCGATGGGAGAGGCATCACGTCGCGGATGCCGGCGAAGTGGGCCTCCAGCTGGACGTCATTCACGAGCCGCAGGTTCGCGGCGCCGCATTCGAGCCGCTTCAGAAGTCGGCGATTCGATCCGGCCGCGGCGATGGCCGTCGTCCGCGTCCCACCGCACTCGATCCCGAGGTTCACCCGATCCTTCATCGTGGACGTCAGCCTAACGGTTGTCGCCAACCGGGGAACAGGGCCAATGGGAGGGCCAAGGAGGGTGAAGCGGGGAAAGGTTGAAAGGTTGAAGGGATCCAACGCTTCAACCCTCTCCCTCACCCCTCCCTCGCCCCCCAAAAATGATCCGCGCTCCGCGCTTGTAGGTCACGTAGCTGTAGAACCACTGCCACAGCACGGCCACGCGGTTGCGGAAGCCAATCAGGAACACGAGGTGCACGAAGAGCCATCCGAGCCACGCGAGCAGGCCCGTCAGGTGCAGGCCCCCTAGGTTCGCGACGGCTGCGGAACGACCGATGGTGGCCATGCTGCCCTTGTCCCAGTAGTCGAAGGGTTCCCGGTCCGGATGCCCGGAGAGCTCGGCCTGGATGATCGAGGCCACATGACGCCCCGCCTGCATCGCGGCAGGCGACACGCCGGGGACGACCTGCCCGTCGCGGTCGACGATCCCGCAGGCGTCGCCGACGACGAAGATCTCGGGATGTCCCGGCACGCTCAGGTCCGGCGCCACCTGGACCCGGCCGGCGCGGTCGAGCGGGGCACCGAGCTTCGACGTCAGCCCAGAGGCCGCGACGCCCGCTGCCCAGACGATGTTGCCTGCCTCGATCACCTCGCCGCCCTCGAGTTCCACGCGGTTCTTCGAAAGGCTCTTCACCCGGACGCCACAGCGGACCTCGACGCCCATCGTCTCGAGCGTCTCGCGGGCGTTGTCACCGAGGTCCGCGGGGAATTGCCCCAGCAGACGGGTGCCGCCTTCGATCAACACCACCCGCGCCTTCCGGGGATCGATGCTGCGGAAGTCGTCGCGCAGGACGTGGCGCGCCAGTTCCACGAAGGCCCCGGCCAACTCCACGCCGGTCGGACCGCCCCCGATCACCGCGATGGTCATGTTCCGGCGACGCTCGGCTTCGTCCGTCGAGTTCTCGGCATGCTCGAAGGCCAGAAGCACGTCGCGGCGGATCC
>CAMASJ010000125.1 GCA_945860685.1 Akkermansia muciniphila
CCTGTACAAGGCGCAGGCGAACCTCTTCTGCTACCCCGTCGGCAGCGGCGAGTTCTGGGAATACCGCACCGACCCCGCCTCCACGCCGGCCCAACGCCGGGCCTTCACCCCGTCCAAGCCCGCCGACCGGCCGATCGGCGACTGGAACACGATGCGCCTCCGGGTGGCCGGCAACCGGGTCACGGTGGAGGTCAATGGCGAGACCGTCATCCGCGACGCCGAGATGCACGGCCTGCCCGCGAAGGGGCCGATCGGCCTCCAACACGAACACGGCCCGATCGAGTTCCGGAACGTGTTCGTGCAGGAACGGCGTTGAGTTTGGGACACGGAGTTCATGGATTTCCTCGGAGCGGACCTGCTCCCACCCGCGGAGATGCGGCGTGCCTACCCGAGGACCCCGCGGCGTACGTAGGCCTACGTATCGCCAATCGGCGAGTTCTGACCTAAACCCACACCCGGCGCCCACGGCGTCCATCGCGTTCCATCACCCGCCTTCCCAACGGACCCATCCATGAAGCACCTCCAACGCCTCCTCGCAGTCGCCCTCGTCACCACCCTCCTCCCCGGATCGGCCCTCGCCCTCAGCCCCGAGGACATCGCCAAGGCCCAGAGGATCCTCCAGGTGGTCATCGACATCCGGGCGAAGATGAAGGCCGCGTCGGTCGAACTGACCGCCCCCACGCCCCAGACCAACCAGGCCGGACCGTACTTCGTCCCCTACAACTCCAAGGGCGAGATCACCCCCTGGGCCAGCAAGGCCATCAGCGCCCAGGTCGGCGCCGCGGTCGGGGAGAAGGCAGGCGAGGAAGCCGGGAAGGCTGTCCTGAACCAGGTTCCCCTGGGTGTCGGCAGCCTGTTCTCCGGCGCCGCCAAGAAGAAGGGCAAGGAACTCGGCGCCATCGCCGCCGTCGGCGGTCCAGAGGCGATCAAGGCCGGATCCGACCTCTCCTTCTCGAAGCTCGAGGACTACGCGGTCTACCTCCAGGCGACCCACGGATCGGACAGCGAGTTCGCCAAGGCCCTCGCCACCGCCATCGCCATCTACCCGGAGCTGGAGAAGACCTATCCCAAGGCCATCAAGGCCGCCTACGAGTCCGCCGCCAAGGCGCTCTCCGGCAAGTGATCCGTCGGGCGCGACGACGCGCCAATTTCCGTCCGCTTCCGGACAATCCGCGCACAGGGCCGGTCCTTCATGCAGGGACCGGGCCTTCCGATTTGGGATCGGGATGAGGAAGCCGGAAGCGCAGCCCACCGGAAGGGAGATCCGGTTCTGGGAGGACGCTCACCAGTCTGTCGGACGGTAGTCCTTCAGGAACTTCCCCCACACGTGCCGGCCCGTGTTGAACCCGTCGAGGATGGGATCCACGATCCGGGCGGCCCCGTCCACGATGTCGAGCGGCGGATGGAACCGGTGGGCCTCCTGCTTCCGGGCCGCGATCTGCGCGGCGTCCTCGTCGGTCACCCAGCCCGTGTCCACGGCGTTCATGTGGATGCCCGAGGCCTCGTAGTCGGCCGCCGAGGTCCGGGTCATCATGTTCAACGCCGCCTTGGCCATGTTGGTGTGGGGATGCCGCGTCGTCTTGAAGCGGCGGTAGAACTGCCCCTCCATCGCCGACACGTTGACGATGTGCTTGTCCCGTTCCGGCGTGCGGGTCATCAGGGGCTTCAGGCGCGCGTTGAGCACGAACGGCGCGACGGCGTTCACGAGCTGGACCTCGAGCAGTTCCACCGAGGAGACCTCGTCGAGCAGCAACCTCCACGAGTTGCGTTCACGCAGGTCCACCTGCTGCAGGTCCTGGTCGAGGCGGCCCTCCGGGAAGAGGCCCTGCTGCGCCTCCATCTCCTCCGGCAGGAGCTTCGCCTGCGAAAGCGCAGCGGCATGGACCAGCCCGGGCGCGGAGGACGGCGCGACCACGTCCGCGGCAACCGCCGTCCCCTCCGGCAGGAGGTGGTATCCGCGAAGCCCCTCGTACCCGCCGAGAAGCGTCCGCGCCACCGGATCGAGGTCCGACGCCCGCGCCAGCTCCCGGTCCATCATGTGACGGTAGAAGTCCGGCGGACGACGCACGGTCTGGCAGGCGTTGTTGACGATGAAGTCGAGCCGGTCGCGCGTCTCCAGCAGGTGCCGGCAGAAGGCCTCGACGCTGGGCGTGTGACGGAGGTCGAGGCCGAAGATCTCGAGCCGGTCCTTCCAGGCCTCGAAGTCCGGCTCCGCCGCATAGCGCGCCGCCGAGTCGCGGGGGAACCGGGTGGTGACGATCAGCCGCGCGCCGGCGCGCAGGAGCTTGATGCCGGCCTGGTAGCCGATCTTCACACGGCCGCCGGTCAGCAGCGCCACACGTCCACGGAGATCCGCCGACTCCGTGCGCTTGGCGAAGTTGAACTCTCCGCAGGTCGGACAGAGCTGGTCGTAGAACGGATGGAGGACGTTGTAGTCCTGCTTGCAGACGTAGCAGTTCCTCGGCTCAAGCACGTCGCGGAAGTCCGGATCCTCCACCTCGCGTGGCTCCACCTCCGGCGGCGGCGGGAGCGACGGCGTGGTGAAGACCGACTGCTTCCGCAGCCGACGGATCCCCGTCTCCGACAACACCGCGTCGTCCCGCTCCGTCCGGGCGGCCTTGCGCTGGCGCTGGGTGGCCCGGGTGAGACGACGACGTTCGGCGACGTCCGGGCAGTACACCTGCGCGGCCGCCTGCTCCAGACGCGTGCGCTCCTCGGGCGTCAGCTGCGCCAGCAGGGAACGGTCTCGGACCACCGCCTCCAGCATCTCGGTCACGGCACGCAGCCGGTCTGCATCCAACGCAGGAATCGGCGTCTCAGGGGAGTTCTCGGACGACATCGTCCGCGGTGTCATCGCAGCCGCGGACCCGCGGAACCAGCCTGAATCGGCACCCGCACCGGCCGAACCCGCTCACAAGGGCACGACCGCGGACCGGATCCGCAGGAATCCCCGGCCGTTGTCCGAGGTGTCGACATCGAGTTCCTCGTCCACGCCGGTGCCCTCATGTTCGGCGACCCGTTCGGCCCAGTTCTGGAAGTCCCCGGAGGATTCCACACGGTAGCGGATGCCCGCCCGGGCGGGGAACCGCACCCGGAACCGCTCCGCGCCGGATCGGACGAGCGAGACCGGCGCCCCGTCGTCCGGAAAGGCCAGACGCGCGACATACCAATAGCCCACCTGCGACCGCCCAAGCCGGGTCGAGGAGGAGCCCGCCTGGAACACGATCGTTCGACCGCGAGCATCGGCCGCCAAAACCGACCGGACGTCCAAGGCGATCCGGCTGAGCGGCTCGTCGGGAGCCCGGAACCGGGAACGCGCGTCCCCGTGGAGCAGTTCGCCGACGCCGTAGGCGCGGCCGGTTCGGAGATCCAGGACTCCACGCTCACACCAGAGCAGACGCCCGCCGTCGCACAGCGCTACCGGCCACCCGAGTGGCCTCGCTTCCGGGATCCTCCGACGTGAGCCGTCCGCCGCCAGCAGCACGGCGTCGGAAGTGGCACGGTCGGATCCGGTCACCGTGCCTCCGTCGGCAGAGAGATGGCGGGCCAACGGATCCTGGGAGCCCAGGATCCGCCACCCGAAGCCACGCCTCCACCAAGCCTGCCCCGTTCCCGCACCGGAACCTACCAGCCAGGAATCCCCATCCTGCGACACGCCGACGGACACGAGGTTGGTGACGGCATCCGGCACCGGAATCTCCAGCGCCATGCCGGTGGAGATCTCGATGCGAAGCCATGTGCCGTCGGACTTCGTCCCGAACGCATACCGGCCGTTCCCGGACAACGCGACGCCGCGGCTCAAAGGCAGCGCCGTGGCCCTGTTGGTCAGACCCAGGTACGCACGGCTTTCGGTCCCGTTGGTCGAGGTCACATTGCCCAGCACGACCGAGCCGTCATCGGAAAGGGCCGCCAGAGACCAGCGGCCAGGTCCAAGCCCAGGATACTCGCCGACATCTTCGCTTCCAGGGACCGGGATCGACAGACCCGTGCCAAGATCCGTCAGGGATCGAACCTGTGCCGGCTGCTGACAGGGATAGATCCGGGTGTGGTAGAGATGGTTTCCGCGGCCGGAGAACTGGAAATCCACGGGGTCCCCCGGATAGCAAATGCCTCCGCCGAAGCTGCCTCCGCCTTGGTTGATCCCAAGGAGGTTCAGCCACGAGTCCGCCGGGTGGGGAAGCGGACGTCCCGGAGGCAGTGAGAACGACGCCATCCTGGACATGGCATCCCAAGGCGAACGCCCGTTGAGGCGGTGGGTGAACCGGGAAGAGGCCGCCTTGAGGCTGGCGCTCTCAAAGGTCGGGTACCGACCGTTCTCGTTGTCCCAGACACGGACTTGAAGCGACGCGATCTGGTTGTTGGCGACCCCGGGGATCACCAGGTTGGTGGAGACCCAGAATCCATGTCGACCAAACGGCTGGGGGGCACCCACCGGAACCAGGAACTCGGCAGGCGTCCCGTTCGTTCCAGCGAGCAGCTGTGCCGAATAGCGCGGACCCGAAAGCCCGAGCGCGCCGTCCGGCCCGAACACCGGCCTGTCGTCCTGATCGACACCCCGGTTCGAGAACTCGAGGACTCCCTGGGCTTGGGCGCGGACCACGAGCAGACCCAAACCAAGGAGCAGGAACACAGCGGAAGCGCCTCTGGAGATCATGGTTTCAAAATCCATGAAGGGCGCTGCCCTCCTCAAGGCGGAATGTTCTGGACGGATACGTCTTCCGGCGGATCCGCACCGGAATTGCCTCGGCCCAGCCCTGCAGAACGGACGGTCACGCCAAGCTCCCGAGGCCCCACTCCCCAGTGCGTCTCGGCGGATTCGCGTGAAAACCGCCCTCGCTCCGATGGACCCGTTCAGCGACGGAAATGCCTCTGGGCGAAGTCGAGGAAGCGCTCCCAGTCCTCGGCTTCCACCGAATGGCCGCCGGCACGGTTGTGGTATCCGACGTCGGTCCCGGTGACCGCCGTCCCGACCGCCGGGGAATCCACGGAGGGCAGCGGCTTCTTCCCGAGCAGCCGGTACACCTCTCCGGCATGGTAGGCGCCGAGGTACTCGCCACGCGGATCCGCCCAGAGATCGTCCTCGCCGCTCGCCACGTACAGCGGCCGCGGGGCGATGCAGGCGAGCAACAGGTGCTGGTCCACCGGGAGGTCCTCCTCGTTCCCGGCGAACTTCGAGGCGTTGCGGCAAAGCCAGTAGGGGAAGCGGGTCACCATCTTCTCGAGGTTCTCGCCGAAGTCGCGTTTCCACAGCGCTGCGCCACCGCAGCCGGACTGCGCCAGGATCGCCATCGCGAACCGCGTGTCCTGCGCCGCCGTCCACAACGCCGCCTTCCCCATCTTCGAATGCCCCATCGCCGCCACCCGGCGGGCGTCCACGTCCGGATCGGTCTCCAGGTAGTCCATGGCCCGCGACGCCGACCACGAAACCGCCGCGATCACGCCCCACTCGTTGGCCTTCGGGAAGCTCTGCCCCTCCCGGTAGAACAGCGGATGGATGCCCTTCTGGAACTCGACCTCGTTGTGGCGCACCAGTTCCGACTGCGGCACGACGACCAGTCCGAAACCCCGCCTCAGGATCTCCCCGAGCGGCAGCCCGTTCCGCAGGTGGCCCGGACGGTCCGGACTCGGATCGTGCCCGTCGTCGCGCGTGCCGGAGAAGCTGTGCAGGAGGATCATCGGCACCGGTCCCTTCGCCGCGGTCGGCGTGAAGACCAGGATCCGTAGATCGGCCTCGCCCCGCCGGTTGGAGAACCGGAGGACGACGTCCTTCCGCGTGGCCTTGCCCTCCAAGAAATCCGACCGGGAACGGAGCACCTCGAAGGTGGTGCGCACCGGGTCCTCCGCCCGCGGCACCACGCCGTAGACCAGGTTGCCGAAGAGGCCCAGGATCTCAGGACGACGCACCTGGAACCATTCCTCCGCGGTCGTCACCGGGCGCCCCGCAGCGGTGACCAGCAGCGGCGGCAACTGGTACGGCGGCACCTTGGACTCCTCGCGGACCACGTCGAAGTCGCGGTTCTTCGCCTCCTCCGCCACGGCGCTCGCGCACGCGAGCCAAGCCAGCGAAAGGAAGGAACGTCGAAGTCCAATGGGGACCCATGAGAGCAGGCGATTCATGATGGAATCAGCGGTGGGAAGGTGACCCGAGGACTATGGCCTTGGGCACACCCAGCGAGGCGAGCCGTTTCCCCGACCGGAAGCCAGAGACTCCCCACGCCGTCTCTTATCCATGCAGGTCGTAGGAGACGAGGCCACGAGTCCCAGCCTCATCCAGGAAAACGGGTTCTCCCCCAGCCGCACCACTCCCCTCCGTGTAATCCGTGTCATGAGACCAGATGCCGGTGGATGCCGTCCCAGAACCGGAGCCGTGCCTTCAAGGCCTCCACGGCCGCCGTCTGGGCTTCGCTTTCCTTCTGCGGATCCCCGGCGCAAAGCCCCTCCACCAATTGCCGCCCCAGTTCCCCGTGTTCGTCGCCGTCCAGTTGGATATGACGGTCCAGGTAATACCGGAACGTCGTCAGCGGTCCGGGGAGACCGGCATCAAGTCGGGAGACGAACTGTCCGAACAACGCGGGAATGAGATCCTCACGTCCGTAGGTGAACGCGGCGGCGATCTCATGGATCCGTCCGGCGGCGATGACCGAGAAGGTGTGCCGGACGAACTCCCGGGCACAGATCGGGCAACCGGCACGGTCCATCGCCTCTTCGATACCGACGCCGTGCCCCAGATGCCCGAGAAGGCGGTCCACCGGTTGGGTGTCCGCTCCCGCCTGACGCATGGCCGTCCGGTACAGCTCGAAATGGCTGAGGGCGTTCCCGTCCGGATCGAGGTCGCTCTCTTCCCCAAGCACCATCTCGTTGATCATCCGCCGGAACCGTGGATCCCCCACCGGACGCCAAGGCAGGTCGACGCCGGTCAACCGGCTTTGCAACGCCTTGAGCAAGGACATGAAGTCCCAGACGGCGTAGACGTGGTGCTCCATGAAGACCCCGAGGTCCCGCAGGGTGCGGAGTTCATGGTAGAGCGGATGCTGTAAGAGGGCTTCGCGGTGTGGGGCGATGGCGTCTCGAAGGGATGGATTCACGGAGGTCGACAAGGTGGACGAGAATATCACGAAACACCTCCCCCTCAACGCGAGCGGTTTCTGCACCGGAGGAGACGAGGTCACGAGTCTCTGCCTGCACCACGACATCAATCACTCCCGGGCCGCACCCGTCCTGCTACCCATGGCGTGAGACTCCTCACGTCGTCTCCTACCCGTGCACCGGGGGGTCCCCACCGAAAACCGGAAACTTGAACCTGAAAACTCCCCCGACCCTGCCCCATCCTCACCGCCGTTGTCCGAGAACCCCGTTCCCACCTGGCATTGCGCCGACTGCGGACGTCCCGAGTCCGAGACCGGCCCGCTGACGACGACGACCCGCGCGTTCCGCCGGCCGGCGCCGCTGTGCGCCCCGTGCCGACACCGCTCGGCGCGCCGGGGCGGCGTCGTCCTGTGGATGCTGCTGCTCGCGCCCGCCGTCGGCGCCTGGCTCGCGCCCGTCCTCGTGCCCGACGTCGCGTTGAATCCCTGGGTCCAGCGGCTGGGCGGCCTCTATCTGTTCGAATCGCTGTTCGTCCTCCTGCATGAACTCGGCCACGCCATGGCCGGGATGGCGGTCGGCTACCGCATCGAGCAGATCCGGCTCGGCTACGGTTCGCTGGTCGCCGCAGGACGTCTCTGCGGGACGGAATGGCAATTCCGCCTGGTCCCCTACGGCGGCGTCTGCTTCGGATTCCACCGGACCGAGACACCGCCTCGAAAAGCCCAAGCGATGTTCCTGCTCGGAGGTCCGGCGGTGAACGTGGTCCTGCTCGGGCTCGGGTGGGTCCTCGATGGCGCGCACCCGGTCGCGGACCGCCTGGCGCTCCCCTGGATCTTCGTCTGGGGGAACGCCTACCTGCTCCTCTGGAGCCTCATCCCGATGACCCACTCGATGGACGGGCGTCCGCTGCCGAACGACATGCTGCAGTTCTGGCGGATCTGGTTCCCGGGAAACGCGGAATCACCGAAGACACCGCGCCGACTCGGGCGTCGGAATCCGCGCATCGGCCGCCTGACGGGAGTGGCCGTCCAGTTCCTCGGCGGCGTGGTCCTCCTGCTCGCGGCCTTCCTGCTCTGGAACGCCGTGCGGGAACGGCATCCGGTCCCGTTGCTGGTCGGTGTCGGGATCTTCGTGCTCTGCGGCGGAATGCTGCTCGCGGTCGGACGGTCCCTGAACCGGCCCCGGCTCCGTGCCGCGCGGGACCTCCAGACGCAGTCGCTTCCCAACGCGCTCGTTTTGCCGCACGTCGCCGACCAGGAACGCCTCACCGACGGCATGCCCTTCCACGAGGCCCAGGCTCTTTGGCTGCGTTCGCAGACGCGCATCGAACAGGGACGTGCCGTCGAGGCGTTGCCCGACGTCGCCGAACGGCTTCGGAAGCACCCCGGCTGCCTCGCCCTGCACGAGATCGCCTTCAACGTGCTGTGGCATCTCGGCCGGACCGACGAAGCCCTTTCGGCCCTCCACTCGGCACGGGGCGTTCCCGGGATCGGCGAGGCCACACGGGCGGTCTTGGCCCACCACGAGGTCGGGTTGCTCGCCCGCGCGGGACGGACGGACGAGGCGGTGGCGGCCGCTGAACAGGCCTTGGCCGGGTCTGGAGATCGCGGCATCCGGACCGCGCAACTCGATCTCCTGGCCTCGCTGCCGTTGCTCGCGGCCCACGGTGAGTTCCTGACGCAAGCCGACCGCTGGTCCGCCGAGGCGTTGGAACTGGATTCCTCTCCCACCATCCGGGCCACGCGGGCAGGCGTTCTGTGCGAACTGGGCCGAGTGGACGAAGCGGAGCCGCTGCTGCGATCCGTCGTCGCCGAGGCCACGGAGGCCGTCGACCTCGGATTGGCCCACCTCTATCTCGCACTGCTGGAACACCACCGCGGGAACAGGAAGGCCGCCCGGCGCGAGGCCTGGGCCGCCTTTTACCACTATCCCGACCGACGCCTCGTGGAGCGCCTCGCCTCCGACGGATTGGCGAGCGGATAGAGGATTGGGCGCAGGAGACGACGTCAGGAGGCTCTGGCCCTCCCCGGCTTGAGACTCGTCACCTCGTCTCCCACTTCGCGCCCGGTCGGGACATCACAACACATCCCCGTAGGAGACGACGTCAGGAGGCTCTGACCCTCTCCAGTTTGAGACTCGTCACCTCGTCTCCTACGGGAAACGTGCGCATGAAAAAGCCGCGGCTTTGCAGCCGCGGCCACGGACAACGGACCACGAACGACGGACAACCCGTCACTTCTTCGTCGTCGCAGGCAGGTCGTCGGTGCGGAACGGCGAGGCGGGCAGGCCATCGCCGTTGACGAGGTTCACCACCGGGTTGTCGGACCAGCCGTAGCGGACGGTCTTCGGCTTCGACACGGCCGGGCAGGAAAGGCGGACCGATTGGCCGACGATCTCCGCCGTGGCCCAGTGGTACACGCCGTCGTCGCCGGCGATCGCGAAGCCCGTGGGGACCGCGCCGTCGGAGGTCTTCAGTCCCTTCGCATGGTTGAAGTTGAGCACCAGCGTCGAACCGCTGCGGCCGGTGGAGGCGTAGGTCGGACCGGAGGACTCCACCGACTTGCCGTAGGCGATCGTCTGGGCGAGCAGCGAGAGACGCTGGCCGACCGGGGCCTTCTTCGTAGGATGGATGTCGTCCTTGTCGCCGACGTCGGTGATGACCGCCACGCCGACCTTCTGGAGGTTTTCCGCGACGTGGTTCTGGGCCTCGCGCAGCTCGGCCCAGTCGCTGTCGACGGGCTTCGCGGTGATCTCGGCGAGGGAGCGCTTGCGGTTCTTGTCCCAGGGCGCGAGCTGGACGGCGAGGAACGGGAAGTCGCCCTGGCACCAGTCCTTGCGCCAGTTGCGGATCATGTCGGCGAAGAGGCTGCGGTACTGCCAGGCCCGTCCGGCGTTGGACTCGCCCTGGTACCAGATGGCGCCGGCGATCGCGTAGGGCATCAGCGGACGGAGCATGCCGTTGTAGAGCTCGGTCGGATACCAAGGCGTCCAGGGACCGCCCTGGTTGAACTTCTCGCCCTTGGCCTCGGCGGCCTTCTTCGCGGCCAGCCACTTGTTCCGGGCCTCGACGTAGCCGCGGAGCGCGGGCGCGTAGGCGTCGACGATGTCACGGCTGTACTCATGGTTGCCCTTGAGGACCTCCTCGCTCATCCAGACCTCGGCCGGGGAACCGCCCCAGCTGGTGTGGATCAGGCCAACAGGGACACCGAGGGCCGGCTGGAGGTCGCGTCCGAAGTAGTAGCCGACGGCGGAGAACGACTTCACGACGTCGGGCGCGGCGACCGCCCAGGCGTGCTTGGCGTGGCCGAGTTCCGTCTCGGGATGCGGCGAACGGCGCTTGGTGACGGTGAAGAGGCGGATGTTGGGATTGGCGCTCGAGGCGATGTCCGACGCCGGCTCGAAGCTCGAGGACATCGACCATTCCATGTTGGACTGGCCGGAGCAGATCCAGACCTCGCCGACGACCACGTCGGAGATCTCGACGCTGTTCTTCCCGGTGACCTTCAGCGACCGGCCCTCGGCGGTCGCGGCCAGCGGCTTCAGCGTCACCTGCCAGCGACCGTCGACGGCGACGGTGGAGACCTTCTGGCCGGCGAACTCGACCGTGACCTTCTCGCCGTCGTCGGCGAGACCCCACACGGGAAGGCGCTTCCCCTGTTGGAGGACGCCGTGGTCGGTGAAGAGCGGATGGAGGGAGACGTCGGCGAGCGCCAGGGGCGCGAGGGAGGCGAGCAGCATCGCCGCGCCGGCGGAAAGCGCGGCATGGCCGCGGTTGGAAACGGGGTTCACGCCGTGTTTGAAGCCCAGCGACGGGCCGGAGGTCAACCGGGGAATTGCGGGAACCGCACCGGTCCGAGCGAGACGCTTCCGCCACTCCGGTCCGAAGGGGAATTGCGCCCACCCCTCGCGCGGCCCAGCATCGGTGTTCCGGTCCATGAAGTTCAGCGTCCTCCACCGAACCAAATACACCTATGCGACTCCCGTGAAGGAGAGCTTCAACGAGGTGCGTCTGGAACCGGTCACCAACGAGCACCAGACGGTCGAGGCGTTCGTGCTGAAGGTCCTGCCGCCTCCGCGCCTGCGGCACTACGTGGACTTCTACCTGAACCGCGCCCATCACTTCGAGATCCCGGAGCCGCACACGTCGCTGACCATCGAGAGCCAGTTCCGCGTCTCCACGAACTCCTCGAACCACCTCGAGCCCGAGGCACGTCCCTTCCCCCGCGCACGCATCGGTGAATGCTCCCGCATCGAACGGTGCTTCGACTTCCTGCAGCCCAGCCCCTACGTGGAGGTGGAGGCGGCGGTGTGGCGACAGGCCGTCGACGCCACGGAGGGGGAGGCCGACACGTGGCAGGCCGCCCAGGCCCTGATGCGCTACGTACACACCGGCTTCAGCTACACGCCGCAGCTGACGACCGTCCGCACCCGGGCCAGCGACGTCCTCGCCGACCGACGGGGCGTCTGCCAGGACTTCGCGCACGTCCTCCTCGCACTGTGCCGGTCCATCCAGATCCCGGCGCTGTACGTCAGCGGCTACCTGCACACGCCGGACGCCAACGCCAGCCACGCCTGGATCGAGGTCTTCATCCCGGGCATCGGCTGGCGTGCGCTGGATCCGACCCACGGGCGTCAACCGGACCAGAACTACGTCAAGCTGGCCGTGGGCCGCGACTACTCGGACGCCGCGCCGACCCGCGGGCACTACAAGGGTGTGACGGAGCGCACGATGGAGGTCACGGTTCGGATCGAGGAGGCCTGACCTCACGCGGCCGACGGCTTCCCGGTTGCGGCCCGACGGCTGCCACGCGAGGGTCTCGCCCATGAGCCCTCGGTCACTCCTTCTGTCGGTCGGCTTGCTGTTGGCGTTCCTGTCCTTTGCCCTCCGTGGCCAAGTCCCCGGCCGCACGACCAACGTCTTCGACGGGCTTCCTCCCGCGCCGCCGCAGACCTCCTACTCCTTCGCCGACGCCTTTCCCGGGCTGACCTTCACCCAACCGGTCGCCATGACCACGCCCCCGGGCGAGACCAACCGCCTCTTCGTGGTCGAGAAGACGGGCCGGATCGTCGTGGTCACCAATCTGGCCCGGCCCAACCGAACGGTCTTCCTAAACCTGACCACGAACCTGCTTTCCGACGGCGAACAGGGCCTGCTGGGGCTGGCCTTCCACCCGCGCTACGCCGAGAATGGGCGTTTCTTCGTGTTCCGCACGATGAGC
>CAMASJ010000126.1 GCA_945860685.1 Akkermansia muciniphila
GCCTTCGCCAAGAATCACCGTCCATCCCCGGCTCCGGTCGGGCTCCGCCCTCCCTCCACCGGGGATGGACTTTCCGCAGTGAACCAACAACCATCAACCAACGCTTAGGACTCTCGAACCCCCTGGAGCAGTTTCGGAGGCCCGGTCAACCTGAAACCGCAATTCGGCAGTTTCAAAACACTAGGAAGGCCATGGTTGGTTTTGCAGGTATGTCTGCAGGCGTGTCGATCGCTGTGGTGTGTTTGGCACGATGCTTAAAGAAGACTCTGATGAGCCCTCCGGAAACCTTAAAAATTGATCGCGACCCCCAATGAGGAGTCAGGGAATCCCGTTGGGGACATGTTCCATGGGTCTTGGTCTTTGGAAAGGGATGCCGCGTTTGGAGCCGTCGAGGTTGTGGGGTTTTATGATATACACTGCTTTTCCTAAAGTTTTTCTCGTCTTGCTTCTCGGCCTTGCTGGATGTGAGGTTGATGCTGACAAGCGTAGGGGGGAGTTGATTTGGCAGTTTACAAACAACGTTTCCCTATTGTCTCTTAATGAATGGGCAGAATCTCAGATCAAGCTTTGTTCGAAAGGCGACTCGAAAGTGCCCAGGGGATATGAGTTGGTGTTGCGAAATCAAATGCCAATCTTTTGTGACTTTTTCCAAGATTCAAACGATCGGTGTTGTGTTTTGATTATATACGAATTTGGTCTTGTGCGAGAGGGATTCGCTGTAGGTACGACAAATCTTCCACCCAGAGTTGGTCAACGCTTTAAGCTGTATCTTGGTAATGGGGTTTGGTATGTTTACGATACGCAGTGATTTGTGAGGGGAAGAGCGCGAGCGGACTCGCGCACTCCACGACGCTCGCGCGCTGCTTCGGGTCGATGCACTCGAGGGCGTGAGACTCCTGACGTCGTTTCCTACGGGCTTCTGTGGGTGGATTCCGGGGTGTTCGGGGCGGGATGGATTCCGCCGGCTGAAGCCGGGACTCCATACCTCAGAATAGGTTTCGCACCCTTGGCACCCGTGGTTGTGAACTCCGCTTCGGTTCAGTGTGAAGCTTCGGGTGTCGGGGGCAGCTCCGTGTCCTCCGTGTCTCGGTGGCACGGCTCACACGTTTTCAGTTTTCAATGGGGAGGACGCTCTCGACAGGTCCGGGCGGGTCGAACCACGATGATCCCCATCCTATGGCTCAACGCACGTTGCTCATCGGCATCGACTCCGGAACGCAGTCCACGAAGGCCCTGGTGGTCGACGCCGCCTCGGGCAAGGTGCTCGGTCAGGGCAACGGCGCCCACGACCTCATCGCGGGTCTGCCCGCCGGTGCCAAGGAACAGCATCCGTCCCAGTGGATCACCGCGACGACCCGCGCCATCCGGGCCGCCCTGAAGGAGGCCAAGGCGACCGCGGCGGAGGTGGTGGCGATCGGCGTCAGCGGACAGCAGCACGGGTTCGTACCGCTCGACACACAGGGCGAGGTCATCCGTCCGGCGAAGCTCTGGTGCGACACGGTCACGGCGCCGGAATGCGAGGAGATCACCGCGGCGCTCGGCGGTCCGAAGAAGGCGATCCAGGCTCTGAGCAACGCCGTCCTGCCGGGCTTCACGGCGCCGAAGATCCTTTGGCTGAAGAAGCATGAGCCCGAGAACTTCCGCAGGCTCGCCACCGTCCTGCTGCCGCACGACTACCTGAACTTCTGGCTCACGGGCGAGAAGACGATGGAGTACGGCGACGCCTCGGGCACGGCGCTGTTCGACGTCCGTCGCCGGCGGTGGTCGGAGGCGGTGCTGTCGGCGATCGACCCGGGCTTGTCCGGGATGTTGCCCGCGGTCTCCCCGAGCGATCGTCCTGCGGGCCGTCTGTGCGCCGTGACGGCGAAGGCCTTGGGACTGAAGCCGGGCGTGATCGTCAGCGCCGGCGGCGGCGACAACATGATGGGCGCGATCGGCACCGGGAACACCCGCGAGGGCGTGGTGACGGCGAGCTTCGGGACGAGCGGGACGATCTACGCCTGCGCCAGCAAGCCGGTGGTGGATCCCAAGGGGGAGATCGCCGCGTTCTGCGATTCGGCCAACCAGTGGCTGCCGCTGCTCTGCACGATGAACGTGACGGTGGCCACCGAGATGGTCCGCAAGGACTTCGGCCTCGACCACGCGGCCTTCGAGAAGGCGGCCACCAAGGTCGCCGCCGGCGCGGACGGCCTGGTGCTCCTGCCGTACCTGGAAGGCGAGCGCACGCCGAACGTGCCGGACGGAACCGGGGCCTACTTCGGCGTCAGGCCGAAGACCTTCACTGCGGGCCATTTCGCCCGTGCGACCCTCGAAGGTGTGACCTTGGGCATGAACTACGGCCTGCGTCGTCTCGCCGCGTTGGGCGTTAGGGCCACGCAGGTCCGCGCGACCGGTGGCGGCGCGAAGTCGCGACTGTGGCGCCAGATCATGGCCGACGTCTTCTCGGCCGAGGTGGTGACCCTGAAGGTGGCCGAGGGTGCGGCGTTCGGCGCCGCGCTCCAGGCCCTCTGGAGCTGGCGCCTCGACCGCGGGGATCGTGTGGGACTGTCCGAGATCACGGATCGCTTCGTGGCCTTGAACCGTTCCGAGGTGGCCGAGCCCAACGCGAAGTCGACCGCGGTCTACGCCGAACTCCAGACGCTCCAGGACACGCTTTCCAAGGACCTCCGACCCGCCTTCGCCGCCCATCGCCGCATCGTCGGCTGAAAGATTCCGGCGGGGACACGGATTTCACGGATTCACAAGGATGGATGGGGGGCGGCCCTCCCATCCGGGCCTTGGCGGATCCATCGGAACCGAAACCGGGATGTCATCCGCAGATGACGCAGAGTTCCACAGAGGGAGTGAGGGGAGGCTTTCGGTGATCAACGCCAATCTGCGAGATCTGTGGATGGTCAGGTCTGGGTCCCGGGATCTGCGGATCGCCCGGAACTCGCGCCGGATCCCTTGATCTGCGGATCGCTTCCGCCTCTAGATTGCCGGGCCGATGACAGAAGCTGAACTGCCCGCCCCGATTGCCGGATTCTTCCTGGCACAGAACTCCGGAAACGCAGCCGGGCTTCTCGATCTCTTCACCGAGGACGCGGCCGTTTCGGACGAGTCCTACACCTATCGCGGTGAAGCGATCCGGACGTGGATGGAAGCGGCGATCGCCAACTTCCGTCCGCTGCACGGCGAGGTCGTCGAAGTCGCCTCGATCGACGATCAGACGGAGGTGACGGCACGGGTCAGCGGGACCTTCCCGGGCAGTCCCATCCAGCTCAGGTATCGGTTCACGCTGCGGGACGACAGGATCGCAGCGCTGGGCATCGCGCCTTAGACCCTGCTGCGGGAACATGGAGCCGACGGAGCCGGTAACGCCAATGCTTCGGCGCCGTTTGGAATCAAGAATCGGGAATCAGGAATCCCGAATCAGTTGCGGCGGAACGGAATCTGGGGCACGGCGTTGGTCTTGGGCGTCCCGAAGTCGGCAGGCAGGTTGAAGCGGGTCCGCAGCGCCGCCTGGAAGGCCGGATTCACGTCGTCCGACGGCGCCAGCATGTCGCGGAGGACCTCCAACTTGTAGTCGTTCAGCGGCGCCAGCGGGATGCGCTGCTGCATGCTCTTGTTGGTGGTCCGGCCCTGGTAGTTGTCGTGGACCTTGGTCCCGAGGCGGAGGAGGGCCTCGCCGCGGTCCTCGTCCCCGTTGGCCAAGGCCACGAACGCCTGGGTGAGCAGTCCGGTGATCACGGCCTTGATGCGGTCCGGCGAGGTCTCGTTGGCGTCCTCGCTGACGCGGGCCACGGCGAACTGCTCCACCGTCATCGCCATCTGTTCGCCGAGGTCGGCGGCGTACTTCTTCTTGCAGTACTCCCACCACTGGGAGGCCTCGCGCTCGCGGTTGGCGGTGTAGAGGAAGTAGGCGGCGTCCCGCAGGAAGTTCCGGTGACCCTTGGCGAAGTGGTCGCCCATCTTGTCGTCGGCCGCGATCATGTCCTCGTAGGCCCGGCTGGCGTTGGCGACGATGTTCAGGTTCGGCCCCAGCTCGATCGTCTGGCTGGCGATGTTGGTGAAGATGCGTCCGCGCTGGAAGGTGGTGAGCATCGACTGGAACACGACGCGGCGCAGCGGGGCGCGGTCCGACTCCTTCTTGCACTCGGCGAGGCCGCGGTAGCCCCAATAGACGGCATGGGCCTCGGGCAGGCGCCATTCGAGCGGCCCGTACTTCTCGTCGACCTCCTTCATCACGGCCGGCAGCAGCTTGTAGCGTTGGACGAGGACGTCGACGCGGTTGCTGGCCTCGGGGGTGGTGGGCTGGAGCAGGACCGCGTAGTCGGGGCGTCCGCCGGGAAGGACCTCCTCCATGCGCTGCGCCCAGCGGGCCTTGTAGGTGAGGTGGGCGTCGTCGAGGTAGGCGCCCATCTTGTGTTGGAAGATCCAGCCCAGCTCGCGGTACATCATGACCTCGTGCGGGTTGTAGCGGAGTCCCTCGTCGCGGAGCAGTTCCAGTCCGCGCTGAACCCAGAGCCAGCGGTCCTCGGGCGAGGGGAACTTCACCGAGATGTTGTAGGCCATGTTCCAGGCCTGGTGGACCCAGACGGTGGTGAAGTGGGGCTGCAGCTTGGTGATCCAGTCCGCGAGCTGGACGGCCTCGAAGTACTTGCCGTCCTCCTGGAGCTCGGTGGTGCGGATCCAGAGCGCGTTGGCGATGAGACCGCGGAAGCCGCCGAGGGCGACGGTGGTGAAGGCGAGGATCGGCGGGGCGTTGCTGATGATCGCGGTGCGGGTGAGTCCGAGCGTCTCCCGGTCGTGGTTCAGGCGCGCCTGGCTGAAGTGCGACGCCACGAGGGCGAGGACGATCAGCAAAGACAGGATGGCTTTGCGGGCGGACATCAGAACTTGGTGGGGGCGGCGAGTTCGCGGCGGGTGAGGATGACCATGCCCGCGACGGAGACGGTTCCGCCGACGACGACGTTGATCACCAGGAAGGCGCGGAGGATCTCGCCCCAGGTGATGCTGCGTCCGGTGCTGAGGCTGGACACGGGGGAATAGCCGCCGACCTGGTCGATGAGGCGTTTGGCGTTGCCGTAGACGACCACGGAGAGCTGGTTGACGAGGCTGGGGTCGGTGACGGTGCCGGTCTCGCTGTTGACGCCGACGATGCCGCCCTGTTCGACGACCTGCTTCAGGGTGTTGCCGGACATGCCGAGCATGAGCAGTGCGATGGAGCAGAAGGCGGCGACGGGGAAGGAGAGGAAGCTGGAGCAGGCGAGTCCGACCGCGGTGAGGAGGCCGAGCCAGAAGGCGATGATCATGAGCCCACGGGCGTAGTTCAGCTCGAAGCTCCCTTCGTGGAAGAGCACCTCCATGCCGTCATCGAGGGGGAAGAGCAGCGGTTGCTCGGTCCAGTTCTGGAAATCGACGGAGAGCTTTCCGTTGGCCTCGACGATCTCGGCGGTGGCCCGGGGATCGAGGGCGAACTCGACGAACGACTCGGCGGGCAGGGAGTTTTGGATCCGGAGACGGCGGCCTTCCGGCGGACCGATCTCCCAGTAGGCCGGGTACACGGTTCCCTCGGAGTTGTACTGGGTGGTGAAGAACTTGACCCGGATGAAGAGGGGACGGCCGGCGAGGCGTTGGCGGGCGTCGTCACCGAGTCCGACGGTCCAACGGCGGAGCATGCCGGGCGGGACGACCTGTTGACGGGCGCGGACCGTCTCCTCGACCTGCTTGCGGACGAAGGCGCGGTCCATGGCGGCGACCGTCGGGTCCTTGAGACGCTCGGCGAGGATCATCTCGATGTCCGTCCGGAGGTCGACGGACGGTTCCCGGACGCCGGCCCGGGCGACGAGGACCTCCTCGCGGAGCTTCTTCTGCTGATCCGGGGAAAGCTCGCCGGTGCGGAGCTGGAGCAGTCCGTAGGCGACCAGGCCGGAGATGCCGAGCATGGCGAGGTTGATCGTCATGATGCCGGCCCACTTTCCGATCCAGATCTGCCAGCGTTCCACGGGCTTGGAGGCGACGAGGAAGAGCTGCATCTCCTCGATGTCCCGGGCGAGGGTGCCGCAGGCGACCCACAGCGAGGTGAAGCCGAGCAGGGCGGTGATGACGGCCAGGGTGTAGGTGATGAGGATCTGGGTGAACCCCTGGGCGGAGCCGTCGTGGCGGATGACACTGGGAAGCACGAACACCGCGGCGACCAGCAGGCCGAGAAGGGTGACCACCAGACGCAGGCGGAATGCGGCCTGGATCGTGAGGAGGGCCACCGCGAGGAACGGACGGAGGTTGGGAGGGGCGAAGTCGGGGACGCCGTGGATGGCGCGGGCGCGCCACTCCGGGAGCGGTTCACCGCCGACCGACAGCAGCTTCGCGATGGCTCCGTCGCCGTTGGTGGCGGGCAGGGTGCAGAAGTAGGCGAATCCGCGCCGTTCCGCGGACATCTCGCGCAGCCTGCGGGCGGCGAGGCCGGCGAAGAGTCCCTGGATCAACTGGGCGATCAGGTAGGTCTTCCAGCCGGCGCGGTTGGAATACAGCACCACCGAGAGGAGGAGGTTGACGACCAGGAGGACGACACCCGCGGCCCACAGCCGGAGTCCGAACGCCCACATCCAGTCCAGGACCGCGGCGGTCCAGGAGAAGCCCAACGGGATCGCCAAGTGTTGGCGGGACTCGTTGCGATAGATCTCGAAGCGGCGCGTCATGAACGGTCACTTCTTTCCGCCGAGCAGGCCGGACAGCTTCTCGTTCGCCCGGCTCAGGTCGACCGGAGCGGCTTCCTTCTTCGGATCGGCGGCGGACGCCGTGCTGGCGGATGGCGGGGCGGACGGGGACTTCGGCGCGGAATCGGAACCGGCTCCGGGTTGGGGCGCGGGATCCGACTTGAGGAGCGAGGCGAGGACCGACTCGGAGGCGGCTTCCTGGGCGGGTGCGACGCGGGTGACGACCGGCTCGGGTTCGGCGGCGGGGCGGGACAGGCGGTCGAGGACCGAGTCGGTTTGGCCCTGGGCGGGTTCCGCGCCGCCCCGGAGGTATTCGGCCACGCGGTTGCCGCTGGTGGCGCCGCTCGTCTCGGCACGCTTCCGGGCCGCCTCGACGACGCCGAGGAAGTAGGACTCGAGGTTCTGGGTGGGATTCTCGAGGCGGACCTTGTCGCCGACCTCGGCGCGGATGATCTCGAGGATCTTCTCGGTCGTCTCGCGGGAGAGCACGGGGCTGGTGAAGCGGACGGAATCGGGACGGGCGAGCAGCTCCGACAACGGGCCCTGGGCCTGGATGCGGCCGCCGTAGTAGATGACGGCGCGGTCGCAGACGTCCTCGACGTCGCTCAGCAGGTGGCTGGAGAGGATGACCGTCTTGCCGCGGCGGGCGAGGGCGAGGATGAGGTCCTTGACCTCGCGACAGCCGAGCGGGTCGAGGCCGGCGGTGGGTTCGTCGAGGATGACGAGGTCTGGGTCGTTGATGAGCGCCTGGGCGATGCCGATGCGGCGCTGCATGCCCTTGGAGAACTCGCCGACGGTGCGGGTGCGGGCCTGGTTGAGTCCGACCATCTCGATGAGCTGCTCGGCCCTCCGACGGCGCTCGGCGGCGTCGAGTTTGAACAGGCTTCCGAAGAACTCGAGGGTCTCGCCCGGGGTGAGGAAGCGGTACAGGTAGCTTTCCTCCGGGAGGAATCCGATGCGCGCCTTGGTCGAGACGTCGCGCGGGGACTGGCCGAAGACGGAGATGTGGCCCTTGGTCGGGTAAAGCAGGCCGAGGATCATCTTGATCGTGGTCGACTTGCCGGAGCCGTTGGGCCCGAGCAGGCCGAACACCTCGCCGCGGCGGATCTCGAAGTCCACGTTGTCGACGGCGCGGGCCTTGGGACGGCCCCAGAAGTCCTTGAACACCTTGGTGAGGCCGGTGGCCCGGACGACGACCTCCGCGGGATTCGTGTTGTCGGACATGTTCGGGATTCCAGTTCGGAACGGGAGGTTCAGGCCGTCACGGGGACGGGGGCGTGGGCGGTTGTTTCGCCGGACGTGGAGGAGGACGACTCCGGCTTCATGAACGGCTCGAGTTCCTCGCCCTGGCGGACCAGTCGGGCGCTGTTGAAGACCACGAAGAGCGAACCGACGTTGTGGAGGATCGCGGCGATGATCGGATTGAGGTAGCCGAAGGAAGCCGCGGCCAGGCCGCCCACGATGAAGATGACGCCGAACAGGAAGTTCTGGTTGATCACGGTGCGGGACATCCGGCTGAGGCGGATCAGGAACGGCAGGCGGCGGAGGTCGCTGTTCATCAGGGCGATGGTCGCCGAGTTGATGGCCACCTCGCTGCCGGCGGCGCCCATGGCGATGCTGATGTCACCGGAAGCCAAGGCGGGCGCGTCGTTGACGCCGTCGCCGATCACGGCCACGCGGTAGCCCTTGGCCTTGGTCTGGCGGACGAACTCGACCTTGTCCTGCGGGAGGCACTCGGCGACGACCTCGGGCACCCCGATCTCCCGGGCGACGCGCTCGGCGACCTGGCGACGGTCGCCGCTGACCATCGTGATGCGGCGGATGCCGCTGGCCTGGAGTTCCTTGATGGCGTCGGCGGCCTCGGGACGGGTCTGGTCCTGGAGGCCGATCCAGCCGATGCAGGCGCCGTCGCGGGCGATGAAGAGCAGGCTGAACCCGGCGGTTTCGTCGAGGTCGACGGAACCGAGGAGGTCCCCTTCGACACCGTTGTCCTTCAGGAAGGCAGCGCGGCCGACGAGGATGCGGTGACCGTCGATGAGGGCGGAGACGCCCTTGCCGGCGACCTCGCGGAAGTCCTTGGCATCGGAGAGCGGGACGCCGGCCTCGTTGGCGAGCGCGGTGACCGCGCGGGCGGTGGGGTGGGTGGAAAACTGTTCTGCGGAAGCGGCGGAGCGGAGCAGTTCCGCGGGGGCCACGCCGCCGAGGGGATTGAGGCGGCTGACGGCGAGGCGGCCGGTGGTGAGCGTGCCCGTCTTGTCGAAGACGAAGGCGTTGATGCGTGCGGCGGCCTCGAGGTCGGCGATGTTCTTGACTAGGATGCCGAGTCGGGCGGCGGCGCTGAGGGCGGCGACCATCGCGCTCGGGGTGGCCAGGATGAAGGCGCAGGGGCAGGCGACGATGAGGATCGTGATGACGCGGTCGAGGTCCCGCGTGAAGGCCCAGACCAGCGCGGCGATCACCAGCACGAGCGGGGTGTAGTAGCGCATGTACTGGTCGATGATGCGCATGAACGGGAGCTTGGTGCGTTCCGCGGCGAGGATCAGGTCGCGGACCCGGCCGAGCGTCGTGTCCTGGCCCGCCTTGCTCACCTTCACCTCGAGCAGGCCGTTCATGTTGATCGTGCCGGCGAAGACCTGTTCGCCGACGGCCTTGTCCACGGGAAGGGACTCGCCGGTGATGTTGGCCTGGTTGATGGAACCCTGGCCGGAGACGATGACGCCGTCGGCGGCGATGCTGTCGCCGGGGCGGATGCGGATGACGTCGCCGACGCGGAGTTCGCTGGCGGGCACCTCGGACTCCTTGCCGTCGGCGAGGCGGCGGGCCTTGGTGGGGGTGAGCTTGATGAGGGACTGGATGGAGGCGCGGGCACCGGCGGCGGTGCGGGTCTCGATGATCTCACCGAGCAGCATGAAGAAGGCGACGATGCCGGCGGTCTGGAATCCGCCGGCGAGGCTGGAGCCCTCGCCCTTCATCCCGAAGTTCCCGGAGACGGCGCAGGCGAGGACGCCGAGGGCGACCAGCTCGTTGATGGAGAGCAGGCCCTTCCGGAGGTCCTTGAAGGCGACGACCATGATGGGCGTCCCGAGGATGATCGCGCCGATCATGGCGCTGAACGCCGCCACGCGGGTCGCGTCCTGGAACAGCGCGTCCACCGCGAACGAGTTCAGCACGAAGATCAGGCCGACGATCGTGGTCGAGAGCTTGGTGTTCGTGTGGGTGTGGTCGAGTCCACCGTGGTCGTGTCCGCAATCGGCGCACTCGCCGGACTTCTTCGGATCCTCTTCGAGGCTGAGGAGGCTGGTGACTTGCATGATGGAATGGGGGAAGGGGGCCGGACGGACTCAGCGGGGCGGTTCGGGCTTCTTGGGGGTGACCGGTTCGCGGTTCAGGTTGATGCGGAGTTCGCGGCGGTCGCCGTCGGAGCGGGAAGGCAGGAAGAACTTGTCGGGGGCGTTGGTCAGGATGCGGGTCAGGGCCTCGACGCGGAGGCGGTCCCGGTAGAGGGCCGGGTTCTGGCGGTAGGTGGCCAGCTGGTCCTGGAAGAACCGGGCCTCGGCGGCGATGCCCTGGACCAGTTGGTCGGCGGCGGATTCGCCCTGGGAAACCACGCGACGGGCCTCGCCCTCGGCCTCGCGGGTGATGCGGTCGTATTCGCCCTGGGCCTCGTTGATCCGCTTGTTGCGGTCCTGGCCGGCGGCGATGACGGCGTCGAAGTACTCCTTCACGAAGCCCGGCGCGGCCCGTTCGACGTCGAGGTTCTCGATGGTCACGCCCAAGCCCGTCTTCTCGATCATCTCGGACACTCGCTGGCGGATGGAATCGCGGAAGCCGACCACGTCGCCGGTGATGATGTCGTCGGCCTTGTAGCGGACGGAGGACCACTGGATGGCGTTGTTCAGCGAGTTCTCGATGATGTTGGAGGCCGACGAGAACCGGAACGCGTAGGCGACGGGATCGCTGATGCGGTACCGCATGGAGGCGCGGACGTGGAGGATGTTCCCATCCGCGGTGATCACGTGGCCTTCGGCGGCGGGATTGAGCTGTGGGACGTTGGGGGCGGCGGTGTTGCCGGTGGCCTCCGCGGAGGGGTCGACGGCGTACCAGGCGTTGTTGGCGCGGACCACCTTGGAGTCGCCGACGCCGATGCGGACGATCTCGTCGACGGGGTAGGGCAGGGCGAAGTGGAGGCCGTTGGTGCGGATGATGCCGCGGCCTTCGCCGACCGGCTTCCCGAAGCGGAGGACGATGGCGACCTCGTTGGGGTTGACGGTGAAGACGCAGGAGAAGAGGAAGGCGCCGAGGAGCAGGGCACCGAGGATGCGGACGAACAGCAGGCTGCTGCCGAGCGCCTCGGAGAGCGCCTGGCTGGAGGCGTCGTCCGCGGAGATCGAGGGGCGGCCTGGGCGGAGGTCGCCGGAGGTGGGCTTGGCGTCGGACATGGCGTCAGCGGGTCGCGGGTCCGGCGGTGTCGCCCCGGAGCAGGTTCAGCGGGGCGGTCTTCTCGTCGAGGATCAGCGTGGTCCTCTCCTTGAGCGTCGCCTCGAGGCCGTTGAGGGAGATCAGGAACCGGGCGAGCGCCTCGTCCTGGTTGAGGATCTTGTAGGACTCGGTGGCCTTCGCCTCGGCCTCGCCCCGGAGGACGAGGGCCTGGCGGCGGGCCTCGGCGAGGGTGATGTCCCGCTTCAGCTCGGCGTCGGAACGGATCCGGACGCCCTCGGCGATGCCCTCGGCGGTGAGCTTCTTCACCAGGCGTTCACGCTCGGTCTTCATGCGGTCGAACACCTTCGCGGTGAGCGCCTCGGGAAGCCCGAGCTGCTTGATGCCGACCAGCTCGATCTGGATGCCGTAGGTCTTGAGGGCGGTCTCGGACATGGCGGCCTTCATCTCGCCCTCGATCTGGTCGAACTTCACCAGCGCGGGATCCGGCGAGACGAGCTCGGAGAAGTCGTGGCGGCCGATCACGGCGTTCTTCGCGTCGCGGACCACGTTCTCGAGGCTGGCCTCGGCGCGGACCACGTCCCCGTTGAAGCGCTTCAGGAAGGTCTCGGCGTCGGCGATCTTCCAGGCGACGAAGACCGAGATGATCGGGGACTTCTTGTCGCGGGTGAAGCTCTGCTCGTACTTGCGCTCGAAGTTCTGGAGGCGCTTGTCGAACTTGTAGACGTTCTGGATGGGGTAGGGCAGGCGCAGGTAGAGGCCGGGCTCGGTGCGCGGCGCGCCGCTGATGCTGCCGAAGGTCGTGACGACGGCGATCTCCGTCGTGCGGACCTGGAACGCGAACAGGAGGAACAGGAAGATCACCAGCAGGAGTCCGCCGATGACCATGGTTGGGGTGCGGTTCTTCAT
>CAMASJ010000127.1 GCA_945860685.1 Akkermansia muciniphila
GGTGGACGGCGTCAAGGTCACCGGCCCCGTCGACCTCGCCCCGGGTACCCACCGGGTGATCGTCCGCATCGATCCGACCAAGGCCCCGGAGAAGATCCGCCTGGAGTCGAAGGACGTCTCCTTCCGCCTCGACTGAGCCACGGCCGTGCGGACGGTCCCTTCGCCCACACCAGCCGGACCTTCCAAAAGCCTAAGTTGCCCCTCCGCGAGCTCCGCGCTTCCGCGTGGAAACACGGACTGCAACGAGGGGCCGTGCCGGACCGGGACATTTCCGGTTTCCCGGCTTGGCTCGACCTGCTCGCGCGGCATCCTTGGACGAAGATCTCCTGATGAGCACCGATACGAATACCGTGGCGTGGTGGCGGTTGTTGAACCGCTACCAGTGGTTCGTGCTGTTGGTCGCCGCGGCCGGGTGGCTGCTGGACTGCATGGATCAACAGCTCTTCGTGCTGGCACGCGCCCCGGCCATGAAGGAGCTGCTCACCGTGGGCTTCGGCCGGCCGGCCACGCCGGCGGAGATCGGTGAGTACGGCGGGTATTCCACCGCCATCTTCATGCTCGGCTGGGCCTCGGGAGGCCTCGTCTTCGGCGTGCTCGGAGACCGCTGGGGACGCGCCAAGACGATGCTCCTCACCATCGTGCTTTATTCCGCCTGCACCGGCCTCAGCGCCTTCGCCCAACGCTTCTGGGACTTCGCCCTGTACCGCTTCCTGACCGGACTCGGCGTCGGCGGGGAGTTCGCGGTCGGCGTCGCGCTCGTCGCCGAGGTCATGCCGACCCGGGCCCGTCCCTACGCGCTCGGCCTGCTCCAGGCGCTTTCCACGGTGGGCAACATGACCGCCGCCACCATCGGCATCACACTGAGCGTGCTGGAAAAGGACCAGAGCCTCCGTGGCTGGGCTCCGTGGCGCTGGGAATTCATCGCCGGCGCGCTGCCCGCGCTGATCGTCATCTTCGTCCGCCGCGGCCTCAAGGAGCCCGAGCCGTGGCTCGAGGCACGGAAGAATCCCGAGACCCGCAAACGCATGGGCGACTACGGCGAGCTCTTCGGCAACCCGAACTGGCGCCTGCCTGCCACCCTCGCCGGCGTCACCCTGCTCGGAGGCGTCCTGCTCGGCTTCCTCGGACCGGATTCCTGGTCCAAGAACATGGTCATGCCCGGGTTTTCCCAACTGAAGCTCACCGTGGTCGGCATCGCCGCGGTCGCCCTGCTCTTCGGCATCTGGTGCGTGTACGGCGGAGGCGGTGACACCCGGTACCGCGGCCGCGCCGTCACCGGACTCCTCCTCGCCCTCAGCGGCGTCATCGGCGTGTGGGGTATCGCCTTCTTCAGCACCGACCTCGTCCGCGGCGTGCTCGAGAAGAAGCTGCTCGCGGACGGCGTGGCGCCGGCCGACATCCCGTCCCAGCTTACCCGCTGGACCGGCATCAACTCGATGGTCCAGAACTTCGGCGCCTTCTTCGGCATCTACGGCTTCAGCCTGGTCTCCCAGCGCATCGGCCGCAGGCCCGCCTTCGCCATCAGCCTCGTCTCGGCGATGACCTGCACCGCGGCCACGTTCTGGTTCCTGCGGGACTTCAAGGACATCTTCATCTTCGTGCCGCTGATGGGCTTCACCACGCTCTCGCTGTTCGGCGGCTACGCGATCTACTTCCCGGAGCTGTTCCCGACCCGCCTCCGCAGCACCGGCACCAGCTTCTGCTACAACGTGGGACGCTTCATCGCCGCCGCCGGCCCGGCCGCGCTCGGCATCCTCTCGGGCGTGGTCTACAAGGACACCTCCGAACCCCTGCGCTACGCGGGCATCACCATGTGCGCGATCTACGTGGTCGGGCTCGCCGCCCTGCCCTTCGCGCCGGAGACGAAGGGTCAGCCGCTTCCCGAGGAGGAAAAGGGATTCGCCCACTGAAACTTGGACACCGCATCCCATGAAGCCCGTCGAATTCCCACGCCGCAGCTTCCTCGCCGGCGTCCCCTCGGCCGCACTCGCCCTGACGGCCGCGGCGACGAACCTGTCCTCCGCATCGGCCCAAGCCGCCGAGGCCGCCGAGGCCAAGGACGTCCTGCGGGTGATGACCTACAACCTGCGCTTCGCCGCGCTGAAGGGGCCCAACGCCTGGCCGGACCGGCGTCCCGCCATGAAGACGCTCATCGAGCGTCACGCACCCGACGTGTTCGGCACGCAGGAAGGCGTCTATGGACAGCTCCGCGACCTCGCCCACGACCTGCCGGACTACGAATGGATCGGGCTGGGCCGCGACGGCGGCAGTCGCGGCGAGTTCATGGCGGTCTTCTACCGGCGCGACCGCCTGGATCCGCTCGCCTACGACCATTTCTGGCTGAGCGACACCCCGGAGACCATGGCCTCCTCGACCTGGGGCAACACCAACCGGCGGATGCTGACCTCCGTCGATTTCGTGGACCTCCGCACCGGTCAGCGGTTCCACTTCTGGAACACCCATCTCGACCATGCGATCCAGGAGGCCCGGGAGAAGGCCGCCGCGCTGATCCGGAGCCGCATTGCGAAGCTGCCGGCCACGGACCGGCTCATCCTGCTCGGCGACTTCAACGCCGTCGCGAGGAGGAATCCGGTCTACGACGCCCTGACCCGCGAAGCCGGCCTGACCGACACCTGGTTCGCCGCGAAGGAGCGGAAGAACGAGGACCTGAACACCTTCAACGGCTTCGCGCCGGCCGTCCGGAAGGGCGAGCGGATCGACTGGATCCTGCATCGCGGCGAGGCCGAGATCTTCTCCGCCGGCGTGGTAGACACGGCACCCGGCGGCGTCACTCCGAGTGACCATTATCCGGTGGAACTGAGCTTGCGGTGGAAGTGACGGTGGGGCTGTTGTTCGTTGCCAGTTGTCCGTTGTCAGTGGCCCGTGGCTGGGCGCATTCGTCCCATCCGTACGTTCAGTCCCGTCCGCCTCACCATCGCTGACCGACTCCTGCCATCAATCGCAGGACCGCTTCCTCGCTGAACTCAGCACGTTCCAGGACGCCAGCGACGCGTCCGCCGCGCATCACCACCAACCGCCGGCTCAGCGACATCACCTCGGGCAGTTCGCTGGAGATCAGCACCACGGCCAAACCCTGGCAGGCCAATTCGTCGAGCAGCCGATGGATCTCGGCCTTGGCGCCGACGTCCACGCCACGGGTCGGTTCATCGACGATCAGGACCGAGCCGTCGCGGGCCAGCCACTTGGCGAGGGCGATCTTCTGCTGGTTGCCGCCGCTCAGGCCGGCGATCGGCGATTCCATGGAAGGGGTCTTCACCCGCAGCCGGTCCCCATAGCGGGCGGCCAGGGCCGACTCCGCTTGGGCATCGATCCAGCCGAAACGGGAAAGCCGCTGCAACACCACCAACGAGAGGTTCTCGCGGCAGTTCAGGGCCAGCACGAGACCCTGCCGTTTGCGGTCCTCGGGCACCAGTCCGACCCCGGCACCCAAGGCCGCATGGACGTCGCCGACCGGGATGTCCCGTCCGCCGACTTCGATTCGTCCCGTCGCGGCGGGATCCAGGCCGAAGACCGCCTGAGCCACCTCGCTGCGCCCGGCACCGACCAGCCCGGCGAAGCCGACGACCTCGCCGCGTCGGACCTCGAACGAGACGTCCTGGAACTTCCCTGGCGAACCGAGTTCCGCGACCCGCAAGGCCACCTCGCCGGGCGTCGCGCGGAGGTGCTCCGGTTCCTGGGCGACGAGCTCGCGTCCGATCATCTGACGGATGACCCGGTCGGGCCAGGTTTCGGCGACGGCCTCGGTGGCGACGTGGCGCCCGTCCCGCAACACGGTGAGTGTGTCGCAGAGGCGGAAGATCTCCTCCATGCGATGGGAGACGTAGAGCACGGTGATGCCCCGTGTCTTCAGGTCGGCGAGCAGACGGAAGAGGTGTTCGCTTTCCGCCACGGACAAGGAACTGGTCGGTTCGTCGAAGACCAGGATCCGCGCTCCGGTGCCGACGGCGGCGGCGATCTGGACGAGCTGCTCCTGTCCGGTGGTCAACTCGCCGACCGGCAGGTCCGCGTCGAAACCCGCGCCGACTGCCCCAAGCATCCGGGTTGCTTCCGCACGCAGCGCCTTGCGGTCCAACCAGCCGCCACGCGAGGGCATCGCGCCAAGGCACAGGTTCTCGGCGATCGACATCTGCGGGCAGAACGCCAGCTCCTGGTGCACCATCGCGATGCCCAACGCCCGTGCCGCCAGCGGATCCGTTGCATGGATCGGGCGGGCTTCGAGGAGGATCTCCCCGGCATCGGAGGTGTACACGCCGGCGAGGATCTTCCCGAGGGTGCTCTTCCCCGCGCCGTTCTCGCCCATCAGGGCGTGGCAGGATCCGCGGGCCACCCCGAACGAAACGTCGTCCAGCGCATGGACCCCGGGAAACCGCTTGGAGATGCCGTTGAAGGTGAGGAAAGACATGGAGACCTCGGGGATTGGAACCGCAGCCGGACGGTGCGTGAAGGATTCTGTGCGGGAATCCCGCCCAACGTCCCGAAGTCCCAAGCCATTTCCGCGAAGGGAATCGCAAGGGGCCCGTTGCCGTTGCCGCCTGCGCCGCTAAGGATAGGCGGACCCATGAGTCGATCCGCGCCCGCTTGGGTGACACCCGCCGAGGCCCTGAGCCACCTGCGCAACGGCATGCGCGTCTTCGTCGGTTCCGGCTGCGCCGCACCCGGCCTCCTGGTCGAGGCCCTCGCCGCGCGCGCCCCCGAGGTCTTCGACGTCGAGGTGCTGCACATCCTCACCCACGGACCCGCGCCGTACGCCCGCCGCGAGCTGCTCGACCATGTCCGGCAGAATTCGTTCTTCATCGGCGGCAACGTCAGGCCTGCGGTCCACGACGGGGTGGCGGACTACACGCCGATCTTCCTCTCCGAGATCCCGCGCCTTTTCCGCGAACGGCGCATGCACCTCGACGTCGCCCTGGTCCAGGTGAGCCCTCCAGACGCCCACGGCTTCTGCAGCTTCGGGGTGTCGGTGGACGTGGTGAAAGCCGCGGTCGAGTCGGCGGACCACGTGATCGCGGAGGTGAACCCGGCCATGCCACGGACGCTTGGCGACAGCTTCGTCCATGTGAGCCAACTCCACGCGATGGTCCGGAGCGATCGTCCATTGTTCGAGTTCCCCATGGAGGCGGTCACGCCCGAGGCGGAGCGGATCGCCGAGTACATCGAGTCGCTGGTTCCGGACGGCGCGACGCTCCAGACCGGCATCGGCGCGATCCCGAGCGCGGTGCTGGCTCGGCTGGGCCACAAGAAAGACCTCGGCATGCACACCGAGATGCTCACCGAGGCGGTGATGCCGCTCATCGAATCCGGCGTGCTCAACGGTCGGCGCAAGTCGCTCCTGCCCGGCAAGATCGTCACCAGCTTCTGCTTCGGGAACCGCCGGTTCTACGACTACATCCACGACAACCCCGCGTTCGAGTTCCGGCCCACCGAGTTCACCAACGACCCGTTCCAGATCGCCCGCAACCGGAACATGGTGGCCATCAGCTCCGCCATCGAGGTGGACCTCACCGGACAGGTCTGCGCGGATTCCATCGGCGGACAGTTCTACTCGGGCTTCGGCGGACAGGTGGACTTCATCCGCGGCGCCGCCCGCTCCGAGGGTGGCAAACCGATCATCGCCCTGCCCTCCACCACCAAGAACGGACGCATCACCCGCATCGTCCCCTGGCTCCAGATGGGGGCCGGCGTGGTCACCTCGCGTGCGGACGTCCATTACGTGGTGACCGAGTACGGCATCGCGTCGCTCCACGGGAAGTCCGTCCGGGAACGCGCGCTGGCGTTGATCCACGTCGCGCACCCGGACTTCCGCGAACAACTGCTGAAGGAGGCCCGCGATGCGAAGCTCGTCAGCCCGACCCAGATCGCCCTGCCAAGAGGTCTCCTTCCCTATCCGCGCAAGTACGAGGTCGAACACGCGGGCAAGGACGGCCTGCGATTCCATGTCCGGCCCATCCGACCCATCGACGAAGGCCTGCTGAAGGAGCTGTTCTATTCGCACGATCCCTCGACGGTCTACCAACGCTACTTCACCCAGTTGAAGCGGCTGCCGTCCGAGGCGGTCCAGCGCATGGTCACGCTGGACTACGGGGCCAACATGGCCCTGGTGGCGGAGATCCCGTGGGAGGGACGCAGCCGCCTGGTCGGCGTGGCGCGGTACGGACGGGAGGCCGCGACCGACTGGGCGGACGTCGCGCTCGTGGTGCAGGAGGACTTCCGCCGTCAGGGGCTCGCGGCCTTCCTGATGCGGCATCTGGCCAAGGTGGCCTTGGAACAGGGCATCGTGGGATTCCGTGCGGAGGTGCTTCCCGAGAACCGCGCCATGCTGAAGACGCTCCAGAAGGTGGCCGAGCCGCTGGAGTCCTCGGTGGAATCCGGCGTGATGAAGGTCCGCTTCCGTCTTGCGGACCTCCGGAAGGGATAGGCCGCAGCAATGCAGACGGGATCGGCACGCAAAGCCGCAAAGACGCTGGAAACGGGGAAGAGGTTGTTGGATTCCGGTATCGAAACCGTTGCCCGAGTGGTGATCGCGGTTTCGAACTCGGATTCTGCGTCCCGTTGGCGTCTTGGCGTCGTTGCGTGAGGACAGTCTTCGCTGCATCCGAATCGATGCGGCTGGGGGCGGTCGCCGACTTTCCGTTTGCCTCGACGGCCTTCGCCAAGAGACTTGGCGAATGCGTCTCCCGTTCCTGGCCGCCCTTGCCCTCCTGTCCGGACGCCTTCTCGCGGCGGAATCCGACTCCGTGGTCCCCGTCGGCTCCGACGGCCGTCTGCTGAACCTCGGTTTCGAGACGGGCGACCTCCGCGACTGGACGGCGACCGGCACGGCGTTCAGCGAACAACCGGTCCAGGGCGACCTCGTCTCGAAGCGGCGGGCCGACATGAAATCCGGCCACGCCGGCGGATCGTGGATCGGCGGCTTCGAGAAGGTGGGCGACGATCCGAAGGGCACGTTGACCTCGAAGCCGTTCCGCGTGACCCAGCCGTGGGGAAGCTTCCGCATGGCGGGCGGCCCTTGGCCGGAAACGCGGGTCGAACTGGTCGACACGGCCACCGGCAAGGTGTTCTTCAAGGTCAGCGGCGCGGAAAGCGAAACCCTGCGCCCGGTGGTGGTGGAGTTGAAGGGACTCGTCGGGAAGGAGATCCAAGTGCGGCTCGTGGACGAACGGTCGGGCCACTGGGGACACGTGAACTTCGACGAGTTCCGGCTGCATCCGGAGCGCCCGAACCCGCCTGACGAGTACATGGCTGCCGAACGGCAGAAGAACACGCCTCCGCCGGCGGACGACGTGCTCTTCGCCGGATTGGACGCGGTGGCGGCGGCGGCGAAGGCGACCCTGCCCCCGGGCTTCAAGATGCAGGTCTTCGCGTCCGAACCCGACATCCGGAACCCCATCGCCTTCTGCGAGGACCACCGGGGTCGACTCTGGGTCGTCGAGGGCCTCACCTACCCCAAGCGCGTCGGCCGCGCACCCGTCGGCGGACCGCAGTCGGAGGTGCTCAAGGACCTCTTCGCGGGCAAGGATCGGATTCTCGTCTTCGAGGACACCGACGGCGACGGCAAGGCGGACCGGAGGACGGTTTTCCTCGAGGGGGTGAACCTGATCTCGGGCATCGAGTACGGGTTCGGCGGACTGTGGGTCGGAGCCGCACCGTACCTGTTCTACATCCCGGTGGCGGACGGCGACGCGCCGAAGCCGGCCGGGGATCCGCGCATCCTGCTCGACGGCTGGAACTACACCGCGGACACCCACGAGACGTTGAACACCTTCACCTGGGGACCGGACGGCTGGCTGTACGGCTGCCACGGGGTCTTCTGTCCTTCGCATGTCGGAAAGCCCGGAGCGGCGGAGAACGACCGCCAATGGATCGACGCCGGCGTCTGGCGCTACCACCCGGTGAAGGAGACCTTCGAGGTGTACACCGAGGGCGGCAGCAACCCGTGGGGCATCGACTTCGACGAGAAGGGCGAGCTGTGGGCGGAGATGTGCGTGATCCCGCACCTGTTCCACATGATCCAGGGGGCGCGCCTGACCCGCCAGGGCGGCGAGCATTTCACCTACAACACGTCCGAGATGATGCGGAACGGGCGTCATCGGGAGAAGGGCGGCCGGAAGCCGCTGTTCCCGTACGTCTACGAGGACATCGGCACCCATGCCGACCACGTGCACTGGGCCGGTGGCGGCGGGCCGCACGCGGGCAACGGGCGCAGCGACGCCAGCGGCGGCGGCCATGCGCACGCCGGGATGCTCTGCTACCTCGGGACGAGCTGGCCGTCGGAATACCGCGGCCGGCTCCTCATCGGGAACATCCACGGCCAACGCCTCAACACCGACATCCCGGTGGCCAAGGGCTCGGGCTACGTCGGGCAGCACGGTCCGGATTTCCTCAACTTCAACGACAAGTGGTCGCAGACCCTGAACCAGCGCATCGACCAGGACGGAAGCCTCTTCGTCATCGACTGGTACGACGCCAACCAGTGCCACCACACGCGGGACGACGGCCATGACCATCTCAGCGGACGCATTTACAAGGTGGTGTACAAGGACCAGCCGGCGACCCGCGTGGACCTTGGACGGAAGTCGGACGAGGAACTGGTTGGGTTGGTCGGTTCCAAGAACGAGTGGATGAGCCGCCATGCCCGGCGTGTGCTGCATGAGCGGGCCACGGCAGCCGGCGCCGCTGAGGACGTGTCGGACGTGCCCGAGGCCCTGCGTCCGCTGGCGCGCCTCAAGAAGGGCGGAGCCCGGCTCGAAGGAATTGAACGCCTGAAGGAAGCCATGGACGGCACGGGCGACGCCGTATCCCGGCTGCGCGCGCTTTGGGCGTTGCATGTGACCGGCCAGATCACGCCCGAAGACGCCGGACGCTGGGGGCGGGATCCGGACGCGACCATCCGGGGTTGGACGGTGCAGACCTTCTTCGAGCACTCCGCCCTGCTCTACTCCGACGAACGCCTTTCGGACCTGGCCGACGGCGCAACGCAGGCGCTCGGGACGCTGTCGGAATCGGATCCCTCGCCGGTGGTGCGGCGTTATGTCGCCAGCGCGCTGCAGCGGATCCCGGTGGATCGCCGCTGGGAGGTCGCGAAGGCCCTGCTGGCGCACGCCGAGGACGCAGGCGACCACAACCTCCCGAAGATGTACTGGTACGCCATCGAGGGCTGCGTCGCGACCGACCCGGTCCGGGCGGAGACGCTGCTGAAGGATTGCCGCATCCCGAAGGTGCGGGAGTTCATCGCCCGTCGTTTGGCTCAGGCCGCGCTGGTGTCGGCTCCGTGATCCACCGGCGCCGCCTGGGGCATACTCAGGCGGCGATTTCCTGCACGGGGCAGGGTTCCGGAACCTTGGGACGTCCCGGGGATTTCGCCCGGGGCCCGACGACCCGTTCGAGGGTTCCAAGGAAGATTCCTTCCGCCCTGTCGACCCATTCACGGAAGCGTTGGTGACCGGTGGTCGGCGCGGCCTCCAAGAGGCGTCCGATATCGAACTGCGTCGAGGGGACCGCGAGGCCGCACCGGCAGGCGTCGATGGCGTTGAGCTGCTGCTCGATGTGGCCCTCGACCGGGACCACCATCGCGGGCTTCCCGAGATAGGCCGCCTCGGAGATCGACTCGAAGCCGGCCGTGCAGACGACGCCACGGCCCGACGCCATGTATTCCAGGAAGCGCTGTCCGTGCAGGCGATGGAACCAAAGCCCGCCGCCGACCTCCTCGGATTCCGGCGCACCAGGGCGGTCATGGAAGCAGTGCAGCTCGACGCCAGGATTCTTCCGGTGCCAAGCCCGGATGTCCTCCGCGTAGCCGTGGTTGATGACGTAGGCGACGATGTGCCTGCCGTGCGTCACCGGAAGATGCGAAACCGCGCGCCTCAGCAGCGGAGGGCAAACGGTGGTGTCGTGTTCGGGCATGTCGTTCGTCTCGTAGAAGGACAGGGCGAGGCGATGGGAGCCGAGCCCGACGACGTCGACGTACCGTTGCAGTCCGAAGGTCTGGAGCCAGCCGCCTTCCTTCCGGACGTAGGTCGGATGACGGAGGAGGAACTGGTGTCCGACGGCGACCACGGGAGGACGGTTTGCGCGACGGCGCGTGCCGGCCCAGAGTCCGGTGACCGGGTCGAGGAAGTTCACCACCACGTCGGGACGACACCGCGCGACGAGGTCGTCGAGGTCCCTCAACGACCGACGATAGGTGCCCAGGTCCCGAAACATCCGCGTGGCCGTCCGGAACGGGTCCACAGAACGCCCCTCCCGGTAGATGAAACCGGGGCTGGCGAGAACGAGCAGCGGGACGTCAAAGGACTTTGCGAAGAAATCCGGCAAACTCCGGCTGGGATTCGTCCCGACCGCGACGCCCACGACCTCGTGGCCGCCCGAGCGGAGCATCTCCGCCGCCGCCATCGCCTGCGTCATGTGACCCCGTCCCTCGCCCTGGACCGCGAACAGCACCTTCATGATCGTCGTTTGAAACCTTGGGTTCCCCGGAAGAAGCGGAGGACTTCGGCGCGGCCCAATGGATGATGCGCATCGAGCCGTCCATCTCCTCGACCAGCGCGGTGCAACTCTCGACCCAGTCACCGCAATTCAGGTAGAGCGTGTCGCCAATCTGACGGATCTCGGCGCGGTGGATGTGGCCGCAGATGACGCCATCGATACCGCGGGTGGTGGCGAGCCGGACCACGGCTTCTTCGAACTTGGTGATGTACTTCACCGCAGACTTGGCGCGGAACTTCAGATAGGCCGATACCGACCAGTACCCGAATCCCAACCGGCGCCGAACGCGGTTGAAAAGCGTGTTGAGGGAAAGGATCCAATCGTAAATCCGGGAACCCACCTTTTCGAGCAGGCGGTTGAAGCCGACAAGCCCGTCGAACTGATGTCCATGGAGGATCAGGTACCTCCGTCCGTCCGCGCCCGTATGGACGCAGCGTTCCACGAGCCGAACCGAACCAAACCGGACTCCGGCGAAGTTCTCGAGGAATTCGTCGTGGTTGCCGTAGATCAGTGTGACCCGCGTGTCCTTCCGGCTCTTGCGCAGGATCTTCTGCAGGAGGACATTGTATTCGTCCCTCCAATACCAGCGCCGCTTCAGCTCCCAGCCGTCGACGAGATCCCCGACGATGTAGAGGTGCTGCGAGTCGTGATGCTTCAGGAAGTCGAGCAAGGCGTCGACCTGGGCGTGCTTTGAGCCGAGGTGGATGTCGGATATCCAGATCGAACGGAAGGTCATTGGGGCGATGGCGGCGGCACTTCCCTCGACCCACCAAAAGCCCGATTGCCGTCGCAGGCTCAAGCGGAAACACCGTTCGTCGCGGAGATGTCGCATTCCGGTAACGAAACCCGGCGTTCCGCAACCGGATCTCCTTCCGAACGCCCTACACGTCACCCCACCGGACGGGATCTCACCGCGCCTGCGCCAACCGGGTCACCGCGGAATGGGCCGCGGCGGCCAAGGCCTTCCGGTCGGTCTCCGGGGCGAGCGGTTGCCCGAAGCGGATGTGGGCCCGGACGCGGCGATATGTGAGCAGGTTGAGGAAATGGGGGAAAAAGGTCATGTCGCGCCAGTAGCAGACCTCCTCCGAAACCACGCCGTCCTCCAGCTCGTAACCGATCCAAGCGGGAGTCACGGTCCAGCCGTGCGACGCCGCCGGCTCGAAGAGGCCGGCATGGAAGGGCAGGATGCGGTCGCCACCGGTGCTGGTGCCCTCGGGGAAGAAGAGGACCGGGACGCCATCCGCGATGACCTTCCCCATCTTCTCCGCGGCGCGGGCCAAGTCGGACTTCCGGGCGCGGTTGAGGAAGATGGTCCCGGAAAACCGCGCGAGGGTGCCGATCCCGGGCCAACCGCCCACCTCGCTCTTGGAGACGAAAACCGTGGGCCCGATGGCGGCGAAGAGGACGATGTCCATGTAGCCCAGGTGATTCGCCACCACGATGCCGCGTCCCGGATGCGCCCCTTCCACCGTCCATTCGAAACCGAACAGCCGCAGCAGGGAACGGGAGCA
>CAMASJ010000128.1 GCA_945860685.1 Akkermansia muciniphila
ATCGACTCCGCCCAGGTCCTGCTGGTGATGCCGGAGAACCGGCTGCTCGTGGAGTACCAGAAGAAGCCCAGCGCCTCGGTCTTCATCAAGCTCCGTGGGAACGTCCCGGTTTCCAAGGGCGCGGTGAACGCGATCCGGTTCCTGGTCGCCAACGCCGTCGAGGGGCTCGTCCCCAACTTGGTCACCGTGACCGACAACCTCGGCACGCTGCTCACCGACGACACCGACAGCGACCCGATCTCGGGTGCGAGCGCGACGCAGCTGAAGCAGAAGAAGGAGTACGAAAGCTACCTGGCGCGGCAGGCGGAGACGATGCTGTCGCCCTTCTTCGGTGCGGGTCGTGTGCTGGCGCGGGTGGCGGTGGACCTCGACTACACCACGCTGCAGCGCAACGAGACCAAGTACGATCCGGAAGGCCAGGTCCTGCGCAGCGCGACGACCACCGACGAGAAGGTGGACAACACCACCGGCACCCAGGCCTCGGGCGGCGTGCCCGGAACCCCGACCAACGCCAACACCGACACCAACCAGGTCGCCAACGCCTCTGCGGTTCCGACGACCCGGAACAACACGCTCAAGAAGGTCACGCAGAACCAATACGAGATCAACCAGACCACCATCACGCAGAACCAGGTCCCCGGCCGCGTCCGCCGCATCTCGGCCGCCGTCTTCATCCCGCTCGCCTTCACCACCGTCGGCACCAACCGCGTCGCCGCCCCGCGCACGCCCGAGGAGCTCCTGAAGATCCGTCGCGGCGTTCAGGCCGCCCTGGGCATCCAGGAGAAGGGAGCCGACGGACGCGTCGACGAGCTCACCGTCGAGGAGATCGCCTACAACGACGAGCCGGCCCGCGAGATGGCCGTCCAGATCGAGAAGACCGAACGGCAGCGCTTCTGGATGGAGCTCGCCCGCAACGCCGTGTTCCCGGCGGTCGGCCTGGTCGTGTTGGTCGCCTTCTGGCGCGCCTTCCAGAAGACCCCGGTCGACGACATCCCCATCGGCGTGCCGGTCGGCTACGGCGAATCCAACGGGAACGGCCATCGAGGTTCCAATGGCCACGGCGAGTCGGAGGAGGTCCAGCCCTTCGTCATGACCACCGAGATGCTCACCCAGCTGGTCCGGGAGAACCCGGCCAACATGACCCATGCCCTCCGGACCTGGATGATCCGTGGCGGCGAGAAGGCCAAATAACACACCATGGCCGCACCTGTTCCAGAAACCCTCCCGAGTTCCGCCGCCGAGTTCCCCCGGCTCACGCGGATCCAGAAACTGGCCATGCTCCTCGTCATCCTGGGCGAGGACACCGCCATCACCGTCCTCCGCAACCTCGAACCCGACGAGGTCGAGGCGATCTGCGCCGAGATGTCCAAGGTCGGGATGCTGAATGTCGAGCTCCAGGGCGCCGTCCTGCAGGAGTTCACCGACGTCGCCCTCGAGGCCAGCACCTCGCTGCGCGGTGGCATCGACTTCACCCAGTCCGTCCTCGAGAAGGCCCTCGGCCTCTACAAGGCGGCCAACGTCATCAGCCGCGTCTCCCCGACCCGCACCCCGGTCTCCTCGATGTCCCAGATCGTCGAGCTGGAGCCGCGCCAGCTGTTCAACCTGCTGAAGCACGAGCAGCCCCAGACCATCTCGCTCATCATCAGCTACCTGCCTCCCGAGAAGGCCTCCAACCTCCTCATGATGCTCCGCAGCGAGGTGCGCGAACAGGTGGTCGAACGCCTCGCCACGTTGGCCCCGACGCCCATCGAGATCGTCGAGAAGGTCGTCGAGGTGCTGAACCGCAAGCTCGGCACCAAGCGCACCCGGGCCCTCAACCAGACCGGTGGACTCAAGAGCGCCGCCAACCTGCTCAACTCCCTCGACAAGGGCTTCAGCAAGTCGCTCCTCATCAACATCGAGGAACGCAACCCCGAGCTCGGCCAGGCGATCCGCCAGAAGATGTTCACCTTCGAGGACGTCGCCAACCTCGACGTCCCCATGCTCCAGAGGGTCCTCCGCGAGGTGGACATGCGCGACCTCGCGATCGCCCTCAAGACCGCCTCCGACGCCCTCAAGACGGCCCTCCTGGGCGCCATCTCCAAGCGCGCCGCCGAGACGGTCCAGGAGGAGATGGGCTTCATGGGTCCGCTCAAGCTCCGCGACATCGAGACCGCCCAGCTCCGCATCATCGAGATCGTCCGCAAGGTCGAGGCCGAGGACGAGGCGGCCGCCGGCGAAGGCTCCTCCGACAACTGAAGATGAACGCCGCCGATTCCCAGCGCATCCCCTTCACCGAAGCCCTCCGCGAGGTCCGCGTCGTCCAGCTCTCTCTTGCCGAGCTGGAGAAGGGATGGCGACGCCGTGAGGAGGAGGCCTTCGCCCGGGGTGTCGACGCCGGCGAACGTTCCCTGCGCGAACAGCTGGTCCAACAACGGGCCGACCTGCAGCACCTCCAGAACGGCCTGCTCCAACAGCTCTCCGCCACCCTCCCGCAGGTGGTCCGTGAATGCGAACAGACCCTGATCTCCATCGCCCTCGAGACCGCCCGCAAGGTGGTCAACGGCATCGAGATCTCCCCCGAGATGGTCGAGGCCGCCGTCCGCGACGCCCTCGCCTCCCTGGAGCAGACCGGTCGTGTCCGTGTGCTTCTCCATCCCGAGGACCTCGCCCTGATCGAGTCGGTCAACAGCCCGCTGAAGCACGAGGAGATCGGCGGCGAACGCATCCGCTTCGAGGCCTCCCCCGAGGTGGGCCGCGGCGGTTGCCTGGTCCACACCGACTTCGGCGCCGTCGACGCCCGGCGCGAGGTGAAGTTCGAGCTGCTCCGCCAGGCCATCGAGTCATGAGCCTTCCGCCTCCCACGCCGACCCTGTCCCGCCTCTCCGGCGTGCTCGACCGTGTCCGCGCCACCCGCGTCGTGGAGAAGCGCGGCCGCGTCGTCCAGCTCATCGGCCTCGTGATCGAGAGCGAGGGACCGCTCTGCGCCGTCGGGGAGATCTGCCGCATCGAGAGCGCCCGGCATGACAGCCACACGCTCGCCGAGGTGGTCGGGTTCCGGGAGGGACGCGTGCTCCTCATGCCGCTCGGCGAACTCAGCGGCATCCACCCCGGCTCCGAGGTCGTCGCCTACGGACGCCCGCTCGAGGTGCCCGTCGGCGACGAGCTGCTCGGCCGCGTCCTCAACGGTCTCGGCCAACCGATCGACACCCTCCCGCCGATCCGCCCGTCCGGCCTCGCGCCCTGCATGGCCGCCCCGCCGCATCCGCTTCGCCGCACGCGGATCCATGACGTCTTCGGCACCGGCATCAAGGCCATCGACACCCTCATCCCCGTCGGACGCGGCCAACGCCTCGGCATCTTCGCCGGATCCGGCGTCGGCAAGTCGACGCTGCTCGGAATGATGGCCGCCCATGCCGAGGCCGACGTGAACGTCATCGCATTGATCGGCGAACGTGGCCGCGAGGTGCGCGAGTTCCTCGAGAAGGACCTCTCCGAGGAGGGCCGCCGCAAGTCGGTGGTCGTCGTCGCGACCTCCAACGAACCCGCCCTCTCCCGCCTCAAGGGCGCCTACACCGCCATGGCCATCGCCGAACACTTCCGCGACGCCGGGAAGTCGGTGCTGCTGATGATGGATTCGGTGACCCGCTTCGCCATGGCCCAACGCGAGATCGGCCTCGCCGTCGGCGAACCCCCGGCCACCCGCGGCTATACCCCGAGCGTCTTCGCGCTCCTTCCCCAGCTCCTCGAACGCGCCGGTGCCGGCGAACGCGGGGCCATCACCGCCTTCTTCACCGTGCTCGTCGAGGGCGACGACATGAACGAGCCCGTCGCCGACACCGTCCGCGGCATCCTCGACGGACACATCGTCCTCGACCGCCTCCTGGCCCAGCAGAACCACTATCCCGCGATCGACGTGCTCCAGAGCATCAGCCGCCTCACCCGCGACCTCTGCTCCCAGGAGCAGCTCGACGTCGCCGGAAGGGCCCGGGAGCTGATGTCCGTGTACCGGAAGAACGCCGACCTCATCAACCTCGGCGCCTACGTCGCCGGCTCGAACGCCTCCGTCGACGCCGCCATCCGGCTCCGCGAGGCGATCGACCTCTTCCTGCGTCAACGGGTCGACTCCGGATTCCAGCCCGCCGACGGATGGAACCTGCTCCGGGACGCCCTCGCCGGCCGCAAGCCCTGATCCCACCGACTCCCCATCCCCATGAAACGATTCCGTTCCAAGGTCGCCGCGCTGCTCGATCTCCGTCGTCGCCGCGAGGAACAGTCGCTTCAGGACCACGCCAAGGTGCTGCTCGCCCGTCAGTCCGCATTGGACCGGCTCCACGCGGTGACAGGCGCCATCGAGGCGCTCCGCGTCGACCTCCGCCAGGCCGTCTCGTGCGGCTGCTCCGCCTCGGTCCTCGCCCAGTTCCACGGCTACGGCAGCCGGTTGGACCAGGACCACGCCGAGGCCGCCGTCGCGGTCACCCGCGCCGAGGCCGACGTCGCCCGATCCCTGGCCAAGGTGCTTGAGGCCCGTCGCGAACGGGAGTCGGTCGAGAAGTTCCAGGTCCGCGAACGCGAGGCCCACGACCGTGAATGTCTCCGCGAGGACCAGAAACGCCTCGACGAGATCGCCCTCCGCCGCGTTCCCCACCATTTCGCCGCCCGCGCGGCCTGATCCAACATGAAGGCACTTTCCAGCCCGCTCCTCTCCTCCCTGGTCGGAGGTCTCCTCTACCTCGCGACCACCGCGGTTCTCATGATCCGCGGCTACGTGCCTCCTCCTCCCCCGGCGCCGCCGGCATTGGGAGGCGATGAGGCCCACGATCCCAGCCTGCCTCCGGCGACCTTGGACCCGAAGAACCCGCCTCCTTCCTGGTCCTACTTCAACCCCGACGTGGAGTACCTCGTGAAGGAGCTGAAGGACCAGAAGCTCGGTCTCAACTCGAAGGAGAAGGAGCTCAAGGAGCTCGAGGCCCGCATCCTCGCCGAGCGGTTGGAGCTATCCGCCATCACCCAGCAGGTTGCCCGGCTGCGGCAGGAGATCGAGTCCTCGATCCTGAAGATGAAGGAGGACGAGCAGCTCAACCTGAAGCGGCTCGCGAAGACCTACGCCGCCATGGAGCCCGCCGGTTCCTCCAAGGTCCTCCTCGAACTGGAACCCGACATGGCCGCCAAGATCCTCTACCTGATGAAGGACGACGTCGTGGCCGGCGTCCTCGACGCGATGTCCAAGGCCGGCAACGACGGCGTGAAAAGCGCCGCCGAACTGACCCGCCGTCTTCGACTGATGCAAAGCACCGCCAAGAAATGACTTCGTCCAGCCTTCCCGGCACGGACGCCTTCTCCCTCATCTCCCCGCAGGACGCGGTCAACGCTTTCCCCGCAATCGTTCCGGTACCCGCCGAAGGTGGGGTTGCCGCCGGGGCGGATTTCGGCCGGCTGCTCCAGGGTTCCCTCGGTTCCGGCCAAGGCTCGGTCGCCTCACCGCCGGCCGCCGTCACCGCCGTTGCGGTCCCCGTCGTCCAGGATGCGGCCCTGTTGCAGGCCGGTCCCGTGCCGACCGCAGGTCCCATTCCTCCAGGTTTCCTGCCGGATTCCACCTCGAAACCGCACTCCACCCAGGCGCTTCTTCGGGCTTCCAAGCCGGGCGGCAACGCAGGCGTGGAGGCGTTCGCTGAATCTGCCTTCCCGGGGACGGCTGAGACCCGGGAACCCGCGCCCTCTCCGGAAAGTCCGCGTACCGGACCGCGACGTCCCATCGCGACCTCAGCCGACGATCCGGATCCGGCCCGGGTCGCCTTCGGTCTCGCGGTCCCGGTTCCCGCTCCATGGGGCCCCCTGCCGCTCCCGCCCTCGATCGATGTGGTGACGACGTGGATGCCGACGAACCCTGAAGCCACCGCGTCCCTGCTGGAAGACTCCCCGGCCTCCTCCACGATCGACACCTCGGTTGCGAAGCCGTTGGAGCGCCGCGAATCCGGCGCCGGTGGGAAGTGGACTCCGAATGTGGATCCGGCTACGCCATATCCGGTGGCCGGCCCGGCCACAGCCAACCGGTTGACGATGGGAGCCGGTACCGCGCCCGAATCGAGGCCGTCCCCTGCCGTCGTTCCCCGCGATCCGGCTCAGACGGTACCGTCGGCGATTCTGAAGCGGCCGTTCCGCCCGGATGATGCGGCGATTCTGGAAACCTCGTTGGGTGCCGGTTCTGACCCGGTTCCTGCGCCTCGATTGCCGAGGGGAACCGGTACTTCGCCCGAATCGAGGCCAACCATTTCCGCGGTTCCACATAATCCGGCGCCTTCGGTTTCCGCCGGGACACATCCGGGGCAAGAGAAGAATCCCGTGACACCCATGCGGCCCACCCGCACGGATGGTGCGGCGTTGGATGCCGGTTCTGACCCAGTTCCTGTGCCCCGGTTGCCGAGGGGAACCGCCACCGCGTCCGAATCGAAGCCAACCCTTTCCACGGTTCCACTTGATCCGGCGCCGGTTGGGCCCCCGGGGATACGCCTGAAGCCGGAGTGGAATTCGGAGACGCCGTTGCGGCCTTCTGGTTCCAATCCAGTGGACCATTCGGACGGCGCTGAGAAGCCGCACCGAGCAGTTGAATCCGTTTCTCGAAAGAAGCCTGTGCCGGATCGTCCGACGAACGGCCCCTCCCCGGACGTCGCCACACCTCCGCAAGGGCACGAAAGCCCACTGACCAGTTACCAGATCCTGGGTTTCGATCCGGCATTCGGCTTTCCGTATCCGGATTTCCCGACCGCGGCTCCCGAGATGCCGGCAACGTCGCGAGTCCAGGACTTCTCCTCGGAACCAGTCCGCACCCAGTTGCCTCCATGGACCGCATCCTTGGTTTCGCCGACCCCTTTGGCCCCTTCGAACATCGGCGAGGGCGAACTGAAGGAACCGGATCCGGAACGAAATGGACCGAAATCCGCCGCGGTTCCCCTGCCGACGGGACATGGATCATCCTGCTTCGAAGGAACCTCCATTGAGGTAGCCGTCTCAGGTGACTCCCAACGACGCCTCCAGGAGTTGCCGGTTGGAAGCCAGCCGGCCGCCGCGGCGCCGGTGTCGCCCACCTGGGTTTCGACGCCCGCAGGAGCCGGCCCGGATGCGCCCCGAGGTTCGTGGGTTGCCGACTCCGGTGCCGTACCCGTACCGACCCGCCAAGCGGTGGGCTTGGGCTCGACGGAGAGGTCCCAGAACCTGGCCGCCGACTCCGGGAAGGTTCGCGAGCTGCCCGTCCAGTCCGCCCAAAACCTCGGCTGGCAACCGGCGGCGAAGGTGCCTTCCAGCCCGGTTGAAATCGCCGGGTCGACCCCCAAGCCGGCGCCCGAGTCCAATGGCGAAGTCGTCTTCGAAGCACCTCGGTCACAATCAGCGCAAACCGCTGTCAACGAGAGGAATGAGCCGCCGTCGGATTCGTCTCTGCGGCCGCGCTCCGAAGGGCTGGGGAAGCGCTCCATGGGGCTCGGCACACCCGATGCTGCAGGGGGGATGTCGATGGCCTACAGCGCAATCCAGTCCGAATTTGCCGGTTCCGGGGAGACCCGGATGCCGGGCCGGGCAGAAATGTCCCGGACTGGGTCTGCGGTCGAGGTGGCATCGGACTTTCCCCAACTCCCAATCCCCCAAGAACCCTCCGTGAAACGCTTCGACCCAGCGCCTTCCGAGGCCGGTAGCCCCGCGACGCCTTCCGCTCCGAGACTGGACCGGTTCGCCGAGTTGATCTCTACCGAGGCCAACATCCTTCGGCAGTTCCGACCGGGTGTGCTTTCCGCCGTGGTCCGACCTGACGCGCATTCGGAACTGCGCATCGAGCTTCGCCTGCATCGCGGCCAAGCCGAGGTCCGGGCTTCCCTGGAACGTGGGGATCTTGAGGCGTTCAAGGCCGGATGGCCGGAACTCCAGTCGAACATGCTCGCCCAAGGCATCGCCCTCCTTCCGCTGAACGAAGCCCCTACCGCGGGCTTGGCCGGGAAGAACCCGGAACCGTCCTCGTATGGCGCTGCCGATTCCCGCTCGGGCGGACGCTCCGGACAACGCGACAATCCCCAGGATCTCCGCGGCGACGTCGCTCCCTTCGGTTTCCCCGGCGAATCCTCCCGGTCCGCCGCCGCCAAGTCCTCGCCGCCATCCGGTACCGTCGGCGGCACCCGCCACCTCCTCGAATCCTGGGCCTGATATGTCCACCATCGTCGACACCAACCCGGCCCGCTTCGCCGGAAACGCCCCGACCCTCGGCCAGACGGTCATCACCGATCCGTCCGGCGCGTCCATGTCGCAGCGGACCCCGGTCAAGACCCTCGGGCAGGACGAGTTCTTCAAGCTCATCGCCGCCCAGTTCAGCTACCAGGACCCGCTGAATCCCCAGAAGGACACTGACTTCATCGCGCAGATGGCCCAGTTCAACACGCTGGAACAGACCCGCGCCATGCAGTCCGACATCGAGGGCCTCCGTTCCCAGTTCACCGAATCCCAGGCCAGCCTCCTGTTGGGCCAGGTCGTCAACATCAAGGACCCGATCTCGGGCAACAACATCCAGGGACTCGTCACCGAGGTCCGCCCCAATGCCGGCCGCGCCATGGTCGTCGTCAACGGCACCGCCTACGACTCCTCCGCGGTCCAGTCCCTCCAGATCCTCACCGAGACCCCGACCCAGCCGACCGTGTCGCTGCCCCATCCCGAAGACCCGTTGGTCGTCGGCCCCGTCTACCGCCCGTGATCCCCGCCTCACCCTTTTTCAACAAAACGCCGAATCCAATCCCCTGATCCTATGCTCCGCTCCCTCAACACCGCCGTCAGCGGCCTCCAGTACCAGCAGAACCGGCTCGACGTCATCGGCAACAACATCGCCAACGTCAACACCACCGGATTCCGCGCCGCCACCACCCATGCCGCGGACAGCTTCAGCTCGATGCTGAACTCGCGTGCCCAGATCGGCTACGGGGTCTCCACCGCCGGCGTCTCCAACTCCTTCACCCAGGGCGTCATCGCCGGCACTGGCCAGCCCTACGACATGGCCATTCAGGGCAACGGGTTCTTCGTCGTGAAGGACTCGGTCACCGGCGAGTCGTTCGCCACCCGCGCCGGCGACTTCCGCCTCGACACCTCCGGGTTCCTGGTCAGCCAGGACGGTCTCCGGGTCCAGGGCCTCGACGCCGCGGGCGTGGCCGGCGACATCAAGATCACCCTCGATCCCGCCAACCTGCCCGCCGGTTCCGCCGGCGTCTCCTGGCAGATCGCCAACGACGGCAAGGTCATGCTGACCCTCCGCAGCACCACCGCCGGAACCCCGGCCCCGGCCCCGATCCAGATCGGCCAGATCCAGGTCCAGAACTTCAGCGACCCGGGCGCCCTGACCAAGGTCGGCTCCAACCGCTTCTCCAATCTCGACGGCGCCGGTCCGGCCGGTCTCGGGACTCCGGGAACCGGGGGTCGCGGCGACATCAAGTGGCAGGCGCTGGAACAGGCCAACGTGGACCTCGCCTCCCAGTTCACCGACCTGATCGTCACACAGCGTGGCTACCAGGCGAACGCCAAGATCATCACCACGTCCGACGAGATCCTCCAGGAGCTCATCAACCTGAAGCGCTGAACCCCTTCCTTTCATGGCCGCATCAGCAACAGCAGAGAAGCCGGCGGAGGCCGCGAAACCCGCGGAGGCCGCCGCTGGCGGTGGTGGCGGTGGCATCAAGTCGATGCTGCCCCTCATCCTCAACATCGTCCTCATGCCGGCCATCGCCTTCGCGATGACCCAGTTCGTCATCCTTCCCAAGCTCAACTCCAAGTCGTCCGTCGACGCCCATGCCGCCGGCGGCGAGGCGGACGGCGACGCGGCCCACGGCGACGCCGCGGCCGATGACAAGGGCCATGGCGAAGAGAAGGCCGACAAGGGCCACGGCGACGCCAAGGCGGATGCCGCCCACGGTGACGCCAAGGCAGACAAGTCGCACGGCGGCGACGCCAAGGCCGACAAGGGCCACGGCGACGCCAAGCCCGCCGGCAAGGGCGGCAAGGTCCTCGCGCCGCTCCCCTCGAAGCTGATCGTCAACGTCGCCGGGACCATGGGGACCCGGTACCTCGCGGTCGGAATCACGCTCGTCGGCAAGAAGTCGTCCATCAAGGACCTCGTCGAGGAACACGCGGACCAGCTCAAGGACGCCTTTTCCTCGGCGCTCTCCAGCAAGACCTCCACCGACCTCGAACGGCCCGGCGCCCGGAACCTCATCCGTTCCGAGCTCATCACCATCGCCAACGGCATCCTCGGTGAGGGCGTCGTCGTCGACCTCTACTTCACCGAGTTCGCCACCCAGTAACGACCATGGCCGTAGCCGATCAGGGATCCCAGGCCAGCGACGTCCTGTCGCAGTCCGAGGTCGAACGTCTCCTGCAGCAGGTCCAGCAGGAGGAGACCAACGCCGTCGTCCACCAGACCGACGGCTCGAAGAAGCAGCACACCCGCGAGTCGATCTCGGCCTACGACTTCCGGACGCCCGTCTTCCTCTCCCCGATCGAGCTCCGCAAGCTGCGCATCCACCACGAGGAGTTCATCCAGGCGCTCGCCGCCCGGCTTTCGATCTACCTCCGGGTGGAGTTCAGCCTGCAGATGTCCCAGCTCCACACGCTGCCGTACAAGAAGTGGTGCGAGGCCCTCAACAGCCCCACCCACCTCACGCTCTTCCGCGTCGAGCCGCTCCGCGGCATCTGCCTGCTCGACCTGCCTCCCCGTCTCGGACTCACCATCGTCGACCGCCTCCTCGGCGGCCCCGGGCACTCGATCGCCGGCAACCGCGACCTCTCCGAGCTCGAGGTCACGCTCGTCGACCAGGTCATCTCCCTGATGATCACCGAGTGGTGCACGCACTGGGCACCCTACCGCGACCTCCGGCCGTCGATGTTCGGCCACGAGACCAACGGGCGGTTCCTCCAGACCGCCGACTCCGACGCCATCATGCTGGTCCTCGCGGTCGAGGCGCAGATGGGCGACTGCCTGGAGACCATCCAGATCGCCTTCCCCTACACCACGCTGGAGCCGCTGGTCCGCCAGCTCAGCACCCGCCTCAAGCAGGGCGTCGAGGACCTTCCCGACACCAGTTCCAAGCAGACCAACCGCTGGAACAGCAAGCTCAACGACACCCGCATGGAGGTCACCGCCGAATGGAACGGCCTCCGTCTCAAGGCCCGCGACGTCGCCTCCCTCAAGGTCGGCGACGTCATCCCGCTTCCCGCCGAGTTCGCCTCCCAGATCTCCGTGAGGCTCGCCAGCAAACCGTGCTTCTCGGCCCGCCTTGGCGCGTCCGATGGCCAGATGGCCGTGGAGATCCAGAACGTCATCGCCAAGCCGACCACTCCCCTCCCATGACCGAATCCGCCAACCTCGAAATCCTCCTGGACGTCCCCGTCGAGGTCAGTGTCCAGCTCGGCTCCTGCCACCTTCCGATGCGCGACGTGCTCAACCTCGCCGTCGGCTCCGTGGTGCAGCTCGACAAGGTCGCCGACGCCCCCGTCGACCTGCAGGTCAACTCCAAGCTCATCGCCCGAGGCGAGGTCGTCGTCGTCGACAACCGCTTCGGCATCAAGATCACCGACCTGCTCGCGGCAGGCTGACCCGCTTCCATGCGGAAGGGGGCCTCGCGCCAAGTCGCCAAGCCGCGAAGGGAGGAAGGGCCATGCGGTGTTGATCACCGGCCGGTGTGGCGTTTTCGCTCCGGCGTTGGCTCGACGCTGACGCCTTCGCGTTTTCGCGTGAGGCTTCCTCCCTCCCCGGTCCGCCACTTCTCGCGGCTCGCCTCGACGCCCGTTTCGGCCCAGTCTCCCGGGCGTGATTCTTCGCTATTCGCGGCCCGAGATGCGGGCCATCTGGACCGACGAGAACAAGCTGCGCATCTGGCTGCAGATCGAAATGCTGGCCAGCGAGGCGCTGGCCGCCGACGGCATCGTCCCCAAGAAGGACTTCGCCCGGATGAAGGCCGGCGCCGAGAAGTGCTTTGCCGACACCAAGGCCCTCA